>NZ_JAMYNL010000031.1:0-48229 GCF_040319065.1 Mesorhizobium sp. M0968
CCCGGGGGGGGTGGCGCCGTTTTTCCCGGCCCCCCCCGCCCCCCCCCCACCGCTGGGTTTTTCCGGGCCGGCCCACCTTCCCCCCCCAAACCGCCTGAAACCCGGGCCCGCCCGGGGGCCGGCCCGCGAGTTGTTGGACTTCAGTTGCTGACCACTGCTTCGGCGTCTTCGGCCGTGCGGATCTTGATGCCCTTTTCCTTGGCATAGGCCTCGGACGACTTCTCGATGATCGGACGCAGCAGCTTCCAGTCGGGCGCAATCCAGTCGGAGACGACGTTCCACTTCTTGCCGTCCCACTGCTGGAAGGTCACGTAGCCGTCACCTTCGTGATTGTCCCAGGAGACGTTGATCGAGTGGAACAGGTCCTTGGCGCCCAGCGCCTCGACGCGTGCCGGATCGAGCTTGAGATGCTCGAAGCCCCAGCGGACTTCGTCGCCGGTGAGCGTGCGGTTGCCGAACTTGGTCTGCGCGATGCGGACCGCCTCGACATTGAGGATGCCGTTGACGATGCCGAGATTGTGGTAGACCGAGCCGATACGGCTCTTTTCCTCGAGATTGCCTTTGCCGGCGCCGTAGACCGTTTTGACGATCTCCTGGACTACCGGATACTGCTCGCCTGACGCCTGGGTGGTGATGGCCGTATAGCCCTTGGCGGCATCGCCGGCGGGGATCACATCCTCTTCCGAATTCGACCAGACATTGCCGACGATGTGATCGGCCGGGAAGCCGGTCTTCTGCGCGGTCTTGAGCGCAACCGGGTTCATCACGCCCCAGCCGCGCAGCACCACATAGTCCGGATGCTCGCGACGGATCGTCAGCCACTGCGCCTGCTGCTCGTTGCCTGGATGCGGAACCTCGATCTGCGACAGCTCGAAGCCGTATTTCTGCGACAGCAGCTCATAGATCGGAATCGTCTCCTTGCCATAGGGCGAGCCGTGATAGAGCACGACGATCTTCTTGCCCTTGAGCTTGTCGAGGCCACCTTCCTTGGAGGCGATATAGTTCACGATGCCCGAGGTCTCGCTGTAGGGATTGAGCAGCAGCGGGAAGACGTAAGGGAACACGCGTCCGTCCGTGGTGTCGGTGCGGCCGTGGTTGATGGTGATCAGCGGCACCTTGTCATCGGTGATGCGGTCGATCATGGCATAGGCGATGCCGACCGAAAGCGGGTTCCAGGCGGCGATGCCGGGATTGCTCTTCAATCGTTCATAGACCTCGACGCCCTTCTCGACCTCATACTGCGTCTCGCCCTCGCTCCAGGTCAGTTTGACGCCGTTGACGCCGCCGTCGCGGATGTTGATCAGGTTGAGATAGTCGATGAAGCCGCCGAAGAAGCCGGTGCCGCCGGCGGCATAAGGGCCGACGCGGTAGCTCTGCAGGGGAAAATACTGCTCGTCGGCGTGGACCGCCGTCGCGCCGAGGACGAAAGCCGTGGCGATCGCCGCTTTCTTGAGGTGACTGAAGAAGGTCATGGATTGCGTCTCCTGAGGTTGTGGTCCGTGAGAGGATGTCGAGCGGCGCTCAGCTGGACCTTGAGCCGATCCGTCGTTTCAGGCGGTCGAAGAGGGCCGACAGCCCGTTCGGTTCCGCGATGAGGAAGATGATGATGAGCGCGCCGAGCACGATGCGCTGGCTCATGTCGAGAACACCCGAATCGAACAGTCCGCCAAACAGGAAGGCGCCAAGCCGCGACAGGATGAGCGGAAAGATGACGATGAACGCCGCTCCCAGAAAGGCGCCGCGTATCGAGGCCAGCCCGCCGATGATGATGATGAACAGGATCTGGAACGAGCGGTCGAGATTGAAGCCGGCCGGCTCGACGGTGCGCAGATAGGTGAAGGCCCACAGCACCCCGGCGACGCCGATGATGAAGGACGAGATGGCGAACGCGAGCAGCTTGGTCTTCAGCACAGGGACGCCGATCACCCGCGCGGCGGTTTCGTTGTCGCGCACGGCGATGAAATTGCGGCCGGTCGCGCTGTTGACCAGGCGCCAGACGAGCGCCGTGAGCACGATGACCGTGGTCACCGAGAGCAGGTAGCGGCCCGTCGCCCTGTCGAGCGAGAAGCCCGCAACGGCAAGGTGCGGCGCCGAGATCACCCCGGAAGGGTTGTCGTTGGAGAACCACCCGAACTTGGTCAGCGCCCACTGCACGAAGAACTGAGCGGCGAGCGTTGAGACGGCGAGATAGAAGCCGCGCAGGCGCAGGCTCGGCAATCCGAACACGACGCCGATGCCGGCGGCTGAAATCCCGGCCAGGATCATGGTCGCAGCCAGCGGCAGTCCTTCGACCCGAAGGTTGAAATTGTAGGCGGCGAAAGCGCCGACCGCCATGAAGGCGGAGGAGCCCAGCGAAAGCTGGCCGCAATAGCCGGTCAAAAGGTTGAGGCCGACCGCCGCCAGGCTGAGCGCAAGGAACGGCAGCAGGATCGCCTCGACGAGATAGCTCGACGCATAGGCGGGGATCAGGCCGTAGGCCACGGCAATCAGGGCGACGGGCAGAGCTAACCTCTGCCAGTCGATGGGAAGCCTTGCGGCATCGAGCGCTTGCACGGCCATCGGTCAGACCCTTTCGACAGTCTTCTGGCCAAACAGGCCGGAGGGGCGCACCAGCAGGACGACCAGCGCCAGCGCATAGGCGAACCAGCCTTCGATGCCGCCACCGACAAAGGGTCCGAGGTAGACCTCGGCGAGCTTCTCGCTGGCGCCGATGATGAGGCCGCCGACGATGGCGCCGAGGATAGAATCGAAGCCGCCAAGCACCAGCACCGGCAGCGCCTTCAGCACGATCAGCGACAGCGAGAACTGGACGCCGAGGCGCGCGCCCCACAAAAGTCCCGCGACCAGTGCCACGAACCCCGCGGCCGTCCACACCGTCCCCCAGATCCGGGGCAGCCGCAGCCCGACGGCGAGCGCCGCGAACTGGTCGTCTGCGACGGCGCGAAACGCCAGGCCGATGCGGGTCCAATAGAAGAATGCGCTCAAGCCGGCGACCATCGCCGCGGCAATGCCTGCAGCAAGAAGATCGAACGACGATATCAAGATACCGCCGACCTCGAACGGCGTGTCGTCGATGCCGAGATCGAGCCCGTGCACCTGCGTGCCCCACACCAACTGGGCAGCGCCTTCAATGATGTAAGACAGGCCAAGCGTGGCCATGAACAGCGTCATCGGCGAGCGATTGACCAGCGGCCTCAGCACAGTTCGCTCGATGGTGAAGCCCAGCGCAACCATGACCGCGAGGGTAACGAGCAGCGAAAGCGCAAACGGGATGCCGCGTTCGACAAGGCTGACAAAGGTGAGTGCGGCGAACAGCACCATCGACCCTTGCGCGAAGTTCAGCACGCCCGACGTCTTGTAGATCAGCACGAAACCGATGGCGACGAGCGAATACATGACGCCTGAGAGCAAGCCACCGACCAGCACCTCGATGACGAAGAGGAAATCATAGTAGCTCATCAGATGCCCTCGCCATCTTCGCCTTCGGCGGTGCCGATATAGGCCCGGATCACCGCCGGATTGGCCCTGACCTCGGCCGGTGTCCCGTCGGCGATCTTGCGGCCGTAGTCGAGCACGGCGACGCGGTCGGAGAGTCCCATGACCACCCCGATGTCGTGTTCGATCAGGATGATGGTGACGTCGTGCCGGTCGCGCGCTGCGCGCACGAAACCGGCCATCTCGGCCTTCTCGGTCGCCGTCATGCCGGCCATCGGTTCGTCGAGCAGCAGGATCTTCGGCTCGGCGACAAGCGCGCGCGCCAGTTCGACCCGCTTCTGCAGGCCGTAGGGCAGCGTTGCGACCAGGCGATCGGCGACGGCCTCGAGATGCAGGAAGGCGATTGTCTGGTCGACCTTTTCAGCGATCGCGGCATCTTCGCGCCGGGCGCGCGGTAGACCGGCGATATGTTCGACAAAGCTGGCGCGCCGGGTGTGGACGCGGCCCGACGCGATGTTGTCGCGCACTGAAAGCCCACCGAACAGTGCCAGGTTCTGGAAGGTGCGCGCGACGCCGAGCCGTGCCAGACGGCTTGCCGACACCCGGGAGAAGGACTGGCCATCGATCGCGATCTTGCCCTGATCGGCGTGATAGAGGCCGCTGATGATGTTGATCAGCGAGGATTTGCCGGCGCCATTGGGACCGATCACAGCGCGGATCTCGCGGCTTTTGACCTCGAGGTCGACATCCCGCAGTGCCATGACGCCACCAAAAGAAATGCTGATCCCGCCCAGCGCCAGGATCGCATCAGCCTTTGGCGACAGGCGCGCCGGGCGCGTGTCCTCGACGGGACCAGCACCAGCAAGAATCCCGGAGATTTCGGGCGCGCGCTCGTATGCGGCGGCTCCCAGCGAAGCACCAATCATGAAACGTCCCTGATTTTGAAGGCGTGCGGGCGGCGGCCTGAAGGCCGCGCCTGTCCTATTCCGCGGCGACGAGCTCCCTGTCGCGCGCCGCTTCCAGTTCGCGCACCAGAGGGATGACGCGCTTGCCGAAGAACTCCACCTCTTCCTGGAAATGCAGGAAGCCGAGCAGGATCAGATCCGCGCCGGCATCCTTCAGCTTGAGGATGCGTTCGGCAATCTGTTCCGGCGTGCCGATGAGATTGCTGCGGAAGCCGTCATTGTATTGGACAAGATCCTCGAACGAGGATTTCGCCCAGTTACCCTCGCCTTCCGGCGAGGCCTTGCCGGCATTCTTGACCTGATCGGCGAAACCCTGCACCGCCTCCGGATTGGCCTTGGCGATGATCTCGTCGAGCACGATGCGCGCTTCTGCCTCGGTTTCGCGAGCGATGGCAAAGGCGTTGACGCCGATCTTGACCTTGTGGCCATTGGCCTTCGCCTTGGTCTTGATGTCGTCAACCTGCTTCTTGATCTCTTCCGGCGTGTTGCCGTTGGTGAAATACCAGTCGGAAACCCGCGCAGCCATGTCGCGCGCCGCGCGTGATGAGCCGCCCTGGAAGATCTCCGGCTGCGGATCGATCGGCTTCGGCTTCATCGAGTAGTTGGTAAAGCGATAGAAGTCGCCCTTCAGAGTGAAATTGTCCTCGGTCCAGATGCCGCGCAGCGCACGGATGAATTCCTCCGAGCGGCGATAGCGCTCGTCATGGTCGAGCCACAGCTCGCCGATGGCGGCGAACTCACCGCGGAACCAGCCGCTCACGACATTGACGGCGACACGGCCATTGGTCAGGTGATTGATGGTGGCTATCTGCTTGGCCGCCAGCGCTGGATTCCATGGGCCGGGCAGGATCGCCGCGATGACTTTCAGCGTTGTGGTGGCAGCGAGCAAGGCATGGCTGAACGAGACGGATTCGTGCTGGTTGTCGGCGCCATAGCCGGCCGTGAAGCGTATTTGGCTCAGCGCGTAGTCGAAGCCGTTGGCCTCGGCGATCTGGGCGAGCTTGCGGTTATAATCGATGTCCCAGCCTGTCCGCTGCTCGATGTTGGAGATGACAAGGCCGCCCGAAACGTTCGGGACCCAGTAGGCGAACTTCACGTTGTCGGAATTCGAGGTCATTTCGTTTCGTTTCCCCTTTTTGATTGGCTTCAACCGACGCGCGTGGCGACGGCAGCATTTGCATGACTGGAATTAAGCAAGGAAATCGCTTCGGTAGCGGCCCGTGAGATGCGCTCGATAATCGCCGCGCCGACGATCTTGGCATCGACGAAATCGTCGGGCGCGCCGTAGACATCGGTCGGGACGGTGACGGCCCCGAAAAAACCGAACAATGGCCGGAGCTGATGTTCGAGAACCAGGCCATGGTATGGACTTCCGCCGGTTGCCGCGAGAAGCACGGTCTTGCCCGTCAGTGCACGATGATCGACGAGGTCGAACAGGTGCTTGAGAGCGCCGGTGTAGGACGCCCGATAGACCGGCGTTCCGACCACGAGCAGGTCGGCCTTCTCGACACGCTGGATGATCGCTTCGCCAGACGCGCCGAGCGCACGACGAGACAGCCCGGCGAAAATCGAAGGCGCCGCCTCGGTGATTTCGATCAGGCCGGTGTCTGCCGGGACGCGCAAGGCGACTGCCTTGACCAGCGCGTTGACCACCGCGGTAGTGCGCGATGGTGTGCTTACGCCGCCGGATATTCCGAGAACCGATAGCCTTGCCAACTCGTCAATCTCCCGGACCCTGCATGCGCATCGGGTCATTTCCAAACCGGGGCAGACGATATTCGACAAAATCTATAGAGATAAGGAACTACGTTCCGATTTTTCGGCCTCGCGGAGAAAAATGCCGTTCTGCTAATGGACGTAGCAATGTCCGTATAGCGAGCAGACCGAAGCTCAGGCCATCAATACGGCTTCGCATTCATCCATCACCATTTTCAAACGCGCCTAAGCCTTGGGCAATTAGGTTCGTTGCCATGACCAGTGAAACGATCGCGCCGGAATTGAAAACGACGACCCACCATTTACCGCCGGTCAGGAAGCCGTAGCCGTCGGCGACGGCTAGCCCCCAATCGGCGGAAGGCGGCTGGATGCCGAGGCCCAGAAAACTCAGCGTCGCGATCGAAAAGAACGCGTAGCCCAGCCGAGTGACGAACTCGATGAGGATGGTCTCCCTGATGTTGGGCAATATCTCCAGGAACATGATGGCGAGCGCGCCTTCGCCGCCAAGCCGGGCGGCGCTGACATAGTCGCGCTGCTTCTGCTCGCGCACGGCGGCGCGGACGGTGCGCGCCACCAGCGGCGCATAGGCGATGCCGATCACCAGGACGACCGTCAGGTTCGACGGCCCGATCGCCACCAGCGTCATGGTGACGAGAACGATGAATGGAAACGCCATCAGTGTATCGAGCAACCGCGCGCCGATGGCATCGGTGAGGCCATCGAAATAGCCGAGCACCAGGCCGATGATGCTGCCGGCGGCAACGCCGACCAGCGTCGCCAGCGGCGCAACCAGCAGGATATCGCGCGATCCGACGATAATGCGGGACAGCACGTCGCGGCCGAGCTGATCGGTCCCGAACCAGTGCGAGGCATCGGGCGGCGTCAGCATCGCCAGAAAATCCTCGGCATAGGGATCATACGGAACGAAAAGATTGCCTGCTACCGCGCATACGACCCAGAACAGTAGCAGCAGCGTTCCGATCACGACCGATGGGGGCAGTCCGGAGAAGGCACTGCCGATCCTGCGCACCGCCGGAAAACCGGCCACGGCGCGCCGTGATGCGGGAAACTCCGTCAGATCCGTCATGGCGAGGTCCGACGGCGTTGCCGCGGATCGAGCAAGGCCAGCACGAAGTCGCCCGCCGCCGCCGAAAGAACAAAGATTGCCGCCATCACCAGCACCCCCGCTTCAAGCATCGGGAAATCTCGCGCCTTGGCCGCGTTCAGAACCAGATTGCCAAGTCCCTGGATGCCGAACAGCGCTTCGATCACAACCAGCCCGCCAAGCATGTATCCGGTCTGCGTCGCCAGCACCGCGATGGTCGGGGTCAGCGCATTGCGCAGCACGTGCCGAAGGATGATCTCGCGCCGCTCAAGCCCTTTCAGGACGGCGGTGCGTGTGTAGTCGGCGGCCATCGCCTCGATCACGCCGGCCCGCGTCATCCGGGCGATGTAGCCGGCAAGATTGAGCACCAGCGGCAGCGCCGGCAGGATCAGATAATAGCCTTGCGTCCAGAAGCCCGCGCTATCCGGCGCAACGCCTGAGATCGGGAACCAGTTCAGCCACAGGCCGAAAACGATGAGCAGCATCAGGCCGGACACAAAATCCGGGACGATGCCGAAGGAGACGCCCGCCATCACGATCAGCCGGTCGATGAGGCGGCCGGCGTTGAGACCGGCGATGACACCGCCGCCAACCCCGAGCGGAATGAGAAAGACCAAAATAATGCCGGCAAGGGATGCGGAGCGCTTCAGGCTCTCCAGCACGAATGGGGCCACCGGCGCGCGCATCGAAAGCGAGGTGCCGAAATCGCCTGACACCGCCTTGCTGAACCAGAGCCAATACTGGACGAGAACTGGCTGGTCGGCGCCCAGCCGCTTGTTCAGCTCCGCCACCGCCTGCGCGTCGGCAAACGGCCCGAGCATCACGCGGCCGACATCGCCGGGCAAAACCTGCCCGGCGAAGAAAACCAGGACACTGACAAGCCACAGCGTGAGGACGAGAGTGCCGACACGCGCTGACAGAATGCGGCCGGTCAGCATGTCGCGATCATGCCTGGACGAAGGAAACGCGATCGAGCAGCAGATGCGAGATTGCGGTGAAGCGCACGCCCTCGACCTTCGAGCTGACAATCCGGCTGTATTGCGAGAAGTAGCTGATGATCGCCGGCGTCTCGTCAAGCAAAAGCGTCTGGATCTTGCCGGCAGCAAGGCGCTGGGCATTGAGGTCACGCGCCTTCGAGTAGTCGAGCAGCAGCGCATCATAGCCGGGGTTGTTGAAATGCGCCGCGTTCCAGGCTCCCGTACTCTTCAGCGTGGCGTTGAGGAAGATGTCGGGCGTGCCGCGATGGCCGTAGTCGGTGATGCCGAGAACCGAATCCAGCCAAGGCGAGCTGCCGAAGGTCGCCGAGCCGTAATAGGCGTCCTGCGGCAGGACATTGAGCTTGACATCGATGCCGATCTTTTTGGCGAAGTTCTGGATGATCACCGCATAGTCGGGAATGTCATAGGCGCGTTCGGTGGTCAGCGTCACCTCGAAGCCGTTCGGCACGCCAGCCTCGCCAAGCAGCCGCTTGGCTTCCGTGATATCGTGCTTGCGCTGCGGCACCGACGGATCGGCCGAAGGGAAGATCGGCGCGAACGGGGTGTCGTTGCCGACGATGGCGCGGCCCTTCAGCAGCCCCTTGACCACCGCCTCGCGGTCGATGGTGAGTGCCAGCGCACGGCGGATGCGCTTGTCGGTGAACGGCGCCTGGTCGGTTCTGAGATGCACCTGGTCATGCGAGCTTGCCTGCACGCTGAGCAGCTTGAAGTTGGGGTTGCCCTCGATCGCCAGTTCCAACCGCGTCGTGCTGGGGATGACGTCGAGCTGGCCGGCCTGCAGCGCCAGCACCTGCGCCTGCTCGTCGTCGAAGAACTTGATCTCGATGCGGTCGGGAAGTGCCTTCTCGCCCCAGTAATCCGGATTGCGCACGAAGCTGGCGCCTTGCTTGGGACGGAAGGATTCGAGCTTGAACGGGCCGGTGCCGTTGAAATTTTTCTCGAAATCGCCGGCATAGTCGGCCGGCAGGATGACGGCGTTATAGACGTCGGAAGAGACATAGAAAGGGAAATTGCTGTTCGGACCGTCCAGATCGAAGGCGACCGTTTCGTCATCGACCAGCTTGGCGCCACCCTTGGACAGGATGCCCTTGTAGGCTGAGAGCGCCGACGAGCCGCTGGCGGGATCGACCAGCCGCTCGAAGCTCGCCACCACGTCCTTGGCGGTGACGGCGCGGCCATCGTGGAATTTCACCCCTTGCCGCAATTTGAAGGTCCAGCGGCTGGCTGTCTCGTCGGCCTCCCAGGACAAGGCGAGCTTCGGCTGGAGACCGTCCTTCGGATCGTCGAGGATCAGATATTCGCCGACCTGGCTGATCACCCCGATGCTGGCCGGATCGGTCACCGAAACCGGATCGATCGCCTTGGTCGGCTGACCGAGCCCGACACGAACCGTGCCGCCGGCGGCGGCCGCGGCGCGTGCGGCTCCGAACCCCTGCGAGGCGGCAAAGCCTGTCAGGCCGAGCAGTGCGGCGTATTTCAGGAGATCGCGGCGCTTGAGAAAGCCGCCCTGATATTCGTCGACGGCGACATTCCAGATGTCCCCCGACAGGCTGCGAAGTGCGTCGATATCCCTGCGTTTGGTCATGTTAAACCCTGCTTTGAAATGAAAATTGAAAACCTATGCGACGGGTTCGCCGTCGAGATGGATGCGGTCAACGGCCTGCGGATAGAAGGCGATGAGGCCTTTGATCTTCGGCATTTCGGCGATTGGTTCCCGGTAGCTCCAGGCGATGTCCGGGCGCACCGTTCCGTCGCTCAGCAGCCCCGACCAGTAGGAGGCGATGCCCTTGTAGGGACATCGCGTCGTTGTAACGGACGCCGTCAGCCGCTCCAGTCGGATGTCTTCCGCCGGCAGATAGAAACGCGTCGGCAGATGCGTCTCGAACAAAAGCACCGGGCGGTGACTGTCGGCGATCGGCTCGCCGTCGAACCAGACCTGCACATGGCTCGTGCTTTGCAGCACATCAATGCGCGCATAAGGGTCTCGCGCATGGACGAAGACCTCTTCGTCCTCCTCGAACCATTGGTCGACGGCCTTCCAGGTGAAGGCGATCCGCCCGGCCAGGGACGCCAGCGCTTCGTCCGGCGGCGAGATGAACGCCCACGCCGCGTTGGCACTGCGCCTGTCGCCGCTGTCGATATCCCAATAGGCCGTCTCGCCACCGACTGGATGCGGTTCGCGATGCAGCGAGGGCTTCAGCACCGACGGGTCTACCGCTGACGGCGGGAAGAAATAGATCGGCAGGAAATGGTTGGAGCGCAGCACCAGCACGTTGCGGCTGTCGGCGATCGTGCGGCCGCCGAATTTGACGCGCACACGCTTGGGACTGTGCAGGACATTGACGAGCTGCGGCGCGGTGGCTTCGCGAGGCTGCAATCTTGGCGCGACGGTCATGATCGTTCTCCCGGTCAGGACACGGCGCGTGCGTTGTCGCGCTGCTCGGCGAAGCGGTTTGCCGGCCGCGCCAGACCGAAGCGGTCGCGCAGCGTTCCCGGCGCGTATTCGGTCGGGAACACGCCGCGGCGCTGCAGCTCCGGCACCACCTGTTCGGCGAAATTCACCCAGTCCTCGGGCAGCAGCGGGAACATCAGGTTGAAGCCGTCGGCGGCGCCTGAAACGAACCAGTCCTGCAACTGGTCGGCGATCTGTTTGGGCGTGCCGGCGACGGTCGGCACCGAACCGCTGTTGGCGAGCTTGCGGGCGATGTCGCGTAGGCTGAGATTCTGCTTCGACCATTCCTTGACCCGGTTGAGCGATGTCCGTCCGCCATTGAAGGTGCTCTCGTCCGGCAGCGGCGGCAGCGGCCCGTCTGGCGGATAGACGGAGAGATCGATGCCGCTCCAGCTGGACAGAAGGTCGATGCCGACCTGATCGGGCAACAGGGTCTGGAGGTATTCCTGTTTTTCGCGGCCTTCCGCCTCGGAAGCGGCGACAATCGGCAGAATGCCCGGCAGGATCTTGAAGCTCTCCGGCCGCCTGCCATAGCGGGCGAGGCGCTCGTTGATGTCCTGCCGGTATTTGATGCCGTCTTCCCTGGTGCTGTAGATGGCGAAATGCACGTCGGCCTGGGCGGCGGCGAAGTTCTTGCCGTCCTCGGACGAGCCGGCCTGGACGATCAGCGGGTGGCCCTGCGGCGGCCGCGAGACGTTGAGCGGCCCGCGCACCTTGAAGTGCTTGCCTTTGTGATCGATGGGGTGGACCTTGTCGGGATCGGCGAAATAGCCCGTCTCCTTGTCGATCAGCAGCGCCTCGTCTTCCCAGCTGTCCCAAAGCGCCTTGACGATATCGAGGAATTCGGCCGCGCGCTCATAGCGGAACGCATGTTCGATGTTGCCGTCGCGGCCGAAATTGCGCGCCTCCTCGTCCATGGCCGATGTGACGACGTTCCACGACGCCCTGCCCTTGCTGATATGGTCAAGCGAGGCGAACATGCGCGCAACATTGTAGGGCTCGCTGTACGAGCTCGACACCGTGGTGATCAGGCCGATGTGTTTGGTCACGCCGGCCAGTGCCGACAGCAGCGTCAATGGCTCAAGGCGGGCATTGGCGTAGTGGGCGACACCGCTCTTGACCGAATCCCAGATCGAAACGTGGTCGGCGACGAAGATGGTGTCGATCCTGGCCCGCTCGGCCGCTTGCACGAGATCACGGTAGAACTCGAAGTCCAGCACCTCCCGGCCCGGCGCCCGCGGATGGCGCCACGACATCCGATGATCGCCCTGCGGGTTGAAGAAAAATGCGCTGAGGATCATGTGGTCTCGAGCCATGCCGGTCTCCTTCCAGATCTGCTCCGGAGATTGTCGCACTGCTTCGGCAAGCGGCGACAATCGCTCTTGAGCCATGAAAGTTAGATTGCGCTCCGGCTTAATTCTAGTAATTTTATAGAGATAAAGCATTGCAAAAGTGGAAGCGATTGCCCTCGATCGCGACGCTGGAAGAAAGTGGTTTCAAGCTCCCAATGTCCTCCTCGGTTCTGAACGTCGACCAGCTTTCCATCGCCTATGACGGGCGCAATGGATCGCATCCCGCCGTCAGTGGCGTCTCCCTGCGCATAGGCGAAGGCGAAGCACTCGGCGTTGTCGGCGAGTCCGGATCGGGGAAAAGCTCGGTGGCGCTCGCCATCCTGCGCTATCTGCCGAAGAATGCCCGCATCGCGGCGTCAGCGCTGGAGTTCCAGGGCCGCGAAATCCGCGACCTCTCCGCCGAGCAGTTGCGCCAACTCAGGGGAAATCACATCGCCGCCGTCTACCAGCACCCGGGCGCGGCCCTCAACCCAAGCATGACGATCGGTCGCCAGATCACCGAGACGATCATGCGGCATCGCCCGGTGCGCCGTGACGAGGCGCGCGAGCGGGCCTGCGAACTGCTCGGGCGCGTTCGGGTGAGCCATCCGGAACGGGTGCTGGGGCTCTATCCACACGAACTCTCCGGCGGCATGCAGCAGCGCGCCAACATCGCCATCGCGATTGCGCTCGACCCGTCGCTGCTGGTGCTGGACGAGCCGACGACGGCGCTCGACGCCAGCGTCCAGTCCGAGATCATCGCCATCCTCTCCGGCCTGCGCAAGGACCACAAGACCAGCATTCTGCTGATCAGCCACGACATCAACATGATCCGCCGCTCCTGCGACCGGGTGGCGGTGATGCAGTCGGGAACCGTGGTCGAAAGCGGCGCCGCCGGCGATGTCTTCGACAACCCCTCTCACGCCTATACGAAGGCGCTGATCGCCTCGATCCCGGCGCTCAACTACACGAAGCGGAATGGAAGACTGGCGGAGGCGGACGGCCTGCCATCGCACTCGGCGGTCCAGAATGAAGAGGCCGGCGAGCGCAAAGAACGCCGAATCGCGATCGCCTGCAAAGGCATCAGCCATGCCTTCGGCAGCCAACCGGTGCTTAGCAATATCGATCTCGACATCGGCCACGGCGAGACCTTCGGGCTGATCGGCGAATCCGGTTCCGGCAAGTCTACGCTGGCAAGGATCGTCACCGGCCTACAGATGCCAGACGCCGGATCGGTCGAGCTGTTCGGCAGGACGGTCGCACCGCGCGTCGAGAAGAGAAGTATTGGCGAACGCCGCGATGTGCAGATGGTTTTCCAGTCGCCGGATCGCACGCTCAATCCGCGTAAGCGGATCGGCAGGATACTCGGCCGCCCGCTGCGCCGGCTCGCCGGCCTGCGCAGCAGTGAGATAAAGGCCCGCGTCAGCGATTTGCTGCAATCGGTTCGCCTTGCCGGCGCCACAGCCGAGCAGAAGTCGCGATCACTATCCGGCGGCCAGCGGCAACGGGCGGCCATCGCACGGGCCTTCGCCGGCGTGCCGAAGGTCGTCGTGCTCGACGAACCCACTTCGGCGCTCGACGTTTCCGTCCAGGCAACCGTTCTCAACCTGCTCAACGACCTGCAGCGCGACAAGGACACGACCTATCTGTTCATCAGCCACGATCTCAGGGTCGTGCGCTACATGGCCGACAGGATCGGCGTGCTGTACCGCGGCCGCCTGGTCGAAACCGGCTCATCCGACCAGATTTTTCACGGA
The DNA here is from genome assembly GCF_040319065.1 of Mesorhizobium sp. M0968. Taxonomy (NCBI): domain Bacteria; kingdom Pseudomonadati; phylum Pseudomonadota; class Alphaproteobacteria; order Hyphomicrobiales; family Phyllobacteriaceae; genus Mesorhizobium; species Mesorhizobium sp. M0968. Next base: position 13,760 of record NZ_JAMYNL010000031.1, read on the forward strand.
CCCAATCATCCCTATACCAAACTGCTGCTGGCGGCGTCTTCAGACGATGCAGCGCCGAAGATCATCTCTCAGGCCGACATCGCGGCGGGCCTGAGCCAGGGATGCGCCTTCGCCGGCCGTTGCTCGCTCGCTGTTGCCGATTGCTGGAAAGCCGAACCGCCCCTCAGCCAAGCTGGCGACGAGCACCTGATCGCATGTTGGCGGCTCGACCAAGGTTCATGAAGGACGGATCATCATTCTGAAGATCCGTCGCGCTCGCGAGGAAGGCGCGATGGAGCTGATCCCCGTCGCAAAGTGCCAAGAGACCGGGAGCTGCGGCCGTTCGAGGCGCGGATAGCAGGAAGCTTGGCGATCAAGCATCCACCGTAGTCACAGGCAAGCTCGCATGGTATTTCGTCAGAGGCTCGCTCCTTACAAGCCAATGTCTACAAGTTTGATAGACATTTGCTAAGAAGCCGGTCATACTGCCCGCTTCAAGTGCCTGACTTTTCGCCGTCCATGTTCGCAGGATCAGGAGATGACGATGACGCAGACATTTCTGGAAGCCGTTCCGGGCTGTATCAGGATCGTGATCGGCGCCCTTTTCCCGCCCATGGAGCTTTCACGTTATGCGCCCGACCAGGCGCAGGCGGACGACGCATCTGACTCCGAGGCGAAATTTCGCCGCTCAGGACGGGATGAAGCCTTCTATTGGGGCATCGGCACTTGCGGCTATTGGGTAGGCGCCCGTCGCATCCGGCCATAGACCAATCATCGAAATGCGGGGTTACCTGGCAGCATTGGCTGGCTGCCGCGATCCAGGAGGAGACCGATGACCACACGCCTTTTACCCGCACTGCATGAGGGCCATGCTCCGATTCATTTGCACGGAGCCTTCGACGATGCCTTGGAAGCTTACCAAACCTGGATTCCGGGAACGGACGAGCCGCACGTGGAATTTGAGGACCAGATGGTGCCGATCAGTTCGGTCTTCGGCCGCATGCGGACCTGCACCGATATTCTTCCTTGGCGCATCGAGGGCGATGTCCTAGAGGTTGTCGGCAATGCACTGGTTTTCGGCGGCGAAAAGGCGATCACTTACGCCGATGCCGCTCTGGTCCTTCGCGCTTTGTGCGTGAAGCGACTCCGGAGCGACGACGTCGGCAACTAACAGGCGACGCTGCGTAGGCTCCCGTCAAAGCCGGAGCCGGGCACAAGGGCAGCTCGGCTCCGTATCATTCAACCAGTATGCGTCGCGATCTGCCCTGATAGCCTCTATTTGCTCAGTCGGTCATGCGCGGCGATGGCCATAGCTCTGCATGGTGCGGATAGACTGGTGCTGCGAGAGAGGATTGAACTCTCGACCTCTCCCTTACCAAGGGAGTGCTCTACCACTGAGCTACCGCAGCCGCCGATGGCGGGGCTTCTGCCATATCGAACCGGCAAGCGCAAGGCCAAGACAAAGACGGGTTGAAAGGCCGCACCGGGCGATCGTTGCGGACATGGCCGTGCCACAATGTTGGCTATCCCTTTATATGCACCGGCGGGTCGCCGGCCGGGGGCAGAACGATGAACGGCAAGGCAGTTTCTCCGAACAAGGATGGATCACCGAAGAAGGATGGTTCAGCGAAAAAGGCCGGAACGGGCCGCAACGACCGGCTGGCCGAGCAGTTGCGCGCCAACCTGCAGAAGCGCAAGGCGCAATCGCGCTCACGAAGAGCCGGCGACGCCGACAAGCGGCGCGCTGGCGACGCCGATAAGCGGCCGGAGGGGCTGCAAGCGGTGATGAAAAAAGATTAACGCGAATCGGCTATGTTGGTCGCCGGTACTTTGGCCAAGTCGGCGTGGGCCAAAGTGGGGAGTAGCCTGTTTCTTGAACCAAGCCGGCCAATGGTCTAGATGGCCGCAACAGACTCAACCGATTTAAACCGGCCTTGGCGCCGAGGGGACGCTCTTCATGGATCGCATCAGAATTGTCGGCGGCAACAAGCTTGCCGGAAGCATTCCGATCTCGGGCGCGAAAAACGCTGCGCTGCCGCTGATGATCGCCGCGCTTTTGACCGATGACACGCTGACGCTGGAAAACGTGCCGCATCTGGCCGATGTCGAGCAGCTGATCCGCATCCTCGGCAATCACGGCGTCGACTATTCGGTCAATGGCCGCCGCGAAAAGCAGCAGGAAGGCTATTCGCGCACCATCACTTTCTCGGCCCGCAACATCGTCGACACGACGGCGCCTTACGAGCTGGTGTCGAAGATGCGGGCGTCGTTCTGGGTGATCGGCCCGCTGCTGGCCCGCATGGGCGAGGCCAAGGTGTCGCTGCCCGGCGGCTGCGCCATCGGCACACGGCCGGTTGACCTCTTCCTCGAAGGCCTGCAGGCACTGGGCGCCGATATCGACGTCGACACCGGCTACGTCATCGCCAAGACCAGGAACGGCCGGCTTGTCGGCAACCGTTATGTGTTCCCGAAAGTTTCGGTCGGCGCCACCCATGTGCTGATGATGGCGGCCTCGCTGGCCAAGGGCGAGACGGTGCTCGAAAACGCCGCGCGCGAGCCGGAGATCGTCAATCTCGCCGAATGCCTCAACGCCATGGGCGCGAAGATCTCGGGCGCCGGCACGGCGACCATCACCATCGACGGCGTCGAGGCGCTGTCGGGTGCTCGCGTCAGGGTGATCCCCGACCGCATCGAGACCGGCACCTATGCGATGGCGGTGGCGATGACCGGCGGCGACGTCGTGCTGGAAGGCGCGCGGCCCGACCTGTTGCAGACGGCGCTAGACATCATTTCGCAGACCGGCGCCGAGATCACGCAGACTAATTCCGGCATCCGCGTCAGGCGCAACGGCGCCGGCATTTCGCCGGTCGATGTGACGACGGCGCCCTTCCCGGCGTTCCCGACCGATCTTCAGGCGCAGTTCATGGGCCTGATGACGATGGCCAAGGGCAAGTCGCGCATCACCGAGACGATCTTCGAAAACCGCTTCATGCACGTCCAGGAACTCGCCCGGCTAGGCGCCCACATCACGCTGTCCGGCCAGACGGCGATCGTCGACGGCGTAGCGAAGCTGAAGGGCGCGCCGGTCATGGCGACCGATCTTCGGGCCTCGGTGTCGCTGGTCATTGCCGGCCTTGCAGCCGAAGGCGAAACCACGGTCAACCGCGTCTACCATCTCGACCGCGGCTTCGAGCGGCTGGAGGAAAAGCTGTCCGGCTGCGGCGCGGAGATCGAGCGCATTTCGGGGTGACCATAGCAGGCTCAGGTCGGCGCTACCCCTCATCCCCCTGCCGGGACCTTCTCCCCGTATAGGGACGGGGAGAAGGGACGCCTCGCGAAGGGTTTCGCCAATCTCCAGCGTTGCGGGAGGGTGCCGAGGTTGCGGCCAGCCCCTTCTCCCCGTCCCTATACGGGGAGAAGGTCCCGGCAGGGGGATGAGGGGCAGCGCTGACCGGGGCGATTGCCTGGACAAGACCTCCGGCGCGGTTGCACGAGCAGGAAAGACCGCCTAACAGAAGGTCGAATAATCAACTCGCAGGTGCGAATTCCGCATGAATGGCCTCAAGCTTGTCGCGCTCGACGATCAGGATCTGAGCATCATCTCGGCGCATGTCCAGGATGCTGTCATGAAGGTCAGCGATCTCGAATACCTGCCTTCGGTAAAGCGCTTCGTGCTGACCATGAACCGCTTCGTCTGGGAGGCGAAATCCGGCTTCTTCCGCCAGCACAATGAGCGGCGGCAGGCCGTGCTGCATTTCGACCGGGTGCTCGGCGCCAAGACCAGCGGCATTGCCCGCGACAAGCCGGACGAGGTGCTGTCACTGCTGGCGATCAGCTTTCTCGCGCTCGACAAACCGGCCGGCATCGTCGAGCTGATCTTTTCGGGCGGCGGCACGATCATGCTCGATGTCGAATGCATCGAGGCGCGGCTTGCCGATGTCGGCGGCGCCTGGGAAGCGACGTCGCGCCCGGTCCACAGGGTTTGAGCCGATGGCCATCACGCTTCGCCAGTCCGACGCCGATTTCGAGCAGCGCTTTGCCGCGTTCCTGCTGACCAAGCGGGAAGTCTCGGCCGATGTCGACGCCGTGGTGCGCGAGATCATTGCCAAGGTGCGTGCCGAGGGCGACGCGGCGCTGGTCGGGTACACGCAGAAATTCGGCGGCGGCGACCTGGCCAGGCTCGGCATCGCCGTCTCCAGGGACGACATTGCCAAGGCTTACGAGGCCGCCGATCCGCAGACGGTCGAGGCGCTGAAATTCGCGCGCGAGCGCATCCGCTCCCACCACCAGCGGCAGCTGCCGCAGGACGACCGCTACACCGATGCCGCCGGCGTCGAGCTCGGCTCGCGCTGGACGGCAATCGAGGCCGTCGGGCTCTACGTGCCGGGCGGCACGGCGAGCTATCCGAGCTCGGTGCTGATGAACGCGGTACCGGCCAAGGTCGCCGGCGTCGAGCGCATCGCCATGGTGGTGCCGGCCTCCGGCGGCGAGGTGCCGCCGCTGGTGCTTGTGGCAGCCGATCTTGCCGGTGTCTCCGAAATCTACCGCGTTGGTGGCGCCCAGGCGATCGCGGCCCTTGCCTATGGTACCGAAACGATAAAGCCCGTCGCCAAGATCGTCGGTCCCGGCAATGCCTATGTCGCGGCGGCCAAGCGCCAGGTGTTCGGCACGGTCGGCATCGACATGATCGCCGGGCCGTCGGAAGTGCTGGTTGTCGCCGACGGCAGCAACGATCCGGACTGGATCGCCGCCGACCTACTCGCCCAGGCCGAACACGATGTGTCGGCGCAGTCGATCTTGATCACCGACGACCGTGCCTTTGGCGCAGCGGTCGAACAGGCGGTGGAGCGGCAGTTGCAGAACCTGCCGCGCGGAGAAACGGCGGCGGCGAGCTGGCGCGATTTCGGCGCCGTCATCCTGGTGCCGACGATCGAGGCAGCACTGCCGCTGGTCGACCGCATCGCGGCCGAACATGTCGAGCTTGCCATCGACGACCCAGAGGCGTTCCTGGCGCGGATGCGCAATGCCGGTGCGGTGTTTCTCGGCCGCCACACGCCGGAAGCCATCGGCGACTATGTCGCCGGCTCCAATCACGTGCTGCCGACGGCGCGCTCGGCGCGCTTTTCGTCCGGGCTTTCGGTGCTCGATTTCGTCAAGCGCACTTCGATCCTGAAGCTCGGGCCGGAGCAGTTGCGGGCACTGGCGCCGGCGGCGATCACGCTCGCCAAGGCGGAAGGCCTCGATGCGCATGGACGCTCCGTCGCCATCCGGCTGAACATGTAGAAATGTCCGACTACGACCAAACCCGCGCCAGGCTGATCGATGTCGAGCTCGACGAGACGATCGGCCGCTCGACGCCCGATGTCGAGCATGAGCGGGCGGTGGCGATCTTCGACCTGATCGAGGAGAACCGCTTCCAGCCGGTCAATGACGACGGCGCCGGGCCATACCGGCTGAAACTGTCGCTGGCCGAGTCCCGGCTGGTGTTCGCGGTGACGCGCGAGGACGGCGCAGCCGTGGTCACCCACATCCTGTCGCTGACGCCGCTTCGGCGCATCGTCAAGGACTACTTCATGATCTGCGAAAGCTATTACGATGCCATCCGCACCGCGACGCCAAGCCATATCGAGGCGATAGACATGGGCCGGCGCGGCCTGCACAATGAAGGCTCGCAGAGGCTGATGGACCGGCTTGCCGGCAAGATCGAGATTGACTTCGACACGGCGCGCCGGCTGTTCACGCTGGTTTGCGTGCTGCACTGGCGAGGCTGAAACTGGCCGCCCCGCTGCCCCGCCAGATCCTGCCCCGCTCGATCCTGTTTGTCTGCGGCATGAACGCCGTGCGCTCGCCGATGGCCGAATTGCTGGCGCGCAAGGTGCTCCCGCCTACCACCTTCGTCGCCTCGGCGGGAGTGCGCGGCGGCGAACGCGATCCGTTCGTCGATGCCGTGCTGGCCGAAGAAGGGCTGTCGCTCGGCGAACGGCACCCGAGAACGATGGATGACCTCGAGGACGATTATTTCGACCTGATCGTCACGCTGGCGCCGGAAGCCCACCACATCGCGCTCGAACTCACCCGCTCGCTGGCCGTCGAGGTCGAATATTGGCCGATGCCCGACCCGACCGGCGTCAGCGGCACGCGCGAGCAGATCATGGCCGCCTACCGCGACGTGCGCGAGCGGCTGAAGGCGCGGATCGGCCGCCGTTTCCTCGGCAACGGGGCTGAAAACGCCGCGGATTAAGCATGTTCACAAGCGGGCGTTTATCATATAGGTTCCGCGCAACTTTCCGGCCGGGGCGCTGGAAGTACCCATCCAAGCAAAGGTATCGAATGCCGAAGGAAGAAGTCCTCGAGTTTCCGGGTGTCGTGACGGAACTGCTGCCCAACGCGATGTTCAGGGTCAAGCTCGAAAACGAACATGAAATCATCGCCCATACGGCCGGCCGCATGCGCAAGAACCGCATCCGCGTTTTGACCGGCGACAAGGTCCTGGTCGAGATGACGCCCTACGACCTGACCAAGGGCCGCATCACCTACCGCTTCAAGTAAGTTCAAGGACCCGGCCGGGATCGCGATGGGCATTTTGCAGAAGCTCGTGCTTGCCTCGGGTTCGCCACGCCGGATCGAGCTGCTGCAGCAGGCCGGCATCGAGCCGGACCGTGTGCTGCCGGCTGATGTCGACGAGACGCCGCTGCGCGCCGAGCACCCGCGCTCGCTGGCCAAGCGCCTGGCGACGCAGAAGGCCGAGAAAGCGCTGGCCTCGCTGAAAACCGAGACGGACTACGCGCCGAGCTTCGTGCTGGCGGCCGACACGGTGGTGGCCGTCGGGCGACGCATCCTGCCCAAGGCCGAGACGCTCGACGACGCCGCCAACTGCCTTGGGCTTTTGTCCGGCCGTTCGCACCGCGTCTATTCCGGCATCTGCCTGATCACACCTGGCGGCAAGCAGCGCTTGCGGCTGGTCGAGACCAGGGTGCGCTTCAAGCGGCTGCCGCGCGAGGAGATCGAGGCCTACATCGCGTCGGGAGAATGGCGCGGCAAGGCCGGCGGCTATGGCGTCCAGGGGCTTGCCGGCGCCTTCGTCGTCAAGCTTGTCGGCTCCTACACCAACGTCGTCGGCCTGCCACTCTACGAGACGGTAGCGCTTTTGAGCGGCGAAGGGTTTAAGGTGCACGCCAACTGGCTGTCGGGTGCGCGGATATGAGCCCGGACGACAAGGTCACGCCGTTGCGGCCCAAGCGGCCCTGCCCCGAATGCGGCAAGCCATCGGCGCGCGAAACCTACCCGTTCTGCTCGACGCGCTGCAAGGACATCGACCTCAACCGCTGGCTGAAGGGGGTCTACGTCATCCCGGGCCGCGACGACGAGGATCAGAACGACGACCAGAAATAGCACCGTCCACCTGCGGTTTTCCACAGGCTTGGGACGGTTTCGCAGCCGCGATCGTGACCGATGATCGGCCTTGCGGACTGCCTGTCGTTTCCCGCCTGAAATCAATGTCCAGAACTTGTTCCATCCGGACACTGTCGGACGGAACAGGTTCTGGCGTTTTGTCTGAGCATGATCTTTTCCGAAAACCGGATTCCACTTTTCGGGATCATGCTCTAAGCGCTGGACAGGCCGGATTCCCGTGCTATAACCCACGCGCTTTCAAGGGGTGCCGACGGCGCTTTCATGAACCCGGTGTGCAGATTGCCGCCCGCCGGAGCAGGCCCAGATAGCTCAGTTGGTAGAGCAGCGGACTGAAAATCCGCGTGTCGGTGGTTCGAATCCGCCTCTGGGCACCATCCCCTCCCTTGTCCAACCCGGAGACATGGGTAACAGATTGTACTTAAGACATGGGTGACAACCTCGTGCCGAACGGGTTCTCGATGGTCTGCAAGAATTATCGGGACCATGGCGCCAGCGGCTCCTGCTCGGCCAAATGTCGATGGAGAGCATCTTCGGCATCTTGCATCTCGCTCTGGCCATAACCGCTCTACAGACCGAGGGCGCAGCCGTCCTTGCGCGGTTCAGAACCGCCCAGCAGGGTCCCGTTTGCCCAATCGATGCGAATGGCCTGCGCACCGCCGATCGGGTCCGTGGCGGGAATGATTTCGAAACCGCGTCGGCTAAGTTCAGCTACGGTTTCGCCAGCGAGCCCGTGTTCGGCCTGGACGTTCATGGTGCCGCTGACGGGGGCGACCCGCGGCAGATCAATCGCCTCCTGCAGATCCATCCCGAAATCGAGCACCTTCGTCAGCAGGTGCGCGTGGCCCATTGCCTGGTAGTAGCCGCCCATAACGCCGAAAGGCATTTCGGCCCGGCCGTCTCTCGCAAGCATCCCGGGTATGATGGTATGCAAAGGTCGCTTGTTCGGCGCCACTGCATTGGGGTGCCTGGGGTCAAGCGAAAAGCTTTGCCCGCGATTGTGCAAGACGACACCGGAGCGTGGCGAGACCAGGCCCGAGCCAAAGCTGTCGAAGACCGAGTTGATGAAACTGACCGCATTGCGGTCCTTATCGACAACGGAAATATAGACCGTGTCGCTGTGCAGCGGCATATCAAACGCCGGCAGGTCCGCGCGGGCGCGCTTTAGGTCAATCATGCCGGCCAGACGATCGGCCCAGGCATTCGACAACATGTCGGCCACCGGGACCTCGGAAGTGTCGGGATCGGCGACGAGCAGGTCACGCGCGGCGTAAGCGAGGCGTGTTGCTTCGATTTCCAGGTGAAGCCGGTCCGCGGATTGCGGGTCGCCGTGCGCTTCGAAGCGCGACAGGATGTTTAGAATGAGCAGCGCGATCACACCCTGGCCATTCGGCGGACATTCGAACACATCGCAGCCTCGGAACGCCGTGCTGATCGGGGTCACGTATTCGCCTGTTGCCGAGGCGAAATCTTCAAGTGTGTGCAATCCGCCGAGCCCACGAAGATAGGCGACCATGTCGTCGGCCACAGGGCCAGTATAGAAGGCCTCTCGTCCCTTCTTGGCGATCAGCCGCAGCGTTGCAGCCAACTCAGGCTGGCGATGCACTTCGCCAACACGTGGCGCGCGGCCGTTTGGCAGGAAAATCCGTTTCGCGGCTACATCGGAGGCCAGAAGTTCTTCTTCCAACGCCCAGTCACGATGGACCCGCGGTGAAATGGCGTAGCCTTCCTCGGCGAAACGTATAGCGGGGGCCAGGATTTGATCGAAGCGCATATGTCCATGATCAGCGTGCAATCTGGTCCAGGCATCGATGGCTCCCGGGATGGTGACGGAGCCGGGAGAATTGCGGGCCACCTCGGCCATGCCACGTTCGAGGAACCAGTCAATTGTCAGGGCGGCGGGTGTCCTGCCCGATCCGTTGTAGGCGATGACCTCGCCGGATCCGTTTCGCGACAGAAGAGCGAAGCAGTCGCCTCCAATGCCGGTCGAGGCTGGCTCGACGACACATTGCACCGCGCAGGCTGCGATGGCGGCATCCATGGCGTTGCCGCCGGCCGCCACGATCTCCACCGCCGTCAGGGTCGCCGACGGATGAGAGGTGGCGGCCATGGCCTCGCGTGAAACGACGACCGAGCGCGTTGGTTTCTCAAAATTTCGCATGCTATGCCCTTCTGATCGTGCTCAAGAGGCGGCGTCGCTCATCGTCGAGGGGCGGTGCCGCAGATGCCGCGACATCCAGTATTCGAGTGCCGCCAAGGCACGGATGATCGCGAAGTTCAAAGCGAGATAAATGGCGCCCGCGCAAATGAAGACTTCAAAGGCGCGGTAGGTCTGGGAGATCAATCCCTGGGCAATTCCAGTCACCTCCATCAAGGTCACGATGGAAGCCAGAGACGTGCCCTTGATCATCAGGATGATTTCATTGCCGTAACTCGGCAGCGCCTGGCGAAAGGCCAGCGGCAGGATAACGTGCCGATAGGTCAAACAGGTGGACAGGCCGACAGACCGCGCCGCCTCGACAAGGCCGCGTGGCACCGATTGAATCGCGCCGCGGAGGATTTCGCTGCCATAGGCGGTGGTGTTGAGGGTCAGCGCGATGATTGCGCACCAGTAGGGTTCGCGGAAAACGGTCCATAATCCAATTGCCGACAGTTGGTGCCGGAACTGACCAAGGCCATAATAGGTCAGAAAAATCTGCACCAGCAGAGGCGTGCCCCTGAACACGGCAACGAAGCCACGGATCGGCAAGACGACGAAGGGCGATTCCGATTGCTGGGCAAGCGCCAATGTGACGGCAAGAACGAAGCCGGCAACGATGGAAGTCAGGGCCAGTTCCACCGTGAGCGGCAGGCCGGCGAGTAGCTTCGGCAGGATTTCGAGGAAAAAACTGAAATCTATCATGCCGACCGGACGCGCCACGGCGCCTTCCGTTCCAGACGGTAAAAGGCGTGGCCCGTGACGGAAGCGATAGCCAGATAGAGCAAGGCTGCAGCAATGTAGAAGATGAACGGTTCACGGGTCGAACCTGCAGCGATCTGCGCCTGGCGCATCAGTTCAACGAGGCCGATTACCGATATCAGCGAGGAGTCCTTCAGAACCAACTGCCACACATTGCCGAGACCTGGCAGCGCGTATCTCAGGAGCTGGGGAAAAATAACCTGTCGCAGCCGCTGCAGCCGGTTGAGACCAAGCGCGCAAGCGGCATCGTGCTGTCCCTGGTTGATGGCGACGTAAGCCCCTCGATAGACCTCGGCTTGATAGGCGCCCGAGATGATCGCGATCGCCAAGGTTCCGGTGGCAAAGGCCGGAACGCCGACGAATCCGGACCCGCCCAGGCTATGACCAAGCGAGGTCAGGGCGACGCTACCTCCATAGTAAAGCAGATAAATGGTCAGAAGGTCGGGCACGCCCCTGAAAACCGTGCAATAGCCAAGGGCCAAGAACCTCAATATTTTGGAGTTGCGGAGACGCCCGGCCGCTGCCAGACCGCCAAATACAGCGCCAAGCGCAAAGCCCAGCACAGACAGGAGCACTGTGACCGAGGCCGCCATGAGAAGAGCAGCCCCCCAACCTCCGTGCTGGAAACCAAGCAGCCGGAATGCGTCAACCATTGATACCCCCGGCATTGATACCCCCGGCATTGATGCCCCCGGCATTGATGCCCCGGCAGGACGAACGGCTCAGCTCCGGAACGTGGTCAGGAATGGCCGTTCGCCGGCAAGCGCTTACTTGACTGGAGTAACGTCGCTCTTGAGCCATTTAAGCGACAGAGTTTTGATCGTGCCGTCGGCGGTCGCGGCGTCGATGGCGCCGTTGAGCATGTCTTTCAGCTTGGTGTCCTCTTTGCGGATGCCGGCCCCTGAGCCAAGACCGAAGAGGCCCCCGACAAATCCTGGTCCTGCAAGCGTATAGTCGCTGAACTCCGGCTTGCTCAGCGTGGCGGCCAGCGCTGTCTGTTGCGCGAAGAGCGCGTCGATGCGACCCGCGGCAAGATCGAGATCGTGTTGCTCGGTGGTCTTGTATTCGCGAATCTCGGCGACGTCCGAGAAGTATTTTTTCAGGAATTCCAGGTTCGCCGTTGCAGCCTGAACTCCAATGATCTTTCCCTTCAGCAATGGCTTGAGCTTGTCGATTGCCGCCTGCGAAGTGGCTTCATTGTCCAGCTTGAACCGCTCGTTGGAAATGCCGAGCTTGCCCAGTTCGCTATCCTTGGCGACCGCGAAACCTGAGGGGTCAACCGCATATGGCTGGGTAAAATCAATGACCTTCAGACGTTTTTCAGTGATGAACATGCTCGCCATGATCACGTCGAACTTGCCGACGGTCAGCGCGGGGATCATGCCGTCCCAGTCCTGTGCGACGATCTTGCACTCGATCTTCATTCGCCCGCACAGATCATTGGCGAGATCGACTTCGAAGCCGTCCAGCTTGCCGTCGGCTGTTGTGAAATTCCAGGGCGCGTAGGCTCCTTCGGTGGCAATGGTAATTGCCTTTGGTGTTTCTTGTGCAACGGCGGCCTGGACCAGGCCGAACAGGACCGACGCAATGGCTGCGATGCGGCTAATTTTCATGTCATTCTCCTCTTTTTTGCCGGTACGGCAGTTCCCTTTCGTCATGCCGGATTATCTTCCGGCTTCAATGAGTTAGATGGTATTCCCTAGCGGCGGCCGGGACTTGCGAAGTTGGCCAGAAGCGGCGCTGTCTCGACGATATGATCCCGCATGACGATCTCAGCCTTGCCGGCATCACCTGACCGCAGCACGTCGATCAGGATCTCGTGCTCGGCACGCGCGCTGGCGGGTTTGTCGACATAGTCGAACCAGATGCGCAGGTAGGGCTCGATCACGACGTGCAGGCTGGCAATCTGCCGGACGAGTTTGGGTCGGTTGCTCAGTTGGCAAATCTGCAAATGGAAGGCCTGATGGCGCACGACCCAGTCGCTGCTGCCGGTCTGGCTGGCGCGCTCCATGCGGTCCAGCTGGCGTTCCAGTTCTTCAAGCACTTCGGCATCGATGTGCGGCATGGCAAGCCTCACCGCCAGCCCTTCGAGCACCGAGCGTATTTCAAAGGTTTCGTAGATCTCATCGAGGGTAAGCCCGGCGACGATGCAGCCACGGTTCGGGCGAATGACCACAAGACCTTCCGCGGCCAGTTGGCGGAATGCTTCGCGAACCGGCATGCGGCTCATGCCGATTTCCGTCGCGATCTCTTCCGGGATCAGCCGGTCCCCGGCCCGGTAACGCCCCATCCTCAGGGCCCGCTGAATGTGGCGATAAGCCTCCTCCTCGGCGGTCGTGATGCCCAACGGCTCGATTGCGTCAGCTGCCATGTCCCTGGTCCGATCAGAGCGTATCTGTGTATCCACTTATCCAGTTAATCGAAACCTGTGTCAAGCACCGATGCTTGGGCGCTTTAGAATTTCTCTTGTGAGAATAAGCACTTGGCAGGGGAAATCGGGCTAAGCACACCGTGATCGGCTAAGCCGCTGATCGGCCTACTTTTCAACGTCCGGCAAAAAGGCCCGCCGCTCCATTTGCGAAGCGGCGAGGCCCCATATTCGGGGACGATTGCCGGGATTTCCCGGCATTGCCTGCAGTGCAATTCAGGTGCCAGATTTGTTGATCCAAAACGGGTCACCGCACCGGAGGCGCCAACGCGGACCTTCCGCGATCACGCTACTGCCGCGCTTTGCCGTTCCTGCTATGTTACTTTGCGGCGGACGTAATTTTTCCGCCTGGCCGGCGCCCCATCAGGCAACTTACCCCAACGCGCCCCCCAGTGGCGCCGGCCAATTTCCCCTTATTGGGGCACGGGCGCGCCGATTCCGTTATGCGCTTTAGAGCTATGGCAATCCGCCGGCGAGCCGCCTTGTCCAGCCTGCAACCATCAGTCCGCACGCGATTCCCGCGCAGTCGGCCACCCAGTCGAATAAATCCGGGTCGCGCCCTATCAGTTGCACGGCTTGAAGCCCCTCGATCGCCGCGCCCGTGAGAACGAGGAGTACGATCAGCTTCGCCTTGCGTTCCGGCCAGCCGAGACTTCCGAGAGCCGCCAGGACGACGAAGGCGGCGGCGTGATTGAGCTTGTCGTGATCAAACGTGAAAGCCAGGCCAAGGCCCCGCAGGACTTGCTCCGGCAAAAGGGCGAACAGCAGAACGCCGGCAAACGCGGCCGTAAAGGCAAACCTTGCCACGATCTGATAAGAATCCAGGCGCGACAAGGATAGAATGCCTTTCATCCGAAATCTGCAGGGAATACCGCCGGCCGCCATAGTCGCGAGCGAGCGCGGTGTCCAATTTCCGCCGTCGGGGCGTCCGATGCATCGTCAGAATGAATGAATGCCGCGGGTCAGCCGCTGGGCAGACCGAACTGCTGGGAGGGCTCTGCAATGGTGCGGCTTCCGCGATCACGCAATTACCTGCTGCGCCGGCGCGGCTACAATCTGGCTGCGGCGGACCTGATTTCCGCTTGGCCGGCGCTGCGTCAGGGCACCTTACCCCATGCCACACGAAGCGGCGCCGGCCAGAATTTCATCGATTGCGTGATGACCGACCCGCGTCAAAAAGCCCGCCGCCCTGTCGGACGACGGGCTCCGTTGCCTGGGCGCCAGGGCGCCGCGGTAGCGACAGATACTACTAATGCTCCCGCAGGCCTCCAATATGCTGCTGCCGAACGGCGTTGCGCATCGGCTAAACAAACGAAGCCCGCGCCTCTGGCGGAGGGCGCGGGCCGATCGGGTTGCACCCGATCTGCAGCAGAAACCTGGGAGGTTCCCGCTGCTTAAGATAACAATTAGAGATTTCTAATGTTCCGCGCCAGGGGAAGATGCCGCTGCACCAGAAATCTGATGGTCGGCGCGATGATGATCGAGCCGTCAGTTCGTGCGCAAGTCGATCCGGAAAATCCGCTCGTCGAAGTGCCGCGTTTCAACGGCAAAGGTCAAAGCCACTTCAAGGACCAGACCGCCACGGTCGTCCCGGACCTTGACTGCAATCCTGCGATGAGGAAGGCCATCCCTGGCCATCTCGGCTAACGTGCGAAGGGCTTCTTTCCTGACCAGCGGGAGATCGTCATATAACGTTCCCTGATCGTCGGAATAGACAATTCCGTCTTCATCGGAATCGAAGAAGTAGCGGGGCATTGCGCTTGGCCGAAGCGGCGGCATCCGGGCACGTTGTCGATAGCTGGCCGGATCTCGGCCGATCGCGATCAGTGCCTTTCCACCGTTGGCTTCGCCGCCAGCTCACTTGCGCTCGCGCAATGCCTTCACCGCCTGCGAGAGGATCATCCGGTCGCCGCCGGTCCTTTTGATCAGCTTGCTCACCTGGCTGGGCGAAACACCATTTTCCCGCGCGAAATATTCGACCTCATAATATTCATCCGCCGAAACGCGATTGCGGTCGCTGAAGTCTCGCTTGCTCTTGTCATCGGCCATTTCCGCTCTCCTCGCCCCTTCTCTTCGCTTCAGGGGTCAACTTTGGTGCACGCAGCAATTTGAGGGTTCGCCCGCCACAAAGTGACGCGCGAACCCTTATCGGCGCAGGAAGGGACAGTGCTGCGCAGATGCCGGGTTCGATCGGAATGGAAACAGCCAGGACCGGTGCGAGCAACCGTCGACCTTTTCCATGGAAATCCTCCCGGAACGTGCAGCCAGCAACGGCCACGCGCCGCCACGGTTCCGGGTCACGCGGCAAACCCACCCTTTGCGCGCAAGGATCAGACTTAGGTCCTGCGGCAACACGTCGGTTGGTCCCTGCCGGGCGGGACCGAAGCCCCGTCGACGGAACGTTTTCAGCTGCCTTCCGTTCGAGTGAGCCTTGGCGTGAAGAGCGGACCGAGTTCGCAAAGGAGACGACCATGAGAATGCATCTTTCCACCGCGGTGGCGGGATTTTTGCTGCTGGCAGGCATCGGCGCCGCTGCGGCGCAAGACGTTGTCATCGAACCGCAGCAGGAAACGATCATCAAGGAGTATGTGAAAAAGCAGCCGCTGGCCTCGGTGAAAATCCCTGGGGTGGAGCTCAATATCGGCTCGACGCTCCCCGATACCGTCGAGCTTCATGAAGTCCCCAACGTCAAATACCGCTATGTCGTCGTCGACAACCGCACCGTCGTCGTCGACCCAGGCACGCGCAAGATCGTCAAGATCATCGAGTGACGTGAAAGCTCGGGCAGTCGTCGCCCACCGCTCGGAAATGAGCGGCGGGCGACGTATGCGTTAGGCGGTTCCTCGGCGTCGTCGCTCAGCAGGAACCCGCCGCACCGTCGAGGGCCGGGGGGCCTCACAGGCAGTTTCAATGCGAACAGTCAGCAGACTTTTTGATTCCCATGACCAGGCGGCGCGAGCCGTCGAAGCACTTCAGGCGGCAGGAATTGCGCGCCACCAGATCAGTATCATCGGACCCTACGACGACGAAATCGGCGCCGTCTTGCGCGGTCCAGGCACCGGTGCCGCCCTCGGCGCGGCGGCGGGTTTGTTGGCCGGCCTCGGCGCCTTCGATATCCCCGGCATCGATCCGCTCGGCGCGGGATGGCTGGCATCGGTCCTCGTCGGTGCAGTCTTGGGCTGCGTTGCCGGCAGACTTTTCGGCGCATTGTCCGATATCGGCAAGCTGCCAGGCAAGCCGGATGCCGCACAAGGTGTGATCCTGCTGCTGGCGCATGTCGATGAAAGGCAGGCAGACAGCGCACAGGCGGTGCTTGGGGCTTCCGTTCAGGCAACGCAGTCCTTGGCCAGGGCGGCATGAAGGTTCAGCTCGGGCAAAGCGCTTGACCAGGCCGCGCAGCGGGGCGGCGATCCAATCGCGAATTCAAAAATCTCTGGCAAGCCGCCGCCAGAAAGTGTTGAACACCGTGCCGATCACATTCGGCGAGCGGTTGCGCTCGGCGAGGCTTGATGATTTGCTGTCGGTTTGCGGAGAACGAATAATGCATGAGCCTGTCGGTCAAGACGAATATGGGTCGACCAGCCCGTTCGATCCGGACGATCTATCGAGGTTGAACGCAATCGGCCCGAGCGCCGGCAGCAACGATTTCGAAAAATACGCAGTCGCCGTGATCATCGTGTTCGGCGCCCTGATCATCGGTGGCCTGATGGCTGCCGGCTTGAGCTTCGGGCGCCGCAGCACCTTCTTTTTCGCGCTTGGTGGCGCCACCGCGGCATGGATATCCGGCAATGCGCTTCTGCTCGACCGGCCACGCATCTACGCCCTGTTCGTCGGCATCGCGGCGCTGATGCTGATAGCGTCGACGATCGCGCTGGTCACCTGATTCAGAGCGAAATCTTATTGTTGACCATGATCTTATCCGAAAAACCGATTCCCACTCTTGGGGTCTAATACCCGATAGCCTTGCCGGATGCGGCGCGGCTGTCGATGGCGCCATTGTAGCGGGCGCCGCCGCCCTTCTCGATTTCCGCCAGGCTCTTGCCGCCGACCAGGATGCCGGCCGCCTGGCCCCAGGTCGTGTCGGCAAGATCGAGGTGGTAGCCCATGCCGGTGAGCAGCTTTTCGGTATCGGGCGACAGGCCGAAAGGTTCGATATAGACCGTGTCAGGCAGCCATTGGTGATGGATGCGCGGTGCGTCGATGGCCTCCTGGATGTTCATACCGTGGTCGACGACGTTGACGATCGCCTCCAGCGTGATGGTGATGATGCGTGAACCGCCGGGGCTGCCGATGACCATGAACGGCTTGCCGTCTTTGGCGAGGATGGTCGGGCTCATCGAGGACAGCGGCGTCTTTTTCGGCGCGATCGCATTCGCCTCGCCCTGGACCAGGCCATAGAGATTGGGCACGCCGGGTTTCTGGGTGAAATCGTCCATCTCGTTGTTGAGCAGGATGCCGGTGCCGGCGGCGACAACGCCGGCGCCGAAAGAGCCGTTCAGCGTGTAGGTTACCGCGACGGCATTGCCATCATTGTCGATGATCGAAAAATGCGTCGTCTCGTTGCTCTCGCCAAAACCCTTCGGCATCAATTCCTGCGAGACGCCGGCCCGGAACGGATCGATCTTTTCGCGAATTTCCCTGGCGTAATTCTTGTCGAGCAGTTTTGCGACCGGATTGTCGATGAAACCGGGATCGCCGAGCGCCGAATTGCGGTCGACATAGGCGTGGCGCATCGCCTCGACCATGACGTGAACCGTCTCGGCCGAACCGGCGCCGAGATAGGACAACGGATAGAACTCAAGCACGTTGAGGATCTCGCAGATGATGACGCCGCCGGAGCTCGGCGGCGGCGAGGAAATGATCTCGTAGCCGCGATAATTGCAGGTCACCGGCTTGAGCTCGCGCACCGCATAGCTTTCGAAATCAGCCCTGGCCAGAATGCCGCCCTTCTCGCCACTCGCCTTGACGATGGCGTCGGCGGTCGCGCCTTTGTAGAAGGCATCCGCCCCGCGTTCGGAAATGGCGGCCAGCGAAGCCGCGAGATCGGGCTGAACAAGGCGCTCGCCGACAGCATAGGGCTTGCCGTCCGGCTTGAGGAAAATGGCCGCCGCCGCTGGGTCCCTTGCCAACCGCTCCGCGCCGCCCTGGAGCGAGGCCGCATCGCCCTGCTCCAGCACGAAGCCTTCCTTGGCAAAGCGGATGGCCGGCGCCAGCAAGTCCTGCCGCGACAGCGTGCCGTATTTCTCCCGCGCCATCTCGAAACCAGCGACCGAGCCCGGCACGCCGACCGCCAGATAGCCGTCGAGACTGGCGCCTTTTACCGGCTTGCCGTCCTTGTCGAGATACATGGTTTTGGTCGCGGCCAGCGGCGCGCGCTCGCGAAAATCGAGGAAGGTCGAGCGGCCGTCCTTGAAGCGGATGGTCATGAAGCCGCCACCGCCGATATTGCCGGCGGTCGGGTAGACCACGGCCAGCGCATAGCCGACGGCGACCGCGGCATCGACCGCGTTTCCGCCCCTCTTCAGCACCTCGACGCCGACCTCAGACGCAAGATGCTGGGCGGTCACCACCATGCCGAGCTCGCCCTTCGCCGGCTGCGGCGAGGCGGCATAGGCGAGGAAGGGTACGAAGGTCAGGGTGAGGGAAAGGCTTACGGCAATCAGCGTCCGGCGGAAATTGTGCATGGCCGTGCTCCGAGGCGTGGGGTAGGCCTAGGAAACGCGCTTGGAGCGGTTGAGTCTACTGCGAAGATCGAAAGAATCGGGAGGGTTCGCACGCCTGTGCCGGTTCGCCTCGCAACCGCCGTTGCAATCTTCGGCGACTGCAACGGCATGGATCCTAGGGTCTCCGCTACGTCGCGGAGACCCTAGGATCCATGCCGTAACTGCTGAGCGCCGCAGCGTTGGTAGCAAGGCCACGCTTCATCGCGGCTCTCAGAATTTTTCAGTTACACAGCAACTTTGTTCTTGCTTTGTGCCGGCAGCTATGCTACTAATTTGGGTGTGGTGCTAATTGGCTCCAACGACCCGCCCTCCCGAGGCGGGTTCTTCATTTTCACCCTCAACATCAAACAATCCCGCCGCCGACGCTCGCCACCGCCGGCCGTTCGGCTGCGACCTTCGCCCGATAGCCCGCGGCCCGGTAGGCGGCGACCGGATCGATGGCGCCGCCGGTCTTCAGCCGCGCCATGGCAAGGATGGGCCGCAGCCACTGAGCATGGTACAGGCGTAAGCATGGCTGATCCGAAGCAATCCCAGATCCACAACTTCAAGGACGTAGCCCGCGGGCCTGAACGCGACGACGAGAAGCCCTTGGGCGAGCGGCTCAAGAAGCTGGTGAAGTACAAGCCGACAGAGAATCTGACGTGACCGACGAGCAGTTGGTTTTGGTAGCGATCCCATCGCTTGTGGCGGTTCTGCTCAATCGCGAACAGCAAAAGGGCTCGCCTTTGACTGAGGACGAAGTCGTGGCGATCAGGGACAGCGCCGCATGCATGGCGATGCCATACGACGTCGCCGCGCAGGTGGCGGAGAAGCGCGGCTATGATGACATCAGGCTTGAGAATGCTTGGGAAGACTGGAATGCGGTCCGCCCAAGCCTAGGCTTATAAACGCAACAATCGCGATTGATTCGCACCGACGACCCGCCTTAGGCGGGTTTTCGTTTTTCAGCCAATATCAAACAATCCCGCCGCCGACGCTCGCCACCGCCGGCCGTTCGGCTGCGACCTTCGCCCGGTAGCCGGCGGCGCGGTAGGCGGCGACCGGATCGATGGCGCCGCCGGTCTTCAGCCGCGCCATGGCAAGGATCGGCTCGACGTCGGTGCGATAGGCTGTCTTCAGCGTCTGCGTCGCCATCAGCGCGTCATTAGCGTCCTGGAAGCCTTCGAGCGCCTTGCGGTCGACCAGCAGCGCCTGCGCATAGGCGCGCTGCACCTCGACCGCCGACAACATCAGGCTTTCTATCGGATCGGTGACGTTATGGCTCTGGTCGAGCATGTGGGCCGGATCGAAACCTTCGGCACCGGCAAGCTCGGCATCGACCAGTTCATTGAAGACGAGGAACAGCCGGTAGGGATCGATCGAGCCGGCGTCGAGATCGTCGTCGCCATATTTCGAATCGTTGAAATGGAAGCCGCCAAGTTTCTTGAACTGGATCAGTCGCGACACGATCATCTCGATGTTGACGTTGGGGGCGTGATGGCCAAGGTCGACCAGACAGAACGCCTTGTCGCCAAGCTCGTTGGCGATGATGTAGTTGGTGCCCCAATCCTGCACGACGGTCGAATAGAAGGCCGGCTCGTACATCTTGTGCTCGGTGAACAGTTTCCAGCCGTCCGGCAGTCCGGCATAGATCTCCTTCATCGCGTCGAGATAGCGCTCGAATGCCTTGGCGAAATTGACCTGGCCGGGAAAGTTCGAGCCGTCACCGATCCATACCGTCAGCGCTTTGGAGCCCAGCGTCCTGCCGATCTCGATGCATTCGAGGTTGTGCTCGACCGCCTGCCGGCGTGTCGCTGCATCGGCATGCGACAGCGAGCCGAATTTATAGGAAAGTTTTTGGTCCCTGGCGTCGGAGAAGGTGTTGGAGTTGATGGCGTCGAAGCCGAGGCCGAAGCGGGATGCCGCCTGCTTCAGCCGGTTCGGATCGGCCTTGTCCCAGGGAATATGCAGCGAGACGGTCGGCGTCGCCTGCGTCAATTGCCGGATGACGGCGCAGTCCTCGATCTTGTCGAAAATGTCACGCGGCTCTCCGGCGCCGGGAAAGCGGGCAAAGCGGGTGCCGCCGGTGCCGACGCCCCAGGACGGGATGGCGACGGCGAATTTCTCGACCTTGTCGCGGATGGCATCGATGGCGATGCCGCGGCGGTCGAGGCGCTCGCCGAGGGACTCGTAGTCGCGCTTGAGATTGGCGTTGCGCGCGGCATTATCTTTCTCGACAACATCGGCGGAGATGATGGTTTCGGACACTAAAGTTTCCTCCCAAATGCGTTCGGTTGGCGCTGCCCCTCAGCCGCCTGCCGGCACCTTCTCCCCGTATGGTGACCGGGAGAAGGGTAAAGCTCCGGCGTCGGCGCCAACCCTCAAACGACTGCTTATCGCGTAAAGCTCTGTGCGTTGCCGGCGTCGACGTTGATGATGTTACCGGTCGATTTGGCCGACATATCGGAGGCGAAGAAATAGATCGCCTCGGCGATGTCTTCGGGGAACACCGACCGCTTCAGCATCGAACGCGAGCGGTAGTGCTCCTCGAGATCGTCGGTCGACATCTTGTAGGCGGCGGCGCGCTGTTCCTTCCATTCGCCGCTCCAGATCTTCGAGCCGCGCAGTACGGCGTCGGGGTTGACGACATTGACCCTGATCTGCGCTTCCGCGCCTTCCAGCGCCAGGCAGCGTGCCAGATGGATTTCGGCGGCCTTGGCAGTGCAATAGGCGGCGGCGTTTGGCGATGCGGCAAGCCCATTCTTGGAGGCGACGAAGACGACGTTGCCGCCGATCTTCTGCGCCCGAAACAGCCGGAACGCCTCCCGCGAAACCAGGAAATAGCCGGTCGACAGGATGTCCATGTTCTTGTTCCACAGCGTCAGCGTGGTGTCCTCGATCGGCGCCGAGGAGGCCAGGCCGGCATTGGAGACCAGAATATCGATGCCGCCGAATTCGACCGCCGTTTCGGCAAAGCCGGAGATCACCTGATCCTCGGACGTGACGTTGATGACTACGGGCCGCACGAAATCCTTGCCATAGGCCTTGGCAAGCTCGTCATTGGCGCCGGCAAGGGCTGCTTCGTCGATATCGGCCAGCACGACGCACGCGCCCTCGCGCAGCAGCCGGTTGGCGGTGGCCCGGCCAATGCCGCCGGCGCCGCCGGTGACCAGCGCAATCTGGCCGGCAAGAGCCTTTGGTTTCGGCAGGCGCTGCAGCTTTGCCTCTTCGAGCAGCCAGTATTCGATGTCGAAGGCTTCCTGGTCGGGCAGGCCGACATAGGTCGAGACCGTCGAGGCACCGCGCATGACGTTGATGGCGTTGACGTAGAACTCGCCCGATATGCGCGCCGTCGCCTTGTCGCCGGCGAAGGTGAACATGCCAACGCCGGGCATCAGATAGACGACGGCGTTCGGATCGCGCACCGGCGGCGAATCCGCGTGCTTGCAGCGGTCATAATAGGCCCGGTAGCCGACGCGATACTCCGCCACATCATCGGCAAGACGGGCAATGACGGCATCGACGTCGGGATTTTGGGGGTCGAACTCGATGACCAGCGGCCGGATCTTGGTTCGCAGGAAGTGGTCCGGGCAGGACGTGCCGAGTGCCGCCAGCGGCCGCAAATCCCTGGAATTGACGAATTCGAGCACGGCAGGGGAATCGTCGAAATGGCCGAGCTTGTGGCTGTTCTCCGAGATCAGGCCACGGATCCTCGGCATCAGTTTTGCGGCCGCGGCGCGACGCGCAGGCGCATCGAGGGATTTGACGACTTCGCCGCCGAAAATCGGCTTGCCCTGGCTCTTGCGCTCGAACCACTCGATCGCCTGGTTGATCACCGAGATCGTCGTCTCGTAGCATTCCTTCGGTGTGTCGCCCCAGCTGAACAGGCCATGACTGGCCAGTACGACACCCTTGGCTTCGGGGTTTTCGCGGCAGAATTTCTCCAGCCACAGGCCGAGCTCGAAGCCCGGACGTTTCCATGGCAGCCAGCCGATCGTGTCGCCGAAGATCTCCTTGGTCAGCGCCTGCGAATCCTTGGCGGCGGCAATGGCGATGATGGCATCGGGATGCATATGGTCGACAAAAGGCTTCGGCACGAAGGCATGCAGCGGCGTGTCGATGGAAGCCGCACGCGGGTTGAGGTTGAAGGTGCAATGGGGCAGATAGCCGACCATCTCGTCTTCATGTTCGAGGCCGCGATAGAGACCTTTCAGCGCCCGCAATTTGTCCATGTAGAGCGTGGCGAAGCCGTCGAGCTTGATCGAGGCGCTGTCGCCGCCCGAGCCCTTGACCCACAGCACTTCCACGCTCTCGCCGGTGAGCGGATCGTTTTGCCAGATCTTGGAGGAGGTGTTGCCGCCGCCATAATTGGTGACGCGCTTGTCGGAGCCAAGAACATTCGAGCGATAGACCAGACGTTCGGGCTCGCTCATTGCTTGCGCTTTTGCGTCATCCCAAAGATTGGCGAGGCGCGTGCCGGAGCGCTTGTCGAGCATAGGTATCCTCCCTTTGGGACACGCAAACGGCGCGGGTCCCTTTTGTACGAATTTCTACGCAAGCAGCGGCCTTGTCAATCACAAACGATCAATATCAGTCATATTGCATTGCACAATGAAATTATCTGATCGGAAATGATTGACACTGCGCGCTTTGGGTGACTAGATGCTCCGGCAGGGAGGAACCATGCACGAGAAAGAGCGCCACAGGATCATTCTGTCCGCCGTCCAGGAAAAGCCTGTGGTGACGGTGCAGGAGATGGTCGACCTGACGGAGTCGTCGGAGGCGACGATCCGGCGCGACATCGCGGCATTGCATGTGCAAAAACGGCTGCGCCGGGTACGCGGCGGCGCCGAGGCGCTTTCGCCGCCGCAGTTCATCGGCCTTGCCGGCCGGCCCTTTTCCGTCAACGAGACCATCAACGCTTCGCAGAAGCGGGCAATCGCGCGGGAAGCCGTCGAACTGTGCAAGGACGGCGAGCCGATCATCATCAATGGCGGCACCACCACCTTCCAGATGGTGCATTTCCTGACCGGCCGCCGCATGCCGATCTTCACCAATTCCTTCCCGATCGCGGAGCACTTGCTCAGGCACTCCAAGAACACGGTGATGCTGTCGGGCGGCACCATCTACCGCGAGCAGAACATCATCCTGTCGCCGTTCGACAATGACGTGACGCGCAATTTCTACGCGCGCCGCATGTTCATGGGCGCGCAAGGGCTGGGGCCGCTCGGTCTTATGGAAGGCGACCCGCTGCTGATCCAGGCCGAGCAGAAACTGATCGACCAGGCAGACGAATTGGTGGTGCTGGTCGATTCCTCGAAGTTCCGCAAACGCTCGAGCCTGATCCTGTGCGGCCTGTCGCGCATCGCCACGGTGATCACCGACGACGCCATCGAGGATCGCGAAGCCAAGATGCTGGAGACCGCCGGCGTGACGCTGATCATCGCCCGCACAACGGCAACCAACAAGGAAGAATCTTCGCTGCAGGCCTGAGAACCACTCACGCCCGCAGCGGCGATGGAATGCAACGCTCAAGGGAGGATATTCGATGAGCTTTCTGAAGAAATTGATGGTTGCGGCGGCGTTCTCCGCCGCCATGTTCGTGAATGCCGCCTACGCCGAAAACGTCAAGATCGCGCTGGTGGTGAAGTCGCTCGGCAACGGCTTCTTCGACGCCGCCAACAAGGGCGCCGAAGAGGCGGCCAAGGAGCTCGGCGATGTCGACATCATCTACACCGGCCCGACCAAGGCGACCGCCGAAGCGCAGATCGAAGTGGTCAATTCGCTGATCGCCCAGAAGGTCAATGCCATCGCCATTTCGGCGAACGACGCCGACGCGCTGGTGCCAGTGCTGAAGAAGGCGATGCAGCGCGGCATTACCGTCATCTCATGGGATTCAGGCGTCGCGCCGGAAGGACGCCAGCTTCACCTCAACCCCTCCGATACCAATCTGATCGGTGAGACCATCATCAAGCTGGCCGCCGACTACCTGCCGGAAGGCGGCGATGTCGCCATCCTGTCGGCTTCTTCGACCGCGACCAACCAGAATGCCTGGATCGACGCGGCCAAGAAGGTGCTGCCGGAGAAGTTCCCCAAGATCAAGCTCGTCGCCACCGTCTATGGCGACGACGACTCGGCCAAGAGCACGGACGAAGCCAAGGGCCTGCTGAAGTCCTATCCGAACCTCAAGGCGATCATCGCACCGACCACCGTCGGCGTCGTTGCCGCCGCGCAGGTGGTGACCGATGAAGGCCTGATCGGCAAGGTCAACGTCACCGGCCTGGCGCTGCCGTCGGAGTTCAAGAAGTTCATCGACAATGGCGCCAGCCAGGCGGTTGCGCTGTGGAACCCGATCGATCTCGGCTACTCCGCCGTCTACCTCGCCCACGACCTGGCGGTGAAGAAGGAAGAGGCCAAGCCCGGTGCTACGCTGTCGATCGGCCGCGTCGGCAAGGTCACGCTCGACGACACCAACTCGGCTGCGATGGCTCCGCCCTTCCAGTTCGACAAGTCGAACATCGAAAAGTTCTCCAAGATCTATTGATCCTGGAACCTTCGAAACGGTGCGGCGGAGCTCAGGTTCCGCCGCGCTTTCAAACGAACCTTGCTACAGGGCTTGATACGATTATGGACACGACAGCCCAGCACGAAGTGGCAAATGAAGCGCCTTTGTCATCCGGACCGCGCCTGACGCTGTCCGGCATCTCGAAAAGCTTTCCCGGCGTGCGGGCGCTGCACAATGTCGGCCTGTCGCTCTATCCCGGCCAGGTAACCGCGCTGATCGGCGAAAACGGTGCCGGCAAGTCGACGCTGGTCAAGATCATGACCGGCATCTACCAGCCGGATGCTGGCACGATCAGCATCGACGGCCAGCCGGTCACACTGCCCAGCGCCCACGCCGCGTTCGGGCATGGCATCACCGCCATCCACCAGGAAACCGTGCTGTTCGACGACCTGACGGTGGCCGAAAACATCTTCCTCGGCCATGCGCCGCGCACGCGTTTCAAAACCATCGACTGGCGCACCATGCGCAAGAATGCCCGCGAGGTGCTCGACACGATGGGCGCCGGCCATATCGACGCCGACGCCAGGCTGAAGGATCTCGGCATTGCCAACAAGCACCTAGTCGCGGTTGCCCGCGCCATGTCCATCGACGCGCGGATCGTCATCATGGACGAGCCGACGGCAGCGCTTTCGATGAAGGAGATCGAAGAGCTTTTCCTGCTGATCGAATTCCTCAAGAGCGACGGCAAGGCGATCCTGTTCATCAGCCACAAATTCGATGAGATCTACCGCATCGCCGACCGCTATACCGTGTTCCGCGACGGCGAGATGGTCGGCGAAGGCCTGATCAAGGACGCCGGCCAGAGCCAGATCGTGCGCATGATGGTCGGCCGCTCGGTCGATCACATCTTTCCGCAGCGCAAGGCCGAGATCGGCGCGCCGGTGCTGGCCGTCTCCGGCCTGTCGCACCCGACCGAGTTCGACGACATAGGCTTCGAGCTGCACAGGGGCGAAATCCTCGGCTTCTACGGCCTTGTCGGCGCCGGGCGCAGCGAGGTGATGCAGGCGATATCAGGCATCACCCGCACCAGCGGCGGCACGATCACGCTGGAGGGTAAGGCAATCGCGCCGAAATCGGCGGCGGATTCGATCTACGCCGGCATCGTCTATGTGCCGGAGGAGCGCGGCAAGCAAGGCGTGGTGATCGGCCTGCCGATCTTCCAGAATGTCTCGCTGCCCTCGCTCAAACGGACATCCAAATCCGGCATATTGCGGCTGGCCGAAGAGTTCGCGCTGGCCCGCTCCTATACCGAGCGGCTCGATCTGCGCGCCTCCTCGCTCAGCCAGGACGTCGGCACGCTGTCGGGCGGCAACCAGCAGAAGATCGTCATCGCCAAATGGCTGGCGACCGCGCCCAAGGTGATCATCCTGGACGAGCCGACCAAGGGCATCGACATCGGCTCGAAGGCGGCCGTGCACGGCTTCATGGCCGAGCTCGTCGCGCAAGGCCTGTCGGTGATCATGGTGTCGTCCGAATTGCCGGAAATCCTCGGCATGTCGGACCGCGTCGTCGTTATGCGCGAGGGCCGCATTGCCGCGGTCTATGACAATAAAGGGCTCGACGCCGAAACCTTGGTCAGGACGGCAGCGGGGATCGCGGCATGAAGGCTCTTCTCAAATGCCGCGAGGTCTGGCTGCTGGCGGCAATCGTCGTGCTGATCGGGCTGATCTCCACGCGGTTTCCAGGTTTTGCCGATCCGGCCAACCTGCGCCAGGTGTTCAACGACACGTCGATCCTGATGATCCTGGCGCTCGGCCAGATGGTCGTCATCCTGACCCGCTCGATCGATCTGTCGATGGCTTCAAGTCTCTGCTTCACCGGCATGGTGGTGGCAATGCTGAACGCCGCGCATCCGGCGATCCCGATCCCGCTGCTGATCGTCATCGCACTTCTGGTCGGCCTGGTGCTCGGCGCCGTCAACGGCCTGCTGGTATGGCGGCTGAACATTCCCTCGATCGTGGTAACGCTCGGCACCCTTACCATCTACCGCGGCGCCACGTTCGTCATTTCAGGCGGCGCCTGGGTCAACGCCGACCAGATGAGCGCTGATTTCATCGGGTTGCAGCGCGCGGCTTTCCTCGGCATTCCGGTACTGTCGTGGATCGCCCTGCTGGTTATTGCACTGTTCTTCCTCGTGATGACTCGCACCGCGCTCGGCCGCTCGATCTATGCCATTGGCGTCAACCCGACAGCATCGGTCTATGCCGGCATCGATGTCGGCCGGACGAAATTCATCGTCTTCTGCATCTCGGGGATGATCGGCGGCCTCTGCGGCTATCTGTGGATCTCGCGCTACGTCATCGCCTCGGTCGAGGTCGCTAACGGCTATGAGCTCAATATCATCGCCGCCTGCGTCATCGGCGGCATTTCGATTGCCGGCGGCATCGGTTCGGTCGGCGGCGCGGTGCTCGGCGCGCTGTTCCTCGGCATCATCTCCAACGCGCTGCCGGTGATCAACATCTCACCGTTCTGGCAGATGGCGATTTCAGGCAGCGCCATCATCCTGGCCGTGGTGCTCAACGCGCGCGGCGAACGCCGGCAAGGCCGCATCATCCTCAAGAAGGCGGAAGCGGCATGACCGACACCCCTGCCCCACGCCATATTCCCGACCGGCTCGACAAGCCGCTGACGTCGGCGATCTTCTCATGGGAGGCGCTGCTGGTCGTCGTGGCGGTTGCCATCTTTGCCGTCAACAGCTTTGCCTCGCCCTATTTCCTCGACGCGTGGTCGCTGTCGGACCTGACCTTCAACTTCACGGAAAAGGCGCTGATCGCGCTGGCCATGGCGCTGCTGATCATCTCCGGCGAAATCGACCTGTCGGTGGCCGCCATCATCGCGCTGGCGTCAACAATGATGGGCATGGCGGTGCAGGCCGGCGCCGGCATGCCTGAACTGGTGGCAATCGGCCTCGTCGTCGGGCTCGGCTGCGGCGCCTTCAACGGACTGCTCGTCACCAGGCTCGGCTTGCCGTCGATCGTCGTCACCATCGGCACGATGAGCCTGTTTCGCGGCATTGCCTTCATCATCCTGGGCGACCAGGCCTACAAGGGCTATCCCGCGAGCTTCGCCTTCTTCGGCCAGGGCTATGTCTGGTGGGTGGTGTCGTTCGAACTGACGCTTTTCCTGATCGCGGCAGTCGTCTACTGGTTCCTTCTGCACCGGACGAGCTTCGGCCGCCGGGTCTTTGCCATCGGCAACAACCCGGTCGCGGCGCAGTTTTCCGGCGTACGCGTCGGCCGTATCAAATTCATCCTGTTTTGCCTGACCGGCCTGATGGCGGGCATCGCCTCGGTGCTGATCACATCGCGGCTCGGCTCGACCCGGCCGTCCATCGCACAGGGCTACGAGCTGGAAGTCATCACCATGGTGGTGCTCGGCGGCGTCAGCATCCTGGGCGGCGCCGGCAGCATTCTGGGTGTGGTGCTGGCCGCCTTCATCATGGGACTGGTGACCTTCGGCCTCGGCCTGCTCAACGTGCCGGGGATCGTTATGTCGATCTTCATCGGCCTGCTGCTGATCATCGTCATCGCGCTGCCGATCCTGTGGCGGCGAGTACGGCGGGAGCGCTTTGCCTGATGCCGGAGAAATACGCGTTCAAGATGAAGCTCAATCCGGGCATGAAGGCCGAATACAAGAGGCGCCACGACGACATCTGGCCGTCGCTGGTCGCGCTGCTCAAGCAGGCCGGTATCTCCGATTACTCGATCCATCTCGACGAAGAGACCAACACCTTGTTCGGCGTGCTGTGGCGCCGTGACGACCATGGCATGGACGAATTGCCGAAGCATCCGGTGATGCAGCGTTGGTGGGCCGAGATGGCGGACATCATGGAGACCAAGCCGAACAACGAGCCGGTGGCGGTGCCGCTGGAAACAATGTTCCATATGGAATGACCCGCCACGTCGCCGTCATCGATATCGGCAAGACCAACGCCAAGGTGGCGCTGGTCGATCTTGCCGCAGCAAGCGAAGTCGCGCTGCGCAGGATGGTGAACGAGCCGGTTCGGCAAGGCCCATACCCGCACCATGACGTCGAGCGGTTATGGGCGTTTATCCTTGGCAGCCTGGCCGAGATCGACCGCGAGCAGCGCATCGATGCGATATCGATCACCACCCATGGCGCAACGTCCGTGCTGGTCGACGCATCAGGCGAACTGGCGCTGCCGGTGCTCGACTACGAATTCGACGGTCCGGATGCCTTTGCCGGGGACTATGACACGATCCGTCCGGCGTTCTCCGAGACCGGCACGCCGCGCCTGCCGGCCGGCCTCAATCTCGGCGCGCAGCTGTTCTGGCAGCAGAAGCGCTTTCCGGCGGATTTCGCCAGAACCGCCGCGATCCTGATGTATCCGCAATACTGGGCCTTGCGCCTGACCGGCGTCGCCGCCAGCGAGGTGACTTCGCTCGGCTGCCACACCGATCTGTGGAACCCGTGGAAAGCGGATTTTTCGTCGCTGGTCGACCGGCTGCAATGGCGCCGGCTAATGGCGCCGGTGCGGCAGGCCAGGGACCGCCTCGGGCCGATCCTGCCCGCGCTTGCGACACGGACCGGGCTCGACCCGCAAACGCCGGTGTTTTGCGGCCTGCACGATTCCAACGCCTCGCTGCTGCCACATCTCCTGTCCGACCGACCGCCTTTCTCCGTGGTCTCGACCGGCACCTGGGTGGTGTCGATGGCGGTTGGCGGCAACAAGATCGCGCTCGACCCGGCCCGCGATACGCTGGTCAATGTCAACGCGCTCGGCGATCCCGTGCCGTCGGCGCGCTTCATGGGTGGCCGCGAGTTTTCCGTGCTGACCGAGGGCCAATCGGAGAACTGGACGGAAGACGATGTTGCCACGGTGCTGGCGCGCAAGACGTCCCTATTGCCCTCGACCCAACAGGGTTCGGGCCCGTTTCCGCATCATACCGCATCATGGCTTAACGCGGACGGTATGAGCGTCGGCCAACGCTTTGTCACCATCTCGTTCTACCTGGCGCTGATGACCGCGACCTGCCTCGACCTGATCGGCGCGGACGGTCCAACCATCGTCGAAGGACCCTTCGCCCGCAACCGGCTGTTCACCCGCATGCTGGCTGCGGCGACGGCGCGTGGCGTCATCGCCTCCGAGGCCGCCACCGGCACCAGTATCGGCGCCGCCTTGCTGGCGTCGGACCAGGGGACACCGCAAGGCAGAGGCGAAAGGACCGAACCGTCGGCCGATCCACTCTGGACAAGTTACGTGCGCTCCTGGCGTTCAGCGGTCGACGAACGAGCCTGACCGCCGAGCTCATGGCGCCCTGATGTCCGGAGATGCCTAGCCCGCATAGAGCAATCCTTGCGGATCGATCTCCGGCTTGCGGCCGGCGACCACATCGGCAAGGAACTTTCCCGAGCCGCAGGCCATGGTCCAGCCGAGATGGCCGTGGCCGGTGTCAAGGTAGAGATTGTCGTATCGCGCCCGGCCGATGACCGGCACGGAGTTCGGCATCATCGGGCGAAGTCCAGCCCAGAGCTCGGCCTTGCTCTCGTCGAAAGCGCCGGGGAACAGGTCCTTGGCGGTGTTCAGGATCGAGTTGAAATCGCGTGGCTTGAACGTGCGGTCGAACCCGGTGAACTCCGCCGTCGAGGACATCCGCAGCCGATTTCCCAGCCTGGAATAGCCGATCAGCCGGTCCTCGTCGGCGCCACCCATGATCGGCCCCTTGCTTTCATCTTCCAGCGGAACAGTCACGGTATAGCCCTTCACGGGATAGACGGGCAGATCGATGCCGTAGCGGCGGCCGAGCAGACCGCTCTCCGGCCCCATGGAAATGACCACCGCGTCACCCGCCACCGGGCCGGCCGAGGTCATCACGGCGCGCACCCGGTCGCCGTCGATGTCGAGGCCTTCGACCGTGGTGCCGTAGAGGAATTGGACGCCGAGTTTCTCGGCGGCATAGGCAGCGAGGTTCTGCGTGAATTGGCTGGAGTCGCCGGTCTGGTCGATCGGCGAATAGACGCCGCCGGCTATCTTGTCCTTGGCGCCGGCAAGGCCGGGCTCGAGCTCGACCAGCCGGTCGCGGCCGACGATCTCGATCGGCAGGCCGTGTTCGCCGAGATAGCGGTAATTGTCGGTGCCGGTATCGAAACTCTGCTGCGAGCGGAAGAAATACAGAATGCCTTTCTTGCGCTCGTCATAGTGGATGCCGGTCTCGGCCGAGACGGCGTTGATGCAGTCGCGCGAATAGAGCGCCAGACGCAGCTTGACGTCGGTGTTGGCGCGCATGCGCTTATGCGTGCACTGGCGCAGGAAGCGCAGGCTCCAGGCGAAAAAAAACGGATCGAAGCGCAGCCGCACCTTGATGCCGAGATCGTGGTTGTAGAGGCCGCGCAGGAGCGTCTTCAGCGCGGCTGGCGAGGCCCAGGCGGTGGCGTCCCCGGGCGACACCAGGCCGGCATTCGACCGGCTGGTGCCGCGTGCCGCCGCCGGATGGCGCTCGATCACCGTCACCTCATGGCCGTCGCTGGCCAGATAATAGGCCGCCGCCGTACCGACGACGCCGGCCCCAAGCACCAGGATTTTCATTCCGCCCCCAGCCCGCTGAGCCAACCTTTGCGGAGAGCCCACTTCACCCCAGAGCCGAATTCTTGCTGGTCAGGATGCGCTCCCAGGCAAGCGCATCGGCAACGATCTGGTCGAGGTTGTCGCGCTGCGGGGTCCAGCCGAGCTCGCCGCGCGCCAGCTCCGAATTGGCGACGACCGCGGCGGCGTCGCCGGCGCGGCGATCGCCCATCCGCACGTCGAAATCATGGCCGAAGACGCGGCGGACGCTGTCGATGACCTCGAGCACCGAATACCCGTGGCTGTAACCACAATTGGCGACCAGGCTCGATCCGCCGGCACGCAGCCGCTGAAGCGCCAGCCGATGCGCCGCCGCCAGGTCGCTGACGTGGATATAGTCGCGCATGCAGGTACCGTCCGGCGTCGGATAGTCGGTGCCGAACACCTGCATGAAGGGGCGCTTGCCGAGCGCCGTCTCGCAAGCGACCTTGATCAGATGCGTGGCACCGGGCGTCGACTGGCCGGTGCGGCCCTTCGGATCGGCGCCGGCGACGTTGAAATAGCGCAGCGCCGTATAGCGCAACCCATGGGCAATTGCCGCGTCGCGCAGCATCCATTCACTCATCAGCTTGGACAGGCCATAGGGCGATTCCGGCGCAAGCCGGGCATCCTCGCGCACCGGCTCCAGGCCGGCGCCGCCATAGACGGCGGCGGTCGAGGAAAAGATGAAATTGGGCACGCCTTCGCGCACCGCGGTCTCGATCAAGGTGCGCGTCTTGCAGGTGTTGTTCTCGTAATAGGCAAGCGGGTCAGCGACCGATTCGGGGACCACGATCGAGCCGGCGAAATGGATGATCGCGTCGATCTTATTGTCGCGAATGATCGAAGCGACCAGTTCCCTGTCGGCGCCGTCGCCGACGACGAGCTTTGCTTCCGGGGCCACCGCCCATTCAAAGCCGGTAGAAAGCCGGTCGAGGACGACGACGCTGTCGCCCGTGTCCAGCAATTCCCAGACCATATGGCTACCGATATAGCCGGCACCGCCTGTCACCAAAACCGTCATCCGCATCCTCGCTATTCATGATTTATCGGAACTGTCTCAATCGTCGCCGTACTGGAAAATCCGCCGCCAGGCCATTAAAACCTGCGGTAACCAGTCTCATCGGCGCGTGGCATTGTCCTGAAACAAGATTGATCCACATCAAGGGAATAGGCCATGTTCCGTGGTCGTTAGGAACAGGCACGGGGCGTGGCATTTTGACCAAAAAGGCCAGGTGGACGCCGAAAAGGCCAATGACTATGATCCCGCGCAAAACTGGGAAGGCGACATGAACTATCAGCGGTTTTTCGAGGAAGCGATCGACCAGCTCCATGCGGAGCGTCGCTACCGCGTCTTCGCCGACCTTGAGCGTATCGTCGGGAAATTCCCGCGCGCCATCTGGCGCGCCAATGGCCGCGCCGAGGAAATCACCGTCTGGTGCTCCAACGACTATCTCGGCATGGGCCAGCATCCCGACGTCATTGCCGCGTTCCAGAAGGCGGCAGGCAAGATGGGGTCGGGGGCCGGCGGCACCCGCAACATCTCCGGCACCAGCAACCCGCTGGTCGAGCTCGAACTGGAGCTTGCCGACCTGCACGACAAGGAAGCGGCACTGGTTTTCACCTCCGGCTTCGTTTCCAACGAGGCGTCGATCTCGACCATTGCAAAGCTGCTTCCCAATTGCCTGATCATCTCGGACGAGCTCAACCACGCTTCGATGATCGAGGGCGTGCGGCGCTCGGGCGCCGAGAAGAAGATCTTCCGCCATAACGACGTCGCGCATCTCGAAAGCCTGCTGCAGACGGCCGGCCGCGAGCGCGCCAAGCTGATTGTCTTCGAGAGCGTCTATTCGATGGACGGCGACATCGCGCCGATCAAGCAGATCGTCGAACTCGCCGAGCGCTACAACGCCATGACCTACATCGACGAGGTCCACGCCGTCGGCATGTACGGGCCGCGCGGCGGCGGCATCACCGAGCGCGAAGGGCTGGCCGACCGCATCGACATCATCGAGGGCACGCTGGCCAAGGCGTTCGGCACGCTTGGCGGCTACATCGCCGGCACCAGCGCCGTGATCGACGCGGTGCGCTCCTATGCGCCGGGCTTCATCTTCACCACGGCGTTGCCGCCGGCGATCGCTGCCGCGGCAACCACCTCGATCCGCCATCTCAAGCGCTCGCAGGCCGAGCGCGATGCGCAGCTGCGTCAGGCGACACGGACCAAGCAAGTGCTGGCCGCGGCCGGCCTGCCGGTGATGGAGTCGCCTACCCACATCGTGCCCCTTCTGGTCGGCGATCCCGAGCTCTGCAAGATGGCCAGCGACCGCCTGCTCGGTGTGCACGGCATCTACATCCAGCCGATCAACTATCCGACGGTGCCGCGCGGCACCGAGCGGCTGCGCATCACGCCTACACCGTTCCATTCGGACGCGTTGATTGCGTCCCTGCAGGACGCGCTGGTCGAGACATGGGATGCGTTGGGGATTCCCTACGGTTCGGCGGGCCGACCGTCGGTCGCTAAGAGCGACCGCGTCATACCGCTGCTGGTGCCGAAGTCGGGCGGCTGAAGGTTCCGCCTGGGCGAAGTGCTGCCTGTTGATCAACGCAGCAGCGCTCAAAGGTCACGGCATGGATCCTAGGGTCTCCGCTACGTCGCTTCGCTCCTGCTACGCCCTAGGATGACGAACGTGTGGTGGCGTAAGGCCAATCGCGGACGTCGGAGATTGGCTGGAAGCCTCCCTTCGCTTCGTCATCCTAGGGCGGAGCGAACGCGAAGCGGAGCGCAGACCCTAGGATCCATATGTGGACGGCGCCCTGCCTGCAACGGTTGTTTTGCGTCGTTTTCGATCGCTTGCGTCCATATGT
>NZ_JAMYNL010000032.1:0-46939 GCF_040319065.1 Mesorhizobium sp. M0968
CACCCCCCCCCCGCCGCTCCCCAGCCCCCCTCAGTTTTTTGGGGGGGCCCCAAAAAAAACACCCCCCCCCCCGCCCCCCCCGCGCCCCCCCCCCCGCCGCGGGGGCCCGGCGCCCCCCCCCCCCCCACCGCTGGTGGATCACTCGAAGTCCTTGACGTTCCGCAGCGTCACCAGTCCGGCGCCGGTATCCACATTGGCCTCGACGGGTTCCCCGCGGATGGCCTTGACGACAGTGTCGATGCCAAGCTCACCCATTTTCGCTGGAAATTGAGCTACGCTGGCGTCCTCCGCCCCCGACTTGATCGCTTCGATCTCACCGCAGCACGCGTCGAAGCCGACCACTATGAGGTTGTCGTTGGCAATGCCGGCATTGCTGATCGACTTGACGGCGCCAGGGATCGGCGGACCGCAGGCCGAGTAGATCGCCTTGAGATCGGGATTGGCGGTGAGGATGTCTTCGGTCACTGACGTGCCAAGTTCCAGCGTGCAGTTGGTTGCGCCCTTGCCGACGACATCGATCTTGACGTCGCCCAATCCCTCCATCATGCCCGTGACCCGGTCATCCAGAGCCGGCACCCCGGGAACGCCTTGCAGGATGCCGATCTTGTCACCGCTCTTGAGCACCGTTTTAAGATACTCTCCGGCGATCTTGCCGCCGTTGAGGTTGTTGGTCGAGACCAATGCCGTCTGGCCTTTCCAGTTGGGAATGCTGTTGTCGACGAGAACCACCTTGATGCCGGCGGCGACCGCCTTGTCGAGCGCCGGCGCGACCGTCGGGTCGACCGGCGTGATTGCCAGCCCCTTGACGCCCTGCGTGATCATGGACTCAATCAATGCGATCTGACCTTCGATGTCGGTAGCTGCCTGGCCCTGGCCGGTGACCAGTTCGATCTCCGGATGAGCGGCCGCGTATTTCTTGGCGGCGTCCTCCATGGTCGAGTAGAACGGCACCGGGAATTTCGTAATCAGGCCAACCTTGATCTTGTCTGCGGCCGAAGCCGGCACGGAAAACGCAACAGCGATCACCAGCCCTGCGAACAGTTTTCGGTTCATTGGCATTGTATTCCTCCCTTGGATTGAGACGCCTCCCGGCGGGAGACGCTTCAGGCATTTGCGGACCTGAAAGGTCCCCAAATTTCGAACGGGTCAGGCTCCAACGATCATGGAAACCAGTTCCTGTTTGTTGCCTTTGGTCGGCACCAGTTCGCCGACCCTGCGGCCCTGGCGAAGCACCACCGCGCGATCGGCGAGCTCGACGACGTGTTCCATGTTGTGAGTGATCAGGATGACGGCATTGCCCTGGTCGCGGAGCGCAGCGACCAGATTGAGCACCTGGCGTGATTCACGCAGGCCGAGTGCGGCGGTCGGCTCATCCAGAATGACAACCTTGCGGGCGAACACGGTCGAGCGGGCCACGGCGATCGCTTGCCTTTGACCGCCCGACATCATGGCGACGACGGCATCCAGCCGCGGCAGCGTAACTTTCAGGTTTGCCAGCAGAGCACGGGTCTCGGCGTCCATCCGGCGCTGCTGCAGAAACCGCAGGCCGCGCGGAAGCCATTGCGGGCCAGCCAGCTCGCGACCAGCAAAGAAGTTCTGTCCCGGCGTCAGATTGTCGAACAGCGCCAGATCCTGATAGACGGTCTCGATGCCGGCGAAGCGCGCATCCGCAGGGGAGCGTATCTGCGTTGGCGCACCGTCCAAAAGGATCGCGCCGGCATCGAGTTGGTGCACCCCGCTGATGCATTTGGTCAGCGTCGATTTACCCGCGCCATTGTCGCCGAGCAGGCCGACGATCTCGCCGCGCCGCACCTCGATGCTGACATCGTCGAGGGCCAGAACCGAACCGAAACGCTTGGTAGCACCGTGTACCGCCAGCACGGGATTGTCCGCCGTGACCGCGTGATCGACTTTGGCCGCAACGGCGCTCATGACTGCCTTCCGGCTTGCAGCACACGCACACGCCCTTCGAGGTAATTGCGCAGCACGTCGGACTTGACCGCGATCACGATGACCACGCCGATGACGATGAGCTGGAAAAAGACATTGACGTTGAGCAGGTTGAGCGCGTTGCGGATAACGCCGATCATGATGGCGCCGATCAAGGCATGGCCGAGGTGGCCGCGACCGCCAAGAAAGCTGGCGCCGCCAATGATCACCGCCGCGATCGTGTCCAGTTCCAGCAGATTGCCGAACAGCGGCGAACCGGCGTCGGTGCGGCCGGCAAGGATGACGGCACCGATGCCGGCGCACAGTCCTGAGATGACATAGACCGAAACCAGCACCCAGGACACGGGAATGCCCATGCGCAGCGCGGCGTCGGGCCGGCCGCCGACGGCATAAATCCAGCGCCCCCAGACCATGGTTTTAGCCATGACGGAAAGAACCGCGGCAACGCCCGCAACGACGAAAATCGATCCAGGCAGGCCCCAGACCGCCTCGCGGCCAAGCGCATCGATCGAATCCGGCATGCCAGGAATGGCGCGGCCATCGGCCAGTTGCAGGGCCAGCCCCTTGGCGATGCTCAATGTCGCCAGCGTGATGATGAAAGGATGCGGCAGCCGGCCGAAGACGTAGAAGAGCCCGTTGATGGCGCCGACCGCGGCACCGCAGCCAACCATCACGGCGATCACGATGATGGCGGGAGCGCCGGCATGAAAGCTCAGCGCGCCGACGACGGAAGCCAGTGCAAGGTTCGAGCCGACGGAGAGATCGATGCCGCGTGTCAGGATGACCAGATGCTGGCCCATCGCGACAACCGAGATGACGGCCGTCTGGGCGAGGATGTTACTGAGATTGCGTCCCGTCAGGAAATAGGGCGACAGAAAGCTGAGGACGGCGATCAGCAGCACCAGGATGACCACCGGACCAGCGCTCAGCAGCATCAGGCCGAGCGCAAGGCCGGGAACGGCTTCTGACTTCCTCGATGCCGGCAACGCTGCCTCGCCGACAGTCGTGCCGGTGTTTCCCGTTTCAGGCAAATTTCCCCTCCCCGCCGCGGCTTGTACGAGCCGCGTCGTCAAAAACTCAATTCGTGTTCAGGTCCTCTTCTTATCGATAAAAAACAACCGGCCGGGCCGGGTCAAGTTGTTTTTTATGGATAAAGTTCATGCTAAAAGGACAAGCTATAGTTCCCAAGGAAAATCCGATGAGAACCGACACCGTCTACAAGAAGGCCTTCAATCGAGCTGCGAATATGCTGCGCGACGGGCAACTGGCCGGTGAACTTCCTTCCGAAAATGAGCTTAGACGGCGAATGTGCGTCAGCCGCACAACCGTCAGAAAGGTTTTGCGGGAACTGGTTCACCGCGAACTTATCACCGAACGCCACGGCCTCAGGTCGACGGGCCGCCCGGTCAGCGACAACGATTACTATCCGGACGCCGAAACCACACCTCGCGCCAAGCATGTCGAACAGCAATTCATGGAG
The DNA here is from genome assembly GCF_040319065.1 of Mesorhizobium sp. M0968. Taxonomy (NCBI): domain Bacteria; kingdom Pseudomonadati; phylum Pseudomonadota; class Alphaproteobacteria; order Hyphomicrobiales; family Phyllobacteriaceae; genus Mesorhizobium; species Mesorhizobium sp. M0968. Next base: position 3,431 of record NZ_JAMYNL010000032.1, read on the forward strand.
TGGATGCTGCGGGGCGACACCAGGCCTGGAACCAGCATCAATGAGCTCGAGCTTGCGCGCCAATTCGGCGTTGCGACCAACGGAATTCGCGAATTCCTGATCCGCTTCAGCCGGTTTGGACTGATCGAGAAACGGCCGAATTCAGGCTGGCTTTTCAAGGGCTTCACCGAAGACTTTGCACTTGAGCTCTTCGAGATCCGGGTGATGTTCGAACTGCGTTCGGCGCAACTATTTTCACTACAGCCGCACAGTTCTCCCCTATGGTCGAAACTCGCTGCGCTCAAGATGGCGCATGCCGACCTGCTGGAGCGAATTGAGGGCCGTTTTCATAACTTCTCCGGCCTGGACAACCGGTTTCACCGGCTCATAAACGAGGCTTCACCGAACCGCTTCATCGATGATTTCTACGACATCATCACGTTCATTTTTCACTACCACTATCAGTGGAACAAGCAGGACGAAAAGCAGCGCAACCAGGCGGCAATCCTCGAGCATCTCGCCTATATCGATGCGCTCGAAAGCCGCGAATCTGACCGGATTGAGCGGGCCTGCCGAGCGCACCTGGCGTCGGCAAGAGCAACGTTGACGCGTTCGCTTATCGGACTTGTTGAATGATGTAGTCGACCCGCCCTTCAAGGGAACCGACGCATCCTCTGGAACGCGTCGGAAGCAAACGCTTACGCGTGACGGATTTCCGTTCCCAGCACCTTCAAACATTCGCGGATGAACGCTGCAAGGGCCGTCCAGCCCTTTGCCGAAACCATCGTGCCATCCACATATGCCTCCGTTGGAGACAGGTCGATATAGGTGCCGCCCGCAAGCGTCACTTCGGGCTCGCAAGCCGCCAGTGCGCCGACCTTCTTGCCACGCACGACGCCGTCCACCGCAATCAGGATCTGCACGCCGTGGCAGATCGTGAAGATCGGCTTCTTGGTTTCGTGGAAGTGGCGCACCATCGCCTGTACGCGCTTGTCGGTGCGGATGTATTCGGGGCCACGGCCGCCGGCGCAGTACACAGCGTGGTATTGCTCCAACTGCTTCTCAGCGTCGGAAAAGGTCTTGTTGATCAGCGCATAGTGGCCGAGCTTTTCGGTGTAGGTCTGATCGCCCTCGAAATCGTGCAGCGATGTTTTGATCAGGTCTCCGGCGCTTTTGTCTGGGCACACGACGTGCACGGTGTGGCCCACCGCTTCCATCGCCTGCTGGTAGACGAAGATTTCGTATTCCTCGGTGAATTCACCGGTCAGCATCAGGATCTTTTTGCCTGGCATGGTACTTCCTTTCCTGTGACAACGGCCGGGCGAGACCTGTACTCGCCTGGTAGGTTTGAGTTTCTAGAAGGGTGAATCGGGGAAGTAGTCTTCGTTGGCACTGGCCTGCGTGATGACCGTCAACGGCGGGTACGGGGACATCGGGACAGTCTCAGTCGAACGCCAACAACAAACGGTCGCGGGAATGCTCGATATGGCGACGCATCGCCTGCTCGGCAGCGGCAGGATCGGCCGCAGCGAAAGCGGCCAGGATGGCCTCATGCTCGTCAAGCGCCTCCTCGGTGACGCGCGAATGGAACATCAGGCGGAATATGTGGAAGTGGGTATGCTGGTGCGCCAGTGTCTCGCGCACGAGTTCGTTGTTGGCGAATTCCATGACCTTGTCATGGAAAATGGCATCCTGGCGGGCGAAGTTGGAATACCGCAGGCGCTCGTCCTTGCCCTCACGGCGCGCCATGACGCCGGCGGATGTCTGAAGCTGCGCGAGCTTTACCTCGTCCATGAGCGCGGCTGCCTTGGCTGCGCCATGAGGTTCGAGCAGCAGGCGAAGCTCATAAAGTTCGTCAAACCGCCGTTTCGTGATCTGCGGCGCAGCGCGGTAACCGATCAGATGCGTCTTCAGCACCAGGCCTTCGCCTTCGAGCCGGCCGAGCGCCTCGCGGATCGGCGTGTGGGATACGTTGAATTCCTTGACCAGGCTGTCGACGGTGATGCGCGAGCCCGGCGCAATCTTCAGGGACATGAGTTGCGCAAAGATCGCTTCGTAGACGTCCTCAACCAGGCTGCTGGAGCGCTGGATACGCCCGCCGGCGAGGTTCGCTTCGTCTAGACTGGGTAAGTTCATGGCCTGCATGTTTTGCCTCTTGACACATTGAGTTGCTAACACGATGCTCCGGCCAATGCAATCCTATATCCTATACGATTTTATCGAGGATATCATTTGCGGCAGCTAGGAGACAAAGCAATCGAATGTGCAGTGGCCCTGCTGGAACAGCGTGCCGCCCTGGCAGCCCGTGCTTCCTCACCTGCTGAACGGACCGCCAGCGTTGCGGACGATGGTTCGGCACGTCGATACGCAACCGCGTTGCGAGACGGGTTTTACATCGAACCCGGCCTTGGGGCCGAGTTGAACGCCATCTCGCATTCCAATCCAGACATCATCACAGGATGCAGGTCATGAGCCTTTTCGCTGCCCTAAGGCTGCCGCGCGAAATCCTCTTCGGGAAGGGCCAACGCCACGTCATCCCGGTTGTCGCGGCCAGGCTCGGGCGTCGCGCGCTCGTCTGCACCGATGAACGTTTTGCCGCAACGGGCCCGTTCGCAGAGATTGTCGCGGCGCTGCGAGCCGCCTCGATAGACGTACTGGTGCATGACCGTGTGCTGCCCGACGTTCCTCGGGACACCGTTGCCGTCTGCGTCGAGGAAGCACGGAAGTTCGCGCCCGACATGGTGATCGGCATTGGCGGCGGCAGCTGTCTCGACATGGCCAAATGCGCCGCGCTGCTCATCAGTCACGGCGGTCAGCTCCAGGATTACTACGGCGAGTTCAAGGTGCCCGGCCCGACGCTGCCGCTGATCGCGGTGCCGACGACAGCCGGCACCGGCTCTGAAGTCACCCCGGTTGCCGTGATCTCGGATCCGGATCGCACACTGAAGGTCGGCATCTCCAGCCCGTATCTGATCGCGGCCGCGGCCATCTGCGATCCTGAACTGACGATGACATGCCCGCCGGGATTGACGGCGATCGCAGGCGCTGACGCGCTGACGCATGCAATCGAGGCCTTCACCGCCGCCAGGCGGGGGACCGATCCCGGCCTTCCGCAGAAACATGTCTTTATCGGCAAAACCGCCTTGACCGATCATTTCGCCCTGCTGGCGATCAAGCTGCTTGGCCGAAGCCTTGAAACGGCATACCGCCGGCCCTCTGACGAGGACGCCCGGGCCGACGTCATGATGGGTGCACTTGCAGCCGGCTGCGCGTTCGGAACGGCCGGCACAGCGGCAGCGCATGCCGTGCAATATCCGGTTGGCGCGATAACCCACACCGCTCACGGATTGGGCGTCGCCACCATGTTGCCGTACGTCATGAAGTACAACAAAACAGCCGCAGCGACCGAGATGGTCGAGATCGCCAACGCGCTCTGCCTCGATGGTAAAGGCCGGACGCCCGACGAGTTGGCCGACGCGACCATTGCCGAAGTCAGCCGGCTGTTTGGGGCAATCGGGATCACCCCCACGTTGGCCGAGCTGGGGCTGCCCGCCGATAAGCTCGATTGGACGGCGGAACAGGCGATCGCTATCGAGCGCCTCATCAAGAACAATCCGCGGCCATTCGATTTGCGGACCATGCGACGTCTGGTCCAGGCCGCCTTTGATGGCGACCTCGCCAGCTGCGTCATGTAAACGATCGGGAATATCGAGATGAACACGTTTTCACAGGTTCTGACTGACGATCAGGGCGTCAGCGACTTCCACACAATCTCGCACCGGCTGTATATTGGCGGCCAATGGCGCCAGTCCGCGGATGGCAGGGTGATTCTGGTCATTGATCCATCGACCGAGGCTGTCATCGCCGCTGTGCCGGATGCGACCGTGAACGACGCCGCCACTGCCGTTGAAGCCGCTGCCAAGGCAGCCGATGGCTGGCGGACAACGCCGCCGCGAAAACGTTCCGAGATCCTCAGACGCTGCTTTGAACTGATGACGGAACGATCGGAGGCACTGGCTACTCTCATCGCACTGGAAAACGGCAAGGCCCTGCGGGATGCCCGAGGCGAGATCGCTTACGCGGCGGAATTTTTCCGTTGGAATGCCGAGGAGGCCGTTCGCATTACCGGTGAATTCGGTACTGCGCCTTCCGGCACCAATCGCATTGTGGTCGACTACGAACCCGTCGGCATCTGCATCCTGATCACGCCCTGGAATTTTCCTGCCGCGATGGCGACGCGCAAGATCGCGCCGGCACTTGCCGCGGGATGCACGGTGATCCTGAAGCCAGCCAGTGAGACACCCCTCACCGCCTATGCGCTCGCCGCGCTCTACCAGGACGCGGGCGTTCCACCAGGGGTGGTCAATGTCCTGACAACCTCCAGTCCCGGGCCTTTGACAGCCGCCATGCTGGCCGATCCGCGGGTGCGCAAACTCTCCTTCACCGGTTCGACGGGTGTGGGCCGCGCTCTGCTGGCAGAGGCTGCCAGGCATGTGGTTTCGTGTTCCATGGAGCTGGGCGGCAACGCACCGTTCATTGTGTTCGACGACGCCGATCTCGAAGCGGCGCTCGATGGTGCAATGGTGGCCAAGATGCGCAACGCCGGCGAGGCCTGCACGGCCGCAAACCGCCTCTATGTGCAATCCGGCATCTACGAAGCCTTCTGCGATGGCCTCGAGAAGCGAATGTCGTCGCTCAAGGTCGGCCCTGGCACTGATCCGGACACGGAATGCGGGCCCATGATCACGAAAAAGGCGGTCGAGAAGATAGACCGCCTTGTCGTCGACGCGGTCACACGCGGCGCGCGGGTCATGTGCGGCGGCTCAGTCCTGTCCGGGCGCGGTTTCTTCTATCCTCCGACGGTGCTTCGCGACGTGCCGGGCGACGCAAAGATGGCGCATGAGGAGATATTCGGGCCGGTGGCGCCAATCTCGAGCTTCGAAACGGAGGCCGAAGTCATCGCACGCGCCAATGACACCGAATATGGGCTTGCTGCCTACATTTACACGCGCGATCTGGCGCGCGGCATGCGGGTGGCTTCCCGCATCGAGGCCGGGATGATTGCTCTCAACCGCGGGCTGATGTCTGATCCGGCAGCTCCCTTCGGCGGCGTCAAGCAAAGTGGGCTCGGCCGCGAGGGAGGGCAGCATCACGGCATTGCCGAGTTCATGGAGGCGAAATACCTCGCCGTCAGCATGTGAGCTGAAGAAGAATGCAAGGCGATCCCTTTCGCATCCGCGACCACGTTGCTGATTTTGACCAAATCGTGCAGGACATTGTTGACCGCAGCGAGGTCGCCCGCGCCGCCATTCCGATGGCCGCCGACGTGGCCTACGGACCGGATCCGACCGAGACCATGGACCTGTTCTTTCCCGCGGGCAAAAGAACGGCGCTACCGGTGCACATCTTTGTCCATGGCGGCTACTGGAGAATGTTCTCCAAGCGCGACTATTCATATATGGCGACGACGATTACCCAAGCCGGGGCCATCGCCGTCATCCTTGATTATGCTCTGATGCCCAAGGTCCGAATGGCGAGGATTGTCGACCAGGTGCGCCGCGCCAAGCAGTGGGTCCTGGCCAACATCGCCGATCATGGCGGAAGCCCGGCGGCCCTGACCGTCAGTGGTCATTCGGCTGGAGCCCATCTTGCAACGTTCCTGTTCGAAGGCGAGCATACCCCCTCGAATGTGAAGGCAGCCCTTCTCCTGAGCGGACTATATGATTTGAAGCCGCTCCAGGATTCCTTTCTCGCCAACGAGATTGGAATAACCGACGAGGAAGTCGCCATGTTCACACCTCTCGCCTGTCGGCATGATGCTCAAACCAAGGCGGCGGTCCTGGTCGGAGCCAACGAGACGCCACCCTTCCATCAGCAAGCCGATCGATTCAAAGCAAGCTTGCTGCGGCAGGGATCGTTGGTAACGTCGCATGTGCTCCCGAACCGCAACCATATGGACAGTGTCAGAGATCTTGGCGTGCCGGGGACCGAGGCTGGCGATTGCCTGGCAAAACTGATCGCCAAGGCCTGCTGACTAACTCGGGTTCTCCAGGCGATTTGTTTTGCGCCACTCCTCGTACTCTCCGCGGGCATCATCATGCAGCGGATAGTAGCGTTGCAACGGCCCGCCCTCCATGAGCTTCGCTCGCGAAAACTCCTCCCAATCATGATGCTTCTGTGATTCTTCGATCACCTTCGGGGCCATCACGACGGGAAGCACCACCACCCCGTCGTCGTCGGCGACGATGATGTCGCCCGGGATCACCGTGACACCGCCGCAGGCAATCGGAACGTTGACGGCATTGGGATAGATGCTGGTCTGCACATGATAGTTTGGCGTCCAGCCGCGCAGCCATAGGGGCAGGTCGAGCTTTTCGACATTGGGCCGGTCGCGCATGCACCCATCGATGACGATACCGGCCCCGCCCCTGCCCTTGAAATACGTCGACATCATATCGCCGAAGACGCCCGAGCTCATGTCGCCGCGCGCGTCGACCACGACCACATCGCCCTCCTGCGCGTGATAGAGCACGTGCCGGTGCAGCTGTGTCTCCGGATCGGCATATTCTCCTTCGGTGAAGAGGTCCGGCCGCTGCGGCAGGAACTGCAGCGTCAGCACCGGCCCGACGATCGACTTCCCGTGGTTTTGCGCCACCGGACCGACCATGTGCGGATTGCGGAAACCCATATGGCCAAGCGTGCCGGCAACCGTCGCGGCGCCGATCTCCCTGAGTGCGTCGATCAGGTCCTTAGGCGGCCGCATGATGTCGGAAGTATGTGTCATTGTGGACTCCGATTGAATGGAACTACCAGTTCGCAACAGAACCGTCGCGGCGCTTAAGGTGAGGCGCTTCCCAGAAACGCAAACTCTGCGCCTGGACCGCAACTTCGTTGACCTCGACGCCGAGCCCCGGCAGATCGCCGACCGGGTAATCGGTCCCGTCGAGCCGTGGTTGCACGGGGAAGAAGTCGGAATTGTCGAAGCCCAGCTTTGTTTCGGGTGCCCTGGTCTCGAGCCACGCGAAGTTGGGTACCGCGGCAGCGAGATGCACGGTCGCGGCCGTGCACACTGGACCAAGCGGATTGTGCGGCATCAGGTCCACATAATGCGCCTCGCTCCAGCCAGCGATTTTCATCGCCTCGGTGAGCCCGCCGACATTGCAAACATCGAGCCGGTTGAACTGATGGATGCCGCGCTCGATGTAGGGCAGGAACTGCCACTTGCTGGCAAATTCCTCGCCTATGGCAAAGGGGATTTCGGTCATCGTGCGCAGCGATTCATAGGCCTCCGGCGTTTCGGCCCGTATCGGCTCCTCGAGGAAATCAAGCACGCCGCGACCGAGCTTGTTGCAGAAGCTCGCGGCCTCTGCCACCGACAGCCGATGATGATAGTCGAGGCCGAGGACCACGTCGCTGCCCAGCGCCTCGCGCGCCTTGTTCAGCATACTTGCGGTAGCGCCGATGGACTCGCGCGGCTCGAAGATGTCCTTGCTGTTTTGCCCGAAGGGGAAGAAGCGGATCGCCTGCCACCCCTGCGCGCGAAGTTCGCGGGCCCGTTCGATGGCAACGTCGCCCTCGGCCTCGTCGCCGGTCGAGGCAAAGGTGGGAATGCGGTCGCGCTGCTTGCCGCCCAGCAGCTCGTAGACCGGCACGCCCAGCGCCTTGCCCTTGATGTCGTGAAGGGCGATGTCGATGGCGGAAATCGCCGCCTGAAGGACTCGCCCGCCTTCGAAGTACTGGCTGCGGTAAACCTCCTGCCAGATCCGCCCGATCTGCATCGGGTCGCGGCCGATGAGAAACTCGCGATAGTGCTCGACCGCGCCGGCCACGGCCCTCTCGCGACCGCTCAAGCCGCTCTCGCCCCAGCCGAAGATGCCCTGGTCGGTCTCGACCTTGACGAGCATCTGGTTGCGCGTTCCTACCCACACCGGATAGGGCTTGATCGCGGTGATCTTAAGTTTCTCAGTCATCCACGCCCACGTTTCACGCGCATTCGCTCTATCTCAGTTGGCCTTGAGGGCCATTTCAGTTTCGCCATCGAACAGATGCATCCGCTCCTGGTCGAACTCGAGCCAGATCTGCTCGTCGGGCGCGACGGCAATGTTCGGCGGCACACTGACGTTGACGATGGCGCCGGACAGGAACGCCTGGACGAAGGTGACGTCTCCGGTCGGTTCCACCGTGTAGGCCTTGGCCGGAATGGAACCAGGGACCGCACTCTTGTGGAGCTTGATCGTCGAGTGACGTGCGCCGAGCACGACTTTCCTGGTCGTCGCTTTCGCCACCTTCTGGGCATTGCGCGGTGAGAGCTCAAGGCGCCAGCCCTCGGCGCCGGTCAACACCGTGTTGCCGTTTGCCATCGAGGCCTCTAACGGAATAAGGCTCATCGCCGGGCTGCCGATGAAGCTGGCCACGAACATGTTCACCGGATGGGCGAAGACCTGCGCCGGTGAATCGTATTGCTGCAGGTAGCCGCCATTCATCACCGCCATCTTGTCAGCCATGGTCACGGCTTCGAGCTGGTCGTGCGTCACATAGATGATCGTCGCCTTGAGGTCCTGGTGGAAACGCTTGATCTCCGACCGCATCTGCACGCGCAGTTTGGCATCGAGGTTAGACAGTGGCTCGTCCATGAGGAACACGGCGGGGTCGCGAACGAGGGCACGGCCAAGGGCCACACGCTGCTGCTGCCCGCCCGACAGTTCGCGCGGCTTGCGCTCGAGCAGGTGCGTCATGTCGAGCACTCGCGCCGCTTCCTTGACCTTTTTGTCGATCTCGTCCCTGGGGAGTTTGCGCATCTGAAGCGGGAACGCCAGGTTCTTGTAGACCGATTTCTGCGGGTAGAGCGCGTAGTTCTGGAACACCATTGCGATGTCCCGGTCCTTGGGGTCGAGGTCGTTGACCACCCGCTCGCCGATGATGATGTCGCCCGCTGTGATCGGGGTCAGCCCCGCGACAAGATTGAGCGTGGTTGTCTTGCCGCAGCCTGAAGGCCCGACGAGCGCAACGAACTCGCCGTCATTGACCGTCAGCGAGACGTGGTTGACAGCTTTGAAGCTGCCATAGCTCTTGACGAGATCTTGGAGGACCACGTGGGCCATCGGCAACTCCCTAGTGCTTGACCGCGCCTTCTGTAAGGGCGCGTACGAAGTATCGTTGCAGGACCAGGAACAGCACCACGACGGGCACGCTCATCATGAAGCTGGCCGCCATCAGGCCCGGAAAGTCCGTCGTATTTTCCGAGAAGAAGCGTTGGATGCCGACCGGCAGGGTCAACTGCTCGTTCTTGGAGAGGAAGGTGTAGGCGTAGATGTACTCGTTCCACGCGCCGATGAAGGAATAGATTGCGGTGGCGATGATCCCCGGCGTCGAGAGCGGCATCACGATCATGATGAAGGCCTGGAACCGTGTTGCGCCATCGATGCGCGCCGCCTGCTCAAGCTGCACCGGGATATTGTCGTAAAAGCCCTTGAGCAGCCAGATCGCCAGCGGCAGGCCAAAGGTGAGATAGGTGAGTATCAGCGAGCCATGCGTGTTTATCAGACCGATGGCGCGCATCAGGATGAAGAGTGGCACGAGAAAGATCACCGCCGGGAACATGTTGCGCAGCAGCACGGCAAAGAACAGGAAATTCCGGCCGGGGAAACTGAAGCGCGAAAACGCGTAGGCCGCTGGGACAGCCACGATCACCGAAAGGATTGTCGTGACGGTCGACACGAAAAGGCTGTTCCAGAAGAAGCGGAGGAAGTCCTGGCCGACGCTGTTCTGCGGATCGAGCAGTTTCTGGTAGCTGGCGAGGGTAGGTTCGTCCGGCCACCATTGCGGCGGGAATTGCGTCGCCGCGAATCCGGACTTGATCGAGGTGATCAGCATCCAGATCATCGGCAACGCGGTATAAAGCAGCATGAACACGAGGAATATGCGCCCGGCCCACCGCCATCCGTCGACGCGCATGCGGCGACGGGTCTGGGCTCGAGGCGCTGTCTCGGTAATCGTGCTCATCAGGCGCTCCCCTCTTTCCGCTCGTTGCCGCTTAACGCACGGACGTAGAAGTAGCCCAGCGTCATCAGCGTGAGGAACAGGAGCACCGAATAGGCCGATGCCACGCCCCAGCGCTGCCGTCCGAAGGCGAGCTCGTAAATGTGGGTTATCCAGATATGCGATGCGTTCGACGGCCCGCCGCCGGTCATGATCCAGGGGATGATGAAGGAATTGAAGTTGGCCACCGCGAGCAGCAGCATCGTCACCACCGAGACGTTGCGCAAGTGCGGGAAGGTGACGTGCCAAAAGCGCTGCCATGCATTGGCACCGTCGACTTTTGCGGCGCGCAGCAATTGGTCGGGGACTGTCTGCAGGCCGGCCATCATCATGATCATGGCGAACGGAAACTCGCGCCAGATATTGACGACGATCAGGGAGGGCAGCACTGTGCTGACATTGTCGATGAAATTCGGCGGCTGGTCGGCCAATCCGAGGCCGACCAGCACCGCGCCGATGATCCCGAAGTCCGAATGGTAGATCCACTTCCAGATGTAGGAGGCGGCGACGGCGCTGATGACCCAAGGGATGATCAGGACGGCGCGCAGGACACCACGGCCGATGAAGTCGCGGTGGAGCGCCAGCGCTGTGGCAAACCCCAGGACAAAGGAGATGAAAGTTGACCCCAGAGTCCAGATCAGTGTGTTCCAGGTGACTTTCCAGAACACCTGACTGGTGAGGATGGTCGTGTAGTTGTCGAAGCCGATGAAGGTCTTGTCGCGGAGTTGCAGGCCAGGCGGTGTCTTAAAGAACGACAGCTCGACCGTGTAGTAGATCGGATAGGCGATGACGATGAGCATCACGGCGATCGCTGGGAGCACGTACGCGTAGTCCGCACGATGCTCCCAGACCTTCCGCAGCGCGCCGGACCAACCGGGTTGGAATCTTCGGCGAGCCTCGGCCTTGCCGGTCACGATCGTCACTTGTGGCGTGCCCTTTTTCTTCGGAACGCTGCGGCTGCGCCAGCGGCGCAGCCGGTCCAGGTCGTAGGTGTGGCTTGGACTAGAGTCCGCCCATCAGGTCTTTTACCTTCTTGGCCGCATCGTCCGCTGCCTCGTCGACGGTCATCGCTCCGGTCAGGGCATTCTGCAGCATGTCCGGGATGATGATGTTCATGATCTCGGGGGCCTGCGGCAGAGCTGGGAACGGGATGCCGTATGGCAGCATCGAGGTGGTGACGTCGAGGAACTTGATGTTGTCCAGACGTTCCTTCATCCACTTGGTCTTGAAGCCGTTGAGGTTGCCAGGGTTTGATCCGGCGTAGGCCATCTTCAGCGACCATTCAGGGCTCGTCCACATGCAGATGATAGCTTTCGCGGCCGGCTCGTCTACCTTGCCGCCCTCGACATATTCGGGTTTCAGGATGTGAATGTTCGAGCCGCCGAACACGACGGCGCGCTTGCCGTCGGGACCAGTCGGGATCAGGCCGTAGCGCATGTTGTCGATGACCGTCTGCGCCTTGTCCTTGTCGGTGCCCGTCGCCTTTTTCTGCAGGTCGAGCATGACGTTGTAATCGGACGGGTGCGAGATCATCATGCCGAGCTGGCCAGCGACGAACAGGGGCTGATTATCGGCCTGCTGATTGGTGAGTGCCGAAACCGGAACCGACTTGTCGCGAACATACATGTCGTAGGAGGCTTGCAGCGCTGCCTTGCTTTGCGGGCTATCGAGCTGGACCTGCTCATAGGTCGGGTTCGGCGTCGCTTCGTCGAAGACACCTCCGCCATAGGCCCACAGCTGTGGCATGAAGCGGTACGGCGTATTGCCGGCATTCTTGCGAGCCACGAGGCCATATCCGGCAATGCCGAGCTTGTCGTGGATCTGCTTGGAATACTTGACCACGTCGTCCCACGTTGCCGGCGGTTTGTCCGGATCGAGGCCGGCACGCTTGAAGATGTCGGCGTTCCAGATGAACGCCATCGTCTCGTTGTTGGTCGGAATGCCGTAGGTCACGCCCTCCCAGGTCACTGCCTTCATGGCGCCGGGCCAGAAATCCTCTGTCGAATACCCCACATCCTCTGGCTTGAGCGGCTGCAGATAGCCCTTTGAGGCGAACTCGGTACCACCCAGGATCTGCAGGCGGACCGCCATAGGCGCGGCATTGCCCAGGAGCGCGGTGCGGAACTTGTCGAGAAGGTCGTTATAGGTGAGGGCTTGTTCCTCGAGCTGGATGTTCGGATAGGTTTTGCGGAAGGTCTCGAAGAAATCCTTGTAGTACTGGCGCAGGAGGTCCGGGTCGCCCTCGAACACGCCCTGATACCAGAATGTCAGTCGCCCCTTGTAATCGAGCGGGGTGACCTTGGCGCAATCGGCCGCCGTGTCAAAATCCTGTGTGCCCGCAATCGAGCGCACATACTCCGGCGACCACTTGCTCAGGTCGACCGGCGGTGCACCCAGCGCCGATGTAGACGTCAGGGATGCCATCAAAGCAGTGGCGACAGTGCCGCGCAGGACGGCGCTGCCGAGCGCAATTCTCGTCATAGGTATCCTCCCTGGTTCTCCCATGCCGCCCTGAAGCGGTCCTTACTCGTTTCGATCGCGAGGATGCTTCTGCCAGCTCAGTGTATCCTCTCGATCGCTTGGTACGTTTTCAGATCATGAATTGCCTGTCAACGCGCAGAATCGTACATTGTTTGCGAAAGCCGTGTGTGATATCGGGCAAGGTATGTATTAAATTGGGGAGCCGGCCTTGGCCGAAATAAGCGATTTCAAAGCGATGCCACCGGTGGGGACCGATCCCATCGGGGCCTCCAGCGAGGGCGCCTCGCTTTATGAATTGATCAGGGAAGATATCATCGAGGGACGGCTCGCTGCCAACGAACGGCTTGTCGTGACCGATCTCGCCCGGCGTCACGGCACTTCGACCAATCCTGTGCGCGAGGCCCTGCAGTTGTTGCGCGGCGAAGGGTTTGTCACCTTTATCGCCAACCGCGGGGCGCGCGTGCGACCCATTGATCAAGATTTTGTCCGGGATATCTACGAGATCGGTGTTCTGATCGAGCCAGCCCTGACACGATGGTTTGTGAATATGGCTACCGGCGAGGACATCGCCGAACTCGAACGTCTCCAAGGCCTGATCGAAGAGAACAACTTCGCCGACACATTCAGGCACAGTGAGCTGGATACCGCTTTCCACACCGTGATGTACCAGCGGCACTACAACCGCCACGCCGCCGAGCTTTGGTGGAAGCACCGCGAAGTGCTGCGAGCCGTGAGCCGTCGTTTCAATTTCACGCTGGCGCGACGTGCCGCGATCATGCGCGAGCACCGCGAACTCATCGCGCTTGTGAAGGCGGGAGAGGCCGACAAGGCGGCTGAACTCGTTTCCCGCCATGTCGAGGGTTCGGGCCGGCATATTCTCGAACAGATGCGAGCGCGCAACGCCGCTCGGGCCGGATAGAATGTCCAGTCCAGAACATCGTTAGCTGACCATTTCCAGGCAAAGGTAGTTGAGATGAAAATCACGAGCATTCGGCCGTGGCTGATCAAGTCCGATGCTTCCTACTGGGGAGAGTTCCTGTTCGTCGAAGTGACGACCGACGAGGGAGTGAGTGGCTGGGGAGAGATCACCACCACGACAAGGCTCGCCAACCGCGCTCTCTGCACGATCCTGCGGCAGATCGGCGTCGCCGTGACAGGCGAGGATCCCGCGCGTATCGAGCATCTCTGGCACAAGATCTTCCGCAGCTTCACCTACATGGGAAGCCGCGGCGCCGCCGTCGAATGCGTGAGCGCCATCGATATTGCCCTCTGGGACATCCGGGGCAAAGTCCTCGGCAAGCCGATTTACGAGCTGCTTGGCGGGCCGGTACGCGATGAAATCGCGCTCTACACCCATCCCAACCAGGCCAAATTCACCAGCAAGGAGGCCGTGGTCCGCGAAATTCTAGACATTGTCGAGTCCGGACACACTGCGCTCAAGTTCGATCCCTACCCCCACCAGGGCCGCAGCGCCGATGGCCTGCCCCGCGAACAGCGAGACGGCTACCTCGATGGCAGCATGACCCGCAAGGACGAGCGCGAGGCCGCCGAACTCACGGCTCTGATCCGCGAAACGGCAGGACCCGATGTCGACATTCTCATCGATGCGCACGGCCGCTTCGATGTCCCCACCGCCATTCGCCTCTGTCGGAGCCTCGAGGAGGCCGGCCAGATCGACTGGTTTGAGGAGCCCTGCCCGCCCGAGAGCCTTAACGCCCTCAAGCAGGTACGTGAGAAGGTCAATACCGCCATCTCGTGGGGCGAGCGCGGCCACACGAAGTGGGATTTCGTGCCGGTACTCGAGAACAGGCTCGCCGACTACATCATGCCCGACGTTACCTGGACCGGCGGCATTACCGAACTCAAGAAGATTTCTGCACTGTGCGAAGCCTACTACGTGCCGGTCTCGCCACATGACGCCGCCGGACCAATCAACGTGGTTGCGGGAGCGCAGGTGATGATGACCGTTCCCAATTTCTACAAACTCGAAACATCGGAGTGGAACCTGGGCAAATACGATCACCTGATCGACAGACCACTCGACATTTCGAACGGCAGCCTCAAGCTGTCGTCGAAGCCTGGTCTCGGTATTGAGATGGACCGCGACTACCTGCAGGCCCACGAGATTGAGCTGGGCTAGCAACACTCTATGCCGGCCCCGGGTGCGAGACGACAAGCCGAAAACGAGGATAAGTCATGGCAAAGACAGGTGGCGCCGACGAAGCGCTCAATCGGGTAAACGCGAACTCCAAGCCATCCCAGCTTCGCATCACCGACATGCGGGTAGCCGAAATCGTCGGCGCGCCGTTCACCTCGACCCTGCTCAAGATTTACACCAACCAGGGCATCGTCGGGCTTGGCGAGGTGCGCGACGGCGCCAGTGCCACTTACGCGCTGATGCTGAAGAGCCGGCTGCTTGGCGAGAACCCTTGCGACATCGACCGCCTGTTTCGCCGGATCAAGCAGTTCGGTGGCCATGGCCGGCAAGGCGGCGGCGTCTCGGCGGTCGAGATCGCGTTGTGGGATCTCGCCGGCAAGGCCTATGGCGTTCCCATCTACCAGATGCTCGGCGGTCGGTTTCGGGAGAAGGTGCGCGTCTATTGCGACACCGACGCTACCGTGCCGAGCGGCACCGAGACCGGCAAGCGCCTCAAGCAGCGCATGGCGCTCGGCTTCACCTTCCTCAAGATGGATCTGGGGCTGATGCAGATCGCGGATGTACCCGGTGCGGTCGTCTCCCCTGCCGGTTCACTGGAAGGGTACCGCATCCATCCCGGCCGCGGCCCGGTCAAGACCATGGAGGAGCGGCGCACCCGCAATGCCGCTTACGATTTGCATAACGTCCCCCATCCGTTTACCGGCCTCCACTTTTCCGACAAGGGCCTCGACCTGCTTGAACAGTACATTGCCGAGGTTCGCGATGTTATCGGTATGGATATTCCGCTCGCCATTGACCATGTCGGCCACATCTCGCTGCAGAACGGCATTCGGCTCGCCAGGCGGATTGAAAAATACGTGCCGGCCTGGCTCGAGGATGTGATCCCATGGCAGTACACCGAGCAGTTCCGGCAACTGCAGGCCGCCACTACGGTGCCGATCTGCACCGGCGAGGACATCTACCTTAAGGAAGGCTTCGAGCCTCTGCTCAAGAGCGGCGGCCTCTCCATTATCCACCCGGACCTGCTCACCAGCGGGGGCATCCTCGAGACCAAGAAGATCGGCGACATGGCCCAGGACCACGGCATCGCAATGGCCATCCATATGGCCGAAAGTCCAATCGCCGCAATGGCCGCGGCACATGTCGCGACCGCGACCGAAAACTTCATGGCGCTCGAATACCACTCTGCCGATGTCGACTGGTGGGACGATATCGTCACCGGCCTTCCCAAGCCGCTCGTGAAGGACGGCTTTATCACTGTTCCGGACAAACCTGGCCTGGGGATTGACGACGTCGTCGACGAGGTGATCTCGCAGCATCTGCAGCCGGGTGTCACCGGCATCTGGCAGCCCACGGATCATTGGGACGACGAGTATTCCTGGGACCGTATCTGGAGCTGAGGCGAAAAGAACCGAAGATGAAGATCACCGATCTCCGCTGCGCCGTCATCGGCAAACATCCAATAGTCCGCATCGTTACCGACGAGGGCCTCTATGGCCTTGGCGAAGTCGAGTTCACCAAGACCTATCTCAAGCCTTGGGTGCTGCATTTCCGTGAGGCGCTGATCGGCGAGGACCCTACCGACGTCGAGCGGGTGATGCTGAAGATCCGCCAACGCGGCTCTTTCAAGCCCTATGGCGCGGCGGTAAGCGCTATCGAGCATGCGCTGTGGGACATAGCCGGCAAGGCCGCAGGCGTGCCGGCCTACAAACTGCTCGGCGGCAAGGTGCGCGACAAGGTGCGCGTCTATAACGGCTCGATCCGCCAGAAGCGAACGGGGGACCGGCCGGAGGATTACGCCGCTGACGTGAAATGGATGATGGAGCAGCCGCAGAATTTCTTCATGATCAAGCAGGGAATCTCGTTCCATTCCAACATGAAGGACACCATCGAGGGCTTTCACTACGGCGTGACGCAGAAGAAGGCCGGCTATCACGGTGCCATGGACCAGGGCGTGATCAGCGAGCGCGGTTTCAACCATATGCTCGACTGCGTGATGGCGATGAAGGAAGTGCTGGGCGACAAGGTCAGCCTGGCGCTCGACTGCGGCCCGGGCTGGATGCTGCCCGATGCAATCAAGTTCGCTCGCGCGGTCGAGAAGTACAATTTGATGTGGCTCGAGGACATGCTGACCGGCGACTATGTGCCGTGGGTCAATCCGCAGGCCTATCGGGAGTTGACCACCTCCACCTCGACGCCAATCCATACCGGCGAGCAGATATACCTGCGGCACAATTTCAAGGAGCTGATCGAAACGCAGGCGGTGCGCGTCATCGGCCCCGATCCGGCCGATATTGGCGGCATTGCCGAGCTCAAATGGGTCGCCGAGCACGCCTATATGCACTCAATTCTGATGGCACCGCACGGCACCGCGAACGGCCTTCTCGGCCTCGGCGCGCTGATCAATGTGTGCGCCACCCTGCCCGCCAACTTCATCGCGTTCGAATGCCCGAGCGCTTCCGACCCCTGGTGGGAGGACCTCGTAATCGGCCTGCCGTCGCAGATCGTGAAGGACAGCATGGTGGACTTGCTGGAAGCGCCGGGGCTGGGCCTCGATATCGACGCCGAAGCAGCCAGGAAGTATCTCCGGGATGAGGATGCAGGCTTCTTCGACTGAACCATCCTTCTTGCGCCACCGTGCACGGCGCGGACTGCTTCACGCAACCTGTCATCCGGAATGACCGTTTCGGGGCCGAAAGCCGTCGGTCCACTTTGGGTAACTACAGGCGCATAAGCGGACATTGCCTGGGTGGCGGCCCCCGGGTTTGACCCATTCCAGACATTCGGCCCCCTTTTCGCGAAGGACGGTCAATTCGACATCGCCTTTTTCTACGGAAACACAGGGTTCTCCCCAAGCGACACTGCCAGCGCGCCCATCAAGAAGCTGACACTAAACTTCGCGCCTACGCACAAGCGCAAGGCTGGTGGGCTGCCCTTTTAAAGGATGAACCTCGTTCCACTCTAAATCGCCGTGATCGGCGTCCTAATGCTCGCCACGCCGTCTGGCGCTTCCGGCAGCACGATATGATCGGCATGGCCGCCTGCCTGCTGATGGCCATTCTAGCGGTCGTGGTGCTGGTGCCCGGATAGCCCGCTGCCGGGGGTGACACAGGGCGCCTCGCGCGACTTCGACTCGCGTATAAGCCGGACACCCTATGGCTCCGCTGCGCCAAATGTATTAGACTGATCTCATATACGTCCATCCGCGGGCGAGCGCGCCCGGAGGGTTAGACGATGACGGTCTACAGGCGATTGTTGCTGGCGAGGGCCTTCCCGATCCGGGTCAGGCTTTTCGAAACCGGTTGGCTTCGGCTTGTCAGTCGGGCTGTGGTCGTTGCTTTCATTTCTTGGTTTGCCGTCGGTGCGGTGACGGCCGGGCCGCTCAACGACGCTGCTCGGGAGGGCGACGCCGGAAAGGTTGCCGAACTCCTGGCACAAGGCGCCAATGTGAACGATCGCGACGAGAGCCGTCAGACCCCGCTGATCGATGCGGCGCTTGCCGGCAAGACCGAGGTCGCCATTGCGTTGATCGGGGCCAAGGCGGACATCGAAGCCCGCAACGATCGCGGCTTCACCGCGCTACATGCGGCAGCCTACTCAGGAAGCCTGGACATCGCAAAATTGCTGCTCGACCACGGGGCCGAGGTCGACGCGTTGAGCACGCACAAGATCACGCCGCTGCATGTGGCAGCAGAAGAGAACCAGACGGCCATCGCGGAGCTGTTGATCTCGCACGGCGCACAGGTCGAGGCAATCCAGGAATACGGGTACACGCCTCTCAGCCGCGCGACATTCTATCAGAGCACCGACGTGATGGTTTTGCTCAAGAAGCACGGCGCAAAATGCCAACCCAAGGAAACGATGGGGTCGTCGTACAAGGTGTGCATCGCCCTCGGCAACTGACATCGAGAAAGGCTACTGGAGGAGAACATGACAGAGAACCGTTCCAGAACGTTTGACAGTTTGCTTTGCGCGGGAGTAGCCGCCGCCTCCCTCCTCCTCTTCGGCACCGGTGGATCCCACGCCGGCGACGGAGTGAACACCGGATACTTCGGCAATGTCGCCATCCTGGGTTATGATCCGGTAGCATATTTCACCGACGGTCGCGCGACGATGGGTTCGCCCAAGATCTCGAGGAAGTGGCTCGGAGCAACGTGGTACTTCGCCAGCGTCCAACACCGGGATGCCTTTGTTTCCGAGCCGGTGCGCTATGCCCCTCAGTTCGGCGGCTTCTGCACCGGGGGAATGTCAGTTAAGGAGGCATCCGCGAACCTTGACCCGGAAGCCTTCCGCATCGTCAATGGCAAGCTCTTCCTGTTCTCCGGAAAGGAGGGCCTGGAGGAAGACTTCGATGCCAACCCGGCGCCTGTCATTGCGAAAGGGGAAGCCGAATGGCCCGCAGTGGAGGCGAAGGAATTCGAGGCTAGAGCGGCGGCCAACTAGCTCCGGCGCGATGTCGTGAGCCCGCAAGTTGAATGGCGCCCGTCACGGAGACACCGAGAAATACCAGACTGTGACGGAGTCCGGCCAAGCGTACTCGTCCTGCGTATCGCTGCTCCCTTGGGGATTGCGATAGACCGGGGCGCAGAACTTGCGGCCGAGCAAGGTCGCGGTGGATTGCGTGCAGAAGAGGTCGCCATCCACGCTGGACGTGCCGGTGATGATGCTGCTTTGCGAGCTCAGTGCGACATCTCCATTTGCGCTCAGCTCCATGACGAAGGCTGCGCCATTGTGTTGATGTCCTACCCATGTCCGATCGCCCGTTAGGGCTCGGATCGCGGCGGCGCCCAGGCGGTCCTCCTCCCGCCCGCGAAAATCGAAGCTCCGCTCCGGAATCCCCGCGGCGCGAAGGGCGCCCAGCCGGTGATCGAGGTCGTCTTGCCGCCGATGGTGGGCGTAAACGACACGATAACCAGCGAGGTTCTGTTCGGGTATCTCTTTCAGGATTGATGCAGCCGCATCGTGCGCCTCGGCCATGCGGCCAAGCCGCGCATTTGCCATGGCCAGCGTTTCGAGACCAAGGTCGCTGCGCTCTCCCGGCTGGACCTTGCTCAGCGCCTGCAAAGCCTTCTCGTACTGATGGTTCATGTAGAGCACGAAGCCGTAATAGTCGAAGACCTGAGCGCGCGGCTTGGGATCGAGCCGCAACACGCGTTCCATCGCTGCCAGCGCCTCCAGGTTCTGTCCTGCGTAGGTCAGCACGATCGCCCGATTGAGCTCCGCCTCCGCGCCGTTCGGGTCCAGCGCGACGGCTTTCTGGACCGACGCGATCGCCTGGTCCCATTCGCCGTCCAGCATCTGCAGGATGCCGAGCACGGCATAGGCGCGCGCAGATTGCGGATTGAGCTCCAGCGCCCGCCCTGCCGCTTCGTAGGAGCGCTGGCGAGCGACGGCGCTGAGCATGAGCACCTGGTAGTCGAAGCCGAGCACGTCCACCGTGGCGCGGGCATAGCCCGAGTAAGCATCTGCAAACGTAGGATCGAGCTTGATCGCCTTTTGATACAGGGACAGGGTCTCTCCGAGAGACCTGTTGTCGACCACATAAACCTTCTGCTCGGCTCGGGTGTAGAAATCGTATGCCTCCAGGCTTCGCGTGGGGAGGCGAGCAATCTGCGCGCGTTCGCCTTCCGTCAGACGCACCGAAAGTGCCTCAACGATACGCCCGATCACTTCGTCTTGAAGTGCAAATATCCTGGAGTAGTCGCGGTCGTATCGCTCGGCCCAGATGTTGCTCCCCGTTTGGGCATCGATGAGCTGGACATTGATGCGGACTAGATCTTCCTCCCGCCGGACGCTGCCCTCGACCACGTAACGGACGTTCAACTGCGCCGCGATCTCGTCGACGTCGAGGGATCGATCCTTGAAGGAGAACGCGGAGTTGCGTGCGATGACGAGGAGCCCCGAGATCTTCGAGAGATCGGTGATGAGATCGTCTGCGAGCCCTTCCGCAAAATAATCCTGGCCTGCCTTCTCGCTAAGATCGGTAAACGGTAGCACGGCGACGGAGGGCTTGCCGACCGACGAACCGACCGGGGTGGAACCGTGACCGGGCAGCAGGGCAATCGCTTGCGGCCAGAGAATCACCGCAATCCCCGCTATCAGAGCCAGAACGAGCACCGTGGCGCCGATCACAGGCCATCGCCGAGAGCGCGACTTATTGGCTCCTGCGGTCTGTTCCAGCAGAACCCGATAGGCGCGGACCCGCTCTGGAATGTTCTTGAGACGCTGTTCGCCGAGTGACTTGAAGGTCAGGCCGAGCTTGTTGTGAGCCTGATCGTAGGCCGTTCCCGAGATGACGATGCCGCCAGGATCGCTCAGCCCTTCCAGCCGGGCCGCGATGTTGACGCCGTCGCCGTAGAAGTCGTCCTTGTCGGGGATCACGTCACCAAGGTTGATCCCGATGCGGAACACGATCCGGGTATCTTCGGGAAGACCGAGGTTCTGCTGCGCGGTGACCCGTTGGATCTCAACGGCGCATGCTACGGCATCGACGACGCTCTCGAACGCGACCAAAGCGCCGTCGCCCATGAGCTTGACGATGCGGCCATGGTAGCCCTCGATCGCGGGTTCGATGAATTCGCGCCGGAGCGCCTTGAGCCGCGAGAGTGTGCCCGTCTCGTCCAGCCCCATCAGCCGGCTGTACCCCACCACGTCGGCGGCGAGGATAGCGACCAGCTTCCGTTCGAGATGTTGAACCTGTTCCACTGGGCAGAATTATAAGGAAAGCCCAATGGCAAGACCATACACACTTAGCAGCCAACACCCGTTTCTCCGATGAGGTACGTTACAAAATCGGCTACGGGCGTTCGCCTTGAATTCCGAAAAGGTGATGTTCGACGGAATGTCGGCTCATGGTGCAACCGCGACCTACAGCGTATTCGCCGACGTCAGACTTTCGGGCGACGGCAAAGCTTGCCCCTACGGCCGACAATTGCTGAAGATCCTATGGGGATGGAAGGCGACAGAGTGAAGTCGCCAAACATCACCTGGAGGTCAGCATGCAAGCCAACACCACCAAAGCCCCGGCCGCTATCCGCGTCGATCTTGCCGCAATATTTGTCTCGTTAGAACTGTCTCGTTCAAAATGGCTCGTGACTTCGTTTTCGCCAGGTGGGGGCGAGAGAATGTCGAGACACCTCGTGCCGGGGGGCGACATTCCGGGTTTGCTCGATCATTTCGCAGAGCTGCAACGAAAGGCGGAAGTGCGGACAGGGCGGCGTTTCCGGGTCATATCAATCCAGGAAGCTGGTCTGGATCGATTCTGGATACATCGGGTCCTCGAACGCGAAGGCATCGAGAGTTATGTCGTGGACCCGGCATCCATTGCCACATCGCGTCGCCGCCGGCGGGCCAAGACCGACAGGATTGATGGGGAAGCACTGGTTCGAGCGTTGTTGGCCTACAACCGCGGCGAGCCTCGGGTTTGCGCGATGTTGCGAGTGCCAACGCCGGAGGAGGAAGACCGTCGCCGGTTGGTGCGGGAGCGGAAGGCGCTGACGAACGAGCGGATCAGGCACGTCAACAGGATAAAGGGCCTTTTGTTCAGCCAAGGTGTGTCCGGATACGAACCGTTGAAAGGCGATCGACGCAGATGCCTCGACGCGCTCATTACCGGAGATGGGCGTCCACTGCCGCCAGCGCTCATGGCGCAGATCAGCCGCGAGCTTGATCGCATCGAGTTGCTGATCCAGCAGATCAAGGATGTTGAAGAGGCACGCGACGCCTTGCTCGCGGCAGATGAGCCAACACCGGCCCTGCTGCTCAGCCTCAAGGGAATAGGTCCGGAGTTCGCGGCCGTCCTGTGGTCTGAGGGATTGTCGCGCAAGTTTGACAATCGACGACAGGTTGCCGCCTACGCTGGGTAAGCCAGAGCTCGCTTGAGGCCAATTCGGTGCCTCTCCCCACAGGGCGCCATTTCCGTTAGGATGCTCCGAGACGGCGGGAGGTATGACCTGGATCGCGTTCACCGTAGAATGGCTACCATCCTTGCTGCCGACGCAGTTGGCTACAGCCGGCTGATTGGCAGAGACGAGGAAGGGACACTTGCCACCCTGCGGACGCATCGTCAGATCATTGACCGACTGATAGAGGAACATCAGGGACGGGTGTTCGGGAGCGCTGGGGACAGCGTCATCGCCGAGTTCGCAAGCCCCGTCGAGGCGCTTCGATGCGCCACTGAAATCCAGTTCCAAGTCGGCAGACAAAATGCTGAGCTGCCCGAGTCGAGCCGCCTGCGCTTTCGCATCGGCATCAATCTCGGCGATGTTGTTGTAGAGGGCGACAATCTCATGGGCGACGGTGTGAACGTCGCCGCCCGTCTGGAGGCGCTGTCACCTCCAGGTGGAATATGCATTTCGGAAGCGGTCTACACGCAGGCCCGCGATCGGCTCTCGCTCGAATTCGTCGATCTTGGCGAACAAAGGTTGAAGAACATCGCCCGGCCTGTGCACGCGTACCGCGTGCCTCTCGCTTCAGAGGAGCAGGTCACGTCGCCTTTTCGAGGTCTCAACCCCTTCGAGTTCGAAAACGCCGACCTCTTCTTTGGCCGAGCTCGGGCGACTGCTGCCTGCATCGAACGCCTGGAGCAGCAGGCCGCCAACGGCAAGGCATTCCTGCTCATCTATGGTATGAGCGGTTCCGGCAAGTCTTCTCTCCTTCGAGCAGGGCTGCTGCCTTCCATCACTCGAACCGGTGCAGCGGCTGGCATCAAGTTTTGGCGCCGCTGCCTAATCCGCCCTTCCGACGCCCCTGATGCGGTCGCCTCGCTGGCCGCTGGGCTGCTTCGCGAAGGCGCCCTGCCGGAGCTGGCTTGCGAACCGGCAGCGCTGGCTCAACTCTGTCGGAGTTCGCCTGATCGAGCTCTGGCGCTCGTCCGCCAGGCTCACGCCAAAGCGGCGGCCGCCGCAGGTTCAGCCTCCTCACAAGTGCGATTGGTAGTGGCGATCGATCAGATGGAGGAGCTGTTCACGACGGAGCCGGCATCGCGCGAAGTGCTAGTACGGCTCCTCGCGGCACTCGCCAGCAGCGGACTGGTCTGGGTGATCGCGACGATCCGATCGGATTTCTTTCATCGTTGCGGCGAGGTCCCCGGTTTCTGGGCACTCAAGGATGGCCTCGGCAGCTATGAACTCCTGCCGCCGACCGGCGCTGAGATCGCCCAGATCATCCGCGAGCCGGCACGCACCGCCAGGCTGCGCTACGAGGAGACAGCCGAACGGGGCCGGCTGGATGATGTCCTGCAGGAGGCAGCAGCTGCTGATCCTAGATCTTTGCCGCTTCTCGAATTTGTGCTCGACGCTCTGTACGATGCGGGGCGAGAGCGCCGGATCCTCACCTTTGCTGCGTATCAGGCACTTGGCGGCTTGGAAGGGGCGATCGCGCGCCGCGCTGACGAAGTCGTAGACGCTCTCCCGCCGGACATCCAGGAGGAGCTACCAGTCGTATTGCGTGCCCTCACCACGGTGCGCCCAAGCGATGAGGCAGTTGCGGCGCGTCCGGCCTTGCGCGCGGAAGTCACGGGCACGCCTCAACGATTGGCTCTCGTTGAGGCCTTGGTCGCCGCTCGCCTTCTCGTCAGTGATGAGGATGCCGCAGGCCACGTCTACGTGCGCGTGGCACACGAAGCTTTGTTGAGCCGCTGGCCGCGCGCTAGCGACATTGTCAATGCGAACCGGAGCTTCCTCGAGACCCGCGCTCGGGTCGCGGCTGACGCCAACCGCTGGCATGCCGACAACCGGAACCGGGAGCTTCTCCTGCCGTCCGGCAAGCGGCTCGCCGAGGGCGAGGAATTGCTGCAGTCGAGACGGGTAGAAGTCGACGATCAGATCGTCGACTACATTGAGACGTCTTCGCGTGCTGAGGCGGATAGAGACGAGAAGGACAGGCAGGCAGAGCGGGCACTCATCGAGGCGGCTGAAGCAGCAAAGCGCGAGCGCCTGGAGCGCGAGGCCGAGCGCCGCAGCCTTGCGGCCGCGGCTGCGAGCCGGCTCGCGCGACGCACGCGCTATGCGGCCATCGTCGCCACGGCGCTGGCCCTTATGGCCAGCGCAGGCGCGTTCTTCGGGTTCAGAGCACAACAGGCAGCAACACGGCAAGCCGAGTTGGCGATGGCCGCCAAAAAGGGGGCCCTTGAGGCGCGCGATCAGGCGCTGCGCAATCAGTCTCTTTCGCTTTCGTTTCTTTCGCAGCAGATCGCGGCGAGCGGCGATACGGAGGCCGCGATCCTGTTGGCGCTGGAGGCGCTGCCGAAGAGCGGATCGGGAGCCGCGCGGCCAAATCTCTTTGAAGCAGAGGCCGCACTTTTCAACGCTCTGTTGGCACACCGCCAAACGGCGGTGTTCAAACACGACGCCGGAGTGACGCAGGCAGCCTTCAATCGAACCGGCGATCGCATCGTCACTGCATCCTACGATAAGACCGCGCGCATTTGGGATGTCGCGAATGGTAAAGAGATTGCAATCCTGAAGGGCCACGAGGGACCTGTGGAGAGAGCCGGATTCAGTCCGGACGGACGCCGGGTCATTACAGCGGCAAGGGACGGGACCGCGCGCATCTGGGATGCTGACTCTGGAGCGCAGCTTTTTGTTCTTCAGCCGGTAGGCGGCTCCTTTCCTACAGCAGCCTTTGACCCTAGCGGCGAGCGCGTGCTGACCGCGGCCGGAAACAATCAGGCTTCGCTTTGGGACCCGCGAACTGGAACGAAGATCCTGAGCGTAGACAGCCGTGGAGACGGATTGGCTGGCTTCAGCCCGGATGGTCGCAGCTTTGCGACCTCAGAAGGACAGACCGTTTTCATCTGGAATGCGAAAGATGGCGCGCTGATCCATCAATGTTTTATTGGCAGCTTTGCATCCAAGCTCACATTCAGCCCGGATGGAAGTCGGCTGTTGGTAGGCACGTGGTACACAGTTTCATTTGACAGTGTCCCCGCGCTTTGGGACCCATCGAACGGAACCGAAATCGCAAGGCTCCTTGGCCACAAGAGCGACACCCAATTACAAGGCGCAACGTTCAGTCACGACGGCCGCCGAATTGCAACGGTATCACTCGATGGTAGCGCGCGTCTCTGGGACGGAAACTCTGGAGGGCTAATTGACGTGCTCGGCCAAGAGTCCCCGAACTTGAAACAGAGTGACGCCGGGGACGACCGTGATCAGGAAATGAACAGCGCTTTCAGCCCCGACGATCGCCTCCTGGCCACCGCTTCCATAAACGGTCCGTTACGCATTTGGGACGTCGGTCGAGCGTCGCTGTTCGCCACCATCGCTGGCCATCGTGCCTTGATCGAGCACCTTGAGTTCGACCCAGTCGGTAGCAATATTCTTCTCACGGCTTCACATGATGGCACCGCTCGCCTCTGGGACGTCGACGGAATTCTGACGACTACCCTGTCCAACGCAAATCGTCCCACCTTCGCGGTGTTCAGTCCCGACAATATGCATCTTCTGACTGGAGGCGGGGACAGCGCTGTGCACCTTTGGGATGTGGTAACCGGTCGCAAGCTGGCCGACCTCGATACGCACGAAATCGTCCAGAACGCAATGTTCAGCCCCGATGGAAGTCGCATTGCAACTGCATCCCTCGCGGGCCGAGTCCTCATCTTGGACGTCGCGAGCAGGAGCGAGATCGCACGGCTCAAATTTCCAGGCGGGCTGTTTCAAATTCAGTTCAGTCCGAAAGGAGACCTCCTGGAGGCGAGTTCGACCGACGGCACCGCGCGGTTGTGGAATGCGGCGACTGGCGCCGAGGTCTCCACTATCCAAACAAGTGCGCAGGTTGTTTTCGACCCGGACGGCGATCTCGTCCTCGCCGCGACCAGCGACAACGCCGCGCACCTGTTGAAAACGGACGGGACCGAACTGAAGAAACTGGTCGGGCATGAGGGTCGAATAACCGGGGCAACGTTCAGTCCGGACGGGCAACTGGTCGCCACGGCCTCGCTCGACCACAGCGCGCGGATCTGGACAGTCAAGGACGGGAGCACCCTCGCCATCCTGAGTGGTCACCGCGATGAGCTCACCGAAGTCGAGTTCAGCTCGGATGGTCAGTCGCTTCTGACTGCCTCACGCGACGGCACCGCACGAATCTGGAGCGTCCTGGACAGAAAGGAAAGGGTCGTTCTCAGGGGGCACACCGGCGCAGCGACCAGTGCGCAATTCAGTCCTAACGGGCACTATGTCCTGACAGCCTCAACTCAGGACGGCACGGCCCGGCTCTGGGACGCGCGGACAGGACGCGAGATGGCAGTGCTTGCCAGTTCGAAGGATGAGCACAAGCGGCCGGCACCGATACGCGCGGCCTTCAATTCAGATGGAACGAGGGTCGTGATCGTGCCCTATGATGAAGACGTTCGCCTCATACGGGTTTTTCAGACACCCGAAGATCTCATCGATTTCGCGAAGCAAACTGTTCCACGCGAACTGACCGCGTGCGAACGGCGTCGCTTCTTCCTTCCCGTGGAAAGCGACCTTGGTGATTGTCCAAGCTGATGTCGCCCAAAGTCCATGGCCGGTGACGCTATCTCGACTGCTACGCCGTAGCCGCCGCAATCGCACTGCTTCCATAGTTTTGCGGGGGGAGCAGTACGCGAGTGGCCGCGCTACTTCCCTCGCTTTTCGATCTTTAGGTTTGGGAGGTCGGGTCGCTTGGATTCCACCCCGGTCTCCTTCAAGGCCGTGTATTCCACTTTTTGAGTTTTGAGTAGCTTCTCTGTTTTGGCGCGCTCCTTGTTGAGAGCGTTCTGACCTTTGACCTTGGGCATCCGTCCTCCATTTGGTTCACTGTCGTTCGCCAGAAAATATTATTGCCAGCGATATCGCGCGAGATGTCAGCTCTGAGGCCGCGGCAGAGGCCTCCGAGGGCGTTATGGGGGGAAAGAAATGCGCCCTTCCCTGCCCCACAATGCGACGCCGATTTCACGCCCCTGCCTGCGATCGCGACGACTGAAATGGGGCCGTTTGCGGACTGTCCGTTTTCGGGATGGCGAGATTAGAAAGCGGATCGACGCGTATCGCGGACCGCAACGCGCCAGCGCCGGAGATAGCGCCTGATGATCTTCAGTTGCTCTGTATGTGCGACTGGAAGTAAGCGCGATTTTCCCTGCACGTTGACGCCGGCGCTTTCGACGGATGGCCTTCGAATCGGGAACGGTATCTGGTCTGATCAGACTGCTGTTGCTTTGGCGAAGTTGAAGGGCAGCAGATCGTAGATATCAGCGTCCTCGTTGCGTTGAGGCAATTCGGTGAGGACGTGGCGCAGCCAGGCTAACGGCTCGACGCCACAAGCGCGGCAGGTCAACATCAGGCTGTAGATGACGGCGCTGGCCCTGGCTCCGTCGACGGTATCGCTGAACAGCCAACTTTTCCGGCCAGTGGCAAAGATTCTGATGTCACGCTCGAGAAGATTGTTGTCGATCGGCATGCTGCCGTCCTCGGTGTAACGAGTCAGATATCCCCATTGGTTCAGGGTGTAGGAGACGGCGTCGCCGAGCTTGCTGTCCGGCAAGACTTTTGGAGCGAAGTCGTCGAGCCATGCCTTGAGAGCCTGGAGGATCGGGACACTATGTTGCTGGCGGAAGCGGCGAATGCAGTGATCTCGCGTTTCGCCGTCATCGGGGATTTCGTTCCGCGCCTGCCTTTCAACCCGATAGAGCTGTTCGAAGAACCGGAGTGCCTGTTCCGGCGGGCCGCCACCCTTCTTCCTCGCCTTTAGGGCATCGACGAAGCGCCGCCTGGAATGGGCCATGCAGCCAAGATGCGTTGCCCCTTCCAGCGTGCGCCAGGCGGAATAACCGTCGCTCATCACGATGCCGCGGTAATCGCCCAAGAAGGTCTGCGGGTGTATCTGGCCGCGACCCGGCTGATAATCGAGCAGCACGATCGGCTCGTCACTGTCGTGGCCGCTCCGGTATGCCCACATGTACGAGGTGCTGGTGGCCTCTCTGTCCATTTCCTTCAGCACCTGGACCGTGGTCTCGTCGCCATGGATGAGGGGCTGCGATCTGAGCCGCAGCTTCAGCACGTCATAGATGCGGGCGAGATGCTTTTCGCTCGAGCCGATCACCCAGTGACCCAGAGCGCCACGGCTGACAGGAACGCCCGCGCGCTCGAAGGCCTGCGCCAGGCGGTAGAGCGGTGTGCCGTCGACGTATTTGTGAACGAGCGCGAAGGCCAGCGTCGAAGCCGTGGCGATGCTGCCCGGCAAGGGTTGCGCGGGCATCGGCGCGGTCACGACCGGCGTGTTGATGCCGGTACGGTCGCAATGACGGCAAGCATATTTGAACCGCACATTCTGCAGGACCTTCGCCTTCACCTCAATATGAAGTTGCTCGGTAGCGGCCTCGCCCATGCGATGCATCTGGTGACGGCAGCAAGGACAAGCCTTCTGATCGTCGGGAAGGTCATACTCGACGCGCTCGCGCGGCAGGTTTTCCGGCAAGGCCTTGCGGCCGCGCTTCTTTCCCGTCGCCCCTTCGCTGGCCGGCAAGCCCGTGTCCGGCAGGACAACGACGCCGCCATCTTCGTTGTCGGCGGCGTCCTCATCCGCGGCCTGTTCGGCTTCATTGAAGAGGCGGTCAATGTGCTTTTCACTGCGCGGCGCAAAACGATGCAGTCGTGCAAGCGCCAGCTCTTCCTCGAGTTTGACGACGCGTTCGGTGAGTTGACGGTTCTGCGCCTGCAGCGCAGCAATACGCGCCATCAACGCTTCAACAGTCGGTTCGCCGGGTCGATTCATCAGATTCTTGAATCGAAAGCATGCCGCCGCGTCAACCGCTCAATTCGAGAGCCCTCAACCCGCAACCTGATATTGCCGCACCGGATGGCGGACCATCGCATCGATGTCGATGCCGTCGAGGATCCAGTGCAATTGCTCGGTCGTAAGCGTGACCACCGCTGCCTCCCGGCGCGGCCACCGGAACTTGTCCTCGGTCAGCCGCTTCAGGACCAGCACAAAGCCCGACCGATCGAAGAACAGGAGCTTCATCCGGTCGCGACGGCGATTGCAGAACGCAAAAACCGCCGGAGCAAACGGATCGAGCGCCATCGTCTCTTGGACCAGAACCGCAAGGCTGTTGATGCCGGCCCGAAAGTCGATCGGCTCGCGGTGCAGGTAGACTTTCAGGTCAGCGCCCAGTCTGAACATGACCCAGTGCTCCGATGGTCGCCGTCAACGCATCCACATCACCGCATTCCAGCGTCAACTTCACGCCGTTCGGCAGCGACGCGCTCACCTTGGCTGGAGAGGAAAAAGGCGCTGTCCTTTTCGATGCCGACCTACGTGCCCCATCGCAAGTCCCCGGCAAATCCACCGCAGCCATGCTGCTCTGTCGCAGCAAGGCCCGATCGGAAGTGCTTTCAATCTGAACCGGGATGAACGCCGATGGCGGGGACGGTGGGAGGGACTGGGTCTCCGCCCGCTTCTTTATCCACTTCCGAAGAAGGTTCGCATTGACCCCATGTTTGAGCGCAAGCCTCGATACCGACACGCCAGGCTCAAGACAGGCCGAGACAAGACGGTCCTTCGATGCCGGGTCGTATCGGCGTCGCCCGTCCCGACCGACAAGCCTCACCCGCAGTTTCTGCTCATCTTCTTCCATCACAAGGTGTCCACCTATTTTGGTGGACACCTCATGCATCAGAGCACTCAACAGCAAAAGGTGCGGGGAAATTCGCGCTTACGACTGGAATGCACTATCGCCCGGTTGGGTGGCAGGGCAACTTGCTAGCCGCCCTGCCACCTGGAAGAACAGTCATCGACGCGGCCGGCTCAGCCCGCTTTGCTGAGTTGGAGTTCGTCGCTAAGCGCGCGCTCGTTGGGATCGATCGGACCCAGGTTCTTGACGACCCGGAATCGACCGCCCTGCGCCTGCGCGATGTACATGTTCATGCGAACATGGTGCTGGCCGGGGACCATTTCGGCCGGGCCACCTGGTCCCTCGCTGATCCGCGAGTGATCGAGCGCCCGGATGACCGTATCACGCTCGACCGTGCCGGCCTCATTGACAGCCGCTTCCCACATCTTGATCGCCCGGTAGTGGCCGGTGCAGCCGCTGCCCGCGGTCAACATGGCGCTGCCGGGGAAACGGTCCTGGTAGCGACGCAAGAGCGCGCGGCCAAACGGATCCTCGAGTTCCCGATAGTAGTCGAGGCAGCTGTAGAGGCCCTCGATCTGCTCGGACGGCACGAGATTGAAGAAGTTCTCGTCGAAGTAGGTGCAGATGATCTTGCCGCCCCGCTTGCCGAAACCGGCCTTGTGCAGTTCTTCGAGGAACGGAGTCAAGCCCGGCGGGACGAGGGTGTTGAAAACCACGTCGGTGCCGCTCGCCATGATCTGCTCGACCGTCCGCCGGAAATCGACTGTATCGAGCGGGAAATACTCCTCGCCGACGACCTCGCCGCCATTGGCGCGCACCACCCGGCTCGCGGCCTTGTTCAGCAGATGGGGCCAGATGTAGTCGGCAGAAGGCAGGTAGAACTTCTTCGCCCCGGTGCTCTTCATGAACCAAGGGATCAGCGGCTCGACCTGCTGCGCGGGCACTGGACCCGTACAGAAGATCAGGGGATCGTTTTCCTGTCCCTCGTACTGCTCGGTGTAGATGTAGAGCGTCCTGCCGCGTGCGACCGCTTCGCTCTTGATGGCCTGGCGGGTCGAGCTGTAGATGCCGCCGACGACCAGATCGACCTTGTCGACGTCTATCAGTTTCGCAGTCCTTGCCTTGGCGGCGCTGTCGTTGGTCTCGCCATCCTCGATGACAAGCTCCAGCGGCCGGCCGAGCAAACCGCCTTTGGCATTGATGTCGTCGACGAGCATGGTGGTGAGGTTTGCGTTGGCGATGCCCATGAAGGACAAGGGGCCGGTGAGTTCGGCGACAAGGCCGATCTTGATGGGTTTCGGATCCATTTGATTTCTCCAAATCTGGGGGTTCGTCGGGGGGCGCCGCCGACGGACGGCAGGCGGCGCGCAGTGCGGGATCTCAGGCCTCGTAGTGGCCGAGCAGCAGTGCCGCCTGCGGCTTGCCGACGTGGCCGGCTTCCTGCAGGATCGCGGGCACCTCCGGATCCGACACGAAATTCTTCCAGCCCTCGGCGTCCCAGTCGAAGATCGCCCAGACGCGGTCGGGCTCGCTGGGGTCGCGGAAGACGGTTGCGCCGTTCGAGCCGTGCAGCCGGCGCTTGTCGGCGCCCTTGGTCGAAAAGATGCGGATGAAGCGGTCGACGTCCGCCACCTTGGTCGTTGCGAGAAGCATCTGATTTCCTCCTGTCGGTCGCGGCCACCATCGGTCCGTCGACAGGATCACGATGCGCGCCCCGGAGCGGGCGCACATGGGGTGTATTCCCTATGCCTGCGTCTCGCCCGGCCGGACAAGGCCATGCTCGACCGCGTAGAGTGCCGCGGCGGCGCGGGTGGTCACGCCGATCTTGGCATAGACGCTCTGGATATGGTGGTCCGCCGTCTTGGGCGAGATATCCAGCTTGCGCGCCGCTTCCTTCGCGGTAAGGCCGGCGGCGATCAGGCGCAGCACCTCGATCTCACGCGGCGTCATTCCGGCCAGCGGCCGGGGCGGCGCCCGGCGCGACGGCTGTCCGGCGAAGGACAGCACGGCCTCGGCGGCATCGGGGCAGATACAGCCCTCGCGAACGGCGGCGCGCAACTGCGTGGCCGCCGCCTCGCTGGACAACGCCTTGCGGTGCGGACGTTCCTCTCGCGACGTCTGGAAGGCTTCGGCGGCGGCCAGGATTCTTGCCGCCGGGGACAGGTCGGAGCCGTGGACCTTACGGTGATAGCCCGAACCGTCCAGGCGTTCGTGATGGCGAAGCACGAGGGCGGCCATCGCCTCGCCCTCGCGGCCGAACGAGGCCAGCGCCCGCTCGCCATAATAGGCGTGCAACTGCGCCGCGTCGCGCTCGCGCACCGACAGCGGACCGTTGCGCATCCAGGTCGCCACCGGCACCACGAGTTCGCCTATGTCATGGATGCAGCCCGACCAGCGCAGCGCGCGGACGTCAGGGTCGGGCAGCCCGATCCGTTTCCCCGCACCCGTGGCCAGTTCCGACACCATCCTCGAATGGCCCTGCGTAAACGGCATGCGCATGTCGATCATGTCGGCGATGGCGAGGAACGCCTCATCGCAAGCCTCCTCATCCAGCGTCACCGGCGGATCGGGCTCAAGCGCCAAAATGGTCGCGCGGTCGACTGTCGCGCCGATGCCCTCCATCAGCGTCGGCGCGTTGGCCGAGACGAGCCGGGCCAGTTCCGCTTCATATGGGCCATCGCCGCGACTGGCGATGGTTTCGGCCATCCCTTCGATACCGACGGCATCGCAGAGCGCAATGGCATCCTGTGCCAATGTGATCAGGCGCACGGCTGGCAGGACATCCTCGCCGCTCAGCCCGCGCGGCAGGCCCTTGCCGTCCCAGCGTTCGTAGATTTGTCCAAGATTGCGTCGCATCTCCTCCGACAGGCCCAGCCGCTCGCCGATCCGTTGCGCGACCTCGCAATGCGCGGTCAGGACCGGGCGGGCCACGGCGATCGCCTGCGATAGCCCAGCCTCGATCGCCTTGGCCTGCGCGTCGGGCTCAAGATCGTAGTAGAGCCGCTTGAAAGCCTGGACGAAGACCCTGCCCAGCTCCGCCCGGTTGCCCATATCGAGACCGACAAGATCCTGGCGGAGCGCAATTTCGTCGCCGAAGGTGGCCGACAGGAGGTCCGTGTCCGCGTTGCAACCGACATAGCGGAGCATAGACTGGTGGTAGGCATTGCGCCGATCCTGCTCGGAAACGCCCGCAAGATCGGCAATCCGCATCGCAAGCACGCAGGATTTCAGTGCGAAGTCGCGAGAATGGCCCGTGGCAAGGTCCGAAGCATAAGCGAGGACCATCATGAAATCCGCCCGGCGGATCGAGACGTCTGTCATCGCCCACCTCCCAGTCGCTCTACGCTAGCCCCGCCAGCCGTTAATGCCTAGGGAAAAATCCCAACCCTGGTTGTGCTATCCGGCGAGAAATAGAATGTTCCGTTTGGGGCCGGGAGCCGTCGGTCTGCTTCGGATCAGCGGCTGGCCAAAGCCGACATGGCTTGTCGGAAGCTCCCGAGCAAATGCCGGCTTCCTGATTTCCACGCCCGGAAGCGAATCGTCACACAAATCCGCATCTCAGGCACCTTGCAGACGGCCGGTTCGCCTTTTCGACGGCATAGGGTGTATGGAGCACCCGACGCCCCACCCCTACCTCTGGAAATGCCCCAACCCGTTCTCATTGAGATAGTCCACCGTCATCACCCGCGCGCGAATGCCGCCGGAGGAACCGACGAACTTCACCGATGACAGCGAGCCGGTCGGCGCGTTTTCTCCGCGGGGCGTGAGGGCGTAGGTGTCGCCGTCCCAGTGTTCGAGCGTGAACTGCATGGGCTTGGGGCCGAGTTCAAGCATCAGCTTGTCGCCATCGGCCCGCACGGTGGCGGTGTCGAAATAGTTGCTCGTATATTGGCCCTCGTAGAAGGATGGACTGCGCGCCTTGGCGGGGTTCGTCGGCCTGTCCTTGCCGGCGAGGTCGCCCACCGGCTTGTAGTAGGCCAGGAACCGCGGCTTGATGTAGGGATACCAGTCGCGGGTGACCTGGCCATATTGCACGATGTCCATGAAGCTGGCGGCGACCGCCTCGGCGGCGCCGACGGGGGAGCCGTTGGTGAGCACGACGATGCCGACATCGGCCGAGGGCAAGATCTGGAAGGTGGTGCCGGCGCCGAGCAGGAAGGCGCCGGAATGGCCCATGGTGGTGCGCCCATTGGCGTTCACCCCCACATTGAAGCCATAGCCATAGGAGCTGGCCCGCGTATCGGGCGTCTCGCCGCGGTAGGTCACGCTCTGCGGTGTGATGGCGGGCTGCAGGATCTTGGGGTCGATCATGGGCTGGCCGCCATAGGTGCCGTCGCCAAGCAGCAGGATCATCCACTTGGCAAGATCCTGGGCGCTGGAGGAGACGCCGCCCGCCGGCGCCTGCTGGTCGGGGTCGCGATCATAGAGCGGCTCGAACACATTCTCCGCCACGCGCGCATGCAGCAGGGCGCGGTTCTTGCCGGCGGCAATGAAGTCCTCGTGCCGATAGCTGCTCGAGCGCATGCCGAGCGGATCGAACAACAGGCTCTTGGCCAGCGGCTCCCAAGGCTGTTTCTCGGCGTGGGCCACTGCCTCGGCGCCGATCGTCGTGCCGAAATTGGCGTAGTGATAGGAGATGCGGAAGGGATCGAGCGGCACCATCCACAGGCTCCCGACGATCTGCTTGCGCTGGAAGCCGAGATCCTCGAGTTCGTCGCCCGCCACCATCGGCAGGCCCGAGCGATGGGCGAAGAAATCGCCGATGGTGGCGTTGCCCGAGACATAGTCGAGATTGAGGCGAAAGCCGTCCCAGACCTTGCCGACCGGGGTATCCCAGTCGAAGCTGTGGTCCTTCGTCATGGCGATCGCGGCCACCGTGGCCGAGATCGACTTCGACACCGAGGCGACCTGGAAAATGGTGGTGCTGCTGACCTTAGAAGTGTCGTCCCGGTTGTCGCGAAGGCCATAGCCCTCGTCAAAGATCATTTTGCCGCCATGCACCACCGCCACGGCGAAGCCGGGAACGTCGGATGCTTCCTTGACTTTCTTGACGATGTCCGGCAGCGCGGCCAGCGCCTTCTCGACACCGCCGGGATACAGCTGCACAGCATCCTGCGGCGGCGATGGCCCAAGCTCCGGCACGTAAGACTGCGCGGCTGCCACGGCGGGCAGCATGGCTACGAGGGAAAGCACGACGAGAGCAGCGGCCTTCTTCATTGCATGTCCTCAAACTTGCACGGCAGATGATCGGATCATACGCGGCAAGATGAAAGATGGTTGCGGTATTTTCCAATGATATGTTCCAAAGATCAGGCAGAGACGGCGGCTGCGCGCATGTGATTTCGGGACCTGGTGAAGTAGCCGCGTTACACACGCGGGCGGCAATTGGATGGGACTGCGCGGGAGAACGTCAAGTTCCAAGCCCGGGCGGCAAATGGCGTCTACTCAGGAGTTGTTCGCCAACGGGCGGGCGGCCAACCAGAAAGTCATCGAAGCCAATTATATGGCCCATCGCGAGGCCCTATGGCCTGCTGCACGGGGTCCGATGGCCGAGAGGCCCGGACGCTTCCTTCCAAGGCCAGACGGCCTACTGGCGGCCGTATTTCTTGAACGTCGCGTTCCAGTCGGCTGCCAGCGCGTCAAGCGTTTCCTTGGCCGTGCCGGATTCACCGGTCACATAAGGATAGACGCGCTGGTTGAATTGTAGCAGCAGTTCGGCATTCTCGGGAACCGCCCAGAAATCCTTCACCTTGAACATGGTCTCGTGGAAGGCCTTGTTGTAGGGCGTGGCGTTCTGGAACTCATCCGATTTCAGTACGGCTGCGCTGCAGGTGTAGCCGCCGAGCGCTGCCCATTTCTTCTGGGTCTCATCCTTGATGAACCATTCCAGGAACTTCAGGGATTCTGCCTGCTTCGCTGAGTAGGAGACGATCGAGATGCCCTGCCCGCCAAGCGCGGCGAACTGGTCGCCGTTCGGCCCTGCCGGGTTGGCGAAGAAGCCGGTGTTCTTGGCGTTGGGATTGCTCGCTTCGTTGATCAGTGATGGGAAGAACGCGAAAAAGTTCATGCTCATCGCGGCCAGGTTTTCGGTGATCGCCTGGTTGTCGTCGATGAAATTGGCGTTGGCCCAGCCCGGAGGCGTGAACTTGTAGAGTTCCTTGTAGGCTTCGAGCGCGGCGATCGCCTTATCGGAGTTGATGATGCCGTCGACCTTGTACGTCGAATAGTCGCCAAGCTCGCCGCCATAGGAGAAGAGCAAGCTTTCGAAGCCGCCTGCCAGCCCGTCGTGGACATTGTCGGTGTAGATGGCGACGCCGTATTTCTTCTGATCGGGACGGTAGAAGAACTCGGCGATGTCGCGCAGCGCCTTGAAATCCTTCGGCACGCCGAGGTCGTAGCCGTACTTGGCCTTGAACGCTTCCATTTCCTTCGGGTCTTCGAACCAGTCTTTGCGGTAGGACCAGCCCATGGCGTCGCCTTCCAGCGGGATCGCCCAATACTTGCCGCTGTTGCCGGGATATTCCGCGTAGACTTTCACCGTCGCGGGGGCCATCAGTTTGGCTATATCGTGCTTGGCGAAGAAGTCGGTGAGGTCGACATAGTGGCCGCCGGTCGAGCCGGCGCCGAGCCACTGCGAGTCGCCGACGACCATGTCATAGGCGTCGCCCCTGGCGTTGAACTCGGCAAAGGCCTTGGTTTCGAATCCCGGCCAGGCCGTCGTTTCAATAGTTACCTTGACGCCGGTTTCCTTCTCATACTCGTTGACGAGTTCCTGAAGGTAATTCGCCGGGTCCCATTCCGCCCAAAAGATAGTGAGCTCTTCTGCCGAAACCGATCCACTCGCAAATGTCATGGCGGCGCCCACCAACAGACCAGCCCACGTTTGCATATCGCTTCTCCTTCCACGGCGACGTCGTCCAACTAGGAATTTGCGTATCGGATGCAATGCTTCACCCGCGTTCCGTCGAATGCGAAAGCATTCGGAGCAGGCCTTTGGACTCTACGAGATCAGGCGTGTCAAACCCCTCGGTGAAGCTGGCGTGGACTGGCGCAAGAATATGCCGCGCCTTGTCATTGCGGCCTTGGCCGGCATAGAGGCGGGTGAGCCGAAGCGCGGCCCTCAGTTCAGAGGATTTCGCGCCTTGATCGCGGGCCGCCGTGAGAGATTGCTGGAACCAGCTTTCGGCGGCTTCATCGGTTGGGTCCAGCACTGAAACCAACTCACCCCTTGTGCGCAATAACTCTGGTAGCTGATACTTCGAGGTCGATTTGCCCAGAGTGTCGAAGGCCTGCGCCAGGAGGGCAAGGCCTTCGCTTGCATCGCCGCGCTCGCCGCAGTTACGCGCAAGAATGCAAAGGTAGTAGGCCATGCCCATATCCGCGCCAGTCGCGGCGATACCCGCAATTCCCAGGCGCATTTGGCGAATGCCTTCCTCCAACTGCCCCAGACCGGCGAGCGCCCAGCCGAAATACACACGAGCCTGGCCAAGCAGCAATGGCATGACGAATTCATCACACAGAGTGATAGCTTTCTTCGCCCATTGAAGGGCTTCGGCGGGCTCGCGCCGCATCAGGTGGACCAAGCAGAAACTTAGCTGCGCTTGTGCTGTGGTGACCGGATGCGAGTCTCGCTCGGCTAGCGCCATTGCATCGCGTGAGCGTAGGATCGCCTGGACCGAATGGCCGCGCATGAAGAGCATCTGTGCGGAAAACGCCCTACAGCATACGCCGGGGTCGTGTCCGGCGTAGCCCCAGGCAAGGTGACGATGTCGCTCGTAATCATAAGTGGCCAGGCCATGGCTTGCATGACGTTCGCTCGCGTCGTAGTCACCGAGGTAATAGTAGATTCCCCAGAGTTGGTGATGTGCTTCGAGGATGTACCCCGAATCATCGGACACTTGCGCGAGTTCCAATCCGAGCGATTGGCATTGGTGGCCCAGCATCTCGGCAGCGCGCAGGTTGCCTGAAATGGTCTGGTAGGAGCTCTCGCCGCGCATCGCAGCGAATATTTGCGGCTTGTCGCGTAGCGTATCGGCAAGCCTCCGCGCGCTCGAAAAGGCCTGAAGGACCTCTGGTGCTCCCCAGCCCTTGGCTGCAATCATTGCCGTTCCCGTTGCGCTTTCAAGCGAAAGCTCCAGTCGCAGGCGGTCCTCAGATCCGGGCAATGATCCGACCAGCTCGAGCCCCTTGCGGAGGTGGGAGGCCGCCTCGAGATTGGCAGATCGCTTGAGCGCGAGCTGCCCTGCCTTGAGCCAATAAACGGCAGCCTGATAATTCACGCCGGCGACGGTATAGTGATGCGCAAGCGTTTCAGGTTCTGTCGCGACAACTTCCTGGAATTGCGCCTCCAGCGTCGCGGCGATCTTGGCATGAATCTGTTGCCGACGGCTTTTCAGCAGGCTCTGATAGGCTGCATCCCGTACGAGCGCATGCTTGAACGTATAGGTCGCCTCTGGAGGAACGCCTCGCCGAAAAACGAGCTCGGATTCTTCCAACTGCGGCATGACGTCTTGCAGACGGGTTTCGGCGGGGTCCGTTACGGCAGCCAGCAGCCGGTGATGGAAGCCGCGGCCAATGCAGGCGCCGATTTGAGCGACTTCTTTGACCGCCCCCAGCCGGTCCAGGCGAGACATCAAAGAATCCTGAAGGGTCGACGGAATCGCAAGAGGAGGCAGAGGACCTGAGAGCACGTAGTGGTCGCCCGCGTCGACAAGCAGACCGGAGTCGAGCACGGTCTTGGTCAGCTCCTCAACGAACAACGGAACGCCTTCGGTTTTGGCCAGAATCTCGCTGGCTACCTCCGGCGGTATGGTCTTTCCACCCGCTACGCGATCCATGATCGCTGCTCCTTGACCGAGTCCGAGGCGATCAAGCGAGAGCGCGGTTACATGCGATAACTGAATCCAACGCGGCTGAAACTCAGGTCGAAAGGTTACAATCAGGAGTGCCCGCATGTTCCGCAGGCGATCAATCAGCATATCCAGCCACTCGCCGGTCGTCGGATCGATCCAGTGCGCATCCTCGACAAGGACAATAGTGGGCTCACGCACGGCCAGCGCCTCGATTTGTTGGACGAGGGCGGCCAAAGTACGGGCCTTTTGGGCTAGCGGTGGCAGCCTGGTCGACGAGTATCGACCGGTCGTGTCGATCGACAGCAGTGTCGCCAACAGCGGAATTGCTTCCGCCACGTCCGGAACGATCCCGCGAAGCAGGGCCTCCAGCTTGTCGAGCTTGGTGTCCGTGGTGTCGTTGCGATCCAGTCCAGCCGCCCGTTCGACCTGCGTGGTCACGGGATGGAGCGCGCTGTTGATATGATAGGGCGAGCAAAAATAGCGTAGCCGCGGAGGGGGCTCGGCGCTCAATCGATCGACCATCGCCGCGATAATCCGGGACTTGCCAATACCCGGCTCTCCAGACAGCAGCACCACTCGGCCTTCCCCGGCGCAGGCCCGGTGCCACTGGTCAACCAGAAACTCGAGTTCCTGGTCCCGCCCAACAATCGGCGTCACAATGTTCTGCCTCGCCTCGAAACGACTCTCTGCCGCTGTCTCGCCGACAATGCGCCAGGTGCGGACCGGCTTTGCGAAGCCCTTTAGCTCCCCGCGACCGAGATTGACCATATCGAATAGACCGGCCACCAGTCGTTGCGTGCCGTCAGCTACAACAACGCTGCCCGGCTCGGCGAGCGCTTGCAGCCTCGCAGCCAGGTTAGGCGTGTCGCCCACAACGGCCTCCTCCTTTGCCGATCCTTCGCCAACGAGATCGCCGACAACGACCAGTCCCGTCGCGATGCCAATGCGGGCAGCCAGCGGTTCGCCTCCCGGCGCTGTAAGTCGGGCCGTTGCTG
This sequence comes from Mesorhizobium sp. M0968, assembly GCF_040319065.1. NCBI lineage: Bacteria > Pseudomonadati > Pseudomonadota > Alphaproteobacteria > Hyphomicrobiales > Phyllobacteriaceae > Mesorhizobium > Mesorhizobium sp. M0968. Next base: position 43,526 of record NZ_JAMYNL010000032.1, read on the forward strand.
CGGCGGCGGCCATGCCCGAGCGAACCGCTCGTTCGGCATCGTCCTCGTGCGCCTGCGGCCAACCGAAATAGGCCAGCACCCCATCGCCCATGAGCTTGGCTACTCGCCCTTCGTAACGGGAGATCTCTTCCGACACTGCGATCTGATAAGCGCGAATAACCTCCCGCATGTCCTCCGGGTCGAGACGCTGCGACAACTCGGTCGAGCTGACGAGGTCCACGAACATGACTGTTAATTGGCGCCGTTCGGCGTGCGGTGGCCGCGCGTCACCATGCTCGGGCGACCTTGCCGGCGCACTCCCGCGGTCGCGCGAGGATGCTTTGATCAGTAACGGGCCGGATGTGTCTCCGAATGAAGCCACAGCGGCAAGCAGCCGGCGCCGGTGACCGACCGATGTGATCCCGAGTGCTATCAGATCCTCCGCCGTTAGCTGAGGAAGCATCTCGGATTCAATGTCATTGTCGCGGAAGACCGGAGCGTATCGCTCCAGTCCCAGGCTACTCAGCCATGCCGCGATGTCCACGTCCTTCTCCCAACCAAGCACTAAGGGTGCTGTGTGGAACCATATCCCAAATTGGAAGGGGAGTCGTCACACCCTCGGGAACCAGGCGAATGTCAGTTACGGGTCCCCGGACATCATGCCGTCTGAGCTGTCTGTCTGTTTTCGGGAAACGACCCAGGAGGCCTCAATGTCGGATATTGGGCGCAAAGCCGCTGGACCCAGCACCCGCGCGACCCACGCGAGGTCGTCCATTTTCAGATTTCAGTTCCCTCGGCCAGCGTCAATGCATCCTCGACGTCGACGCCGAGATACCGGACGGTGTTCTCAATCTTGGTGTGGCCGAGCAGAATTTGAATTGCTCGGAGATTCCCGGTGGCCTTATAGATAATGGAGGCCTTGGTACGACGAAGCGAGTGGGTGCCATAATCCTCACGGCGAAGGCCAACCGCCGAAACCCATTCATCGACCAGGCGCGCATACTGCCTGGTGCTCAAATGGCCAGCATGATCGACCCGACTGGGAAAGGCAAAATCGTCGACCGCTCCACCTCTACGTTCGAGCCATGCAAGTAGGCTTGCTCGGGCGTCTGCCATCAGTTCGAATTGAACTGCCCTCCCAGTCTTTTGCTGCACAACCATGGCCCGAGTCCGAATCTCAGCGCCACTCACTAGCGCGCCAATCTTGAGCTTCACCAAGTCGCAACCACGCAACTTGCTATCGATCGCAAGGTCGAACAGCGCTCGGTCCCGTGATCGACCTTCGCGGTCGAGAAAGAACCGGATTTCCCAGATTTGACGAACCTTCAGAGGTCGTTTGACGCCTACTCTCTTGCCTGCATTCCAAGCGGGACGGCCTTGTCGGCGAAGTCATACTGCGAATGTCCCATATCGTTTCTCCTCAGACCACTATTGGCCAGAGCACAAACGTTCGGGAGGGGCCGGGAGCGGTCCGGCCGGTTCTGGTATGAACGCGTGAGAATGCAGATATTCAATCCGGTGGGTCCGAGTCTCGAACTGACCCGTTCCGCACGTTCCTAAAGCTGCAACTCCTCTCAGTCCACTCAAGCGAAGACTCAGGGCAGCAAAACGATCGAACGTACCATATAGATGGACCGTGGGCAGCACTCGGGCTTGACGTCTTGCCGTCATGGGTGAACGGTAGCGGCAGCCTGGCACCGCGCAGGAAAGCACGTTATGATCAAGGCTGTCTTGGGTTTTCTTCTGCTGCCTTGGCTTGTCATCTTGCCCCTGATCGCAGTGACACCCGCGATCGCAACCGATTTCAGCCAGCCCGGTCCTTTCGCGATCGGTATTCAGAAGTTCACGATACCTGACGTGACTGGTGAGCACCCGCTGGAAACATGGGTCTGGTATCCCGCTGCTGGTCCTGCGCCAGCTCCCGCCGGCGCAATCCTGAAGACGACGCCGGACGCACCGCCGGCAACGACCGGTCCCTATCCGCTGCTTGTGCTGATCCCCGGATCCTCGATGCCGGGCATAGCCTACACCCGCTGGGGCCAGTTTCTCGCGACCTACGGGTTCGTTGTCTTCGCTTCGAGCTATGATACCGGATTCGACGTTCGCCGATTGCTCTATTATCGTTCTGCCAACGTGCTTAGTGTGATCGGCTACGCCGATACACTGACAGCCCCGGGTGGCAAACTCGCTGGACTCATAGATACCTCCCACATCGGCGTCTGGGGGCATTCATCGGGCGGAGCGACTGCGCTCCAGGCGGGAGGCGCTCGGGTCGACTTTAAAGCCCTGGATAGCTGGTGCGCTGCAAATGAGGCCCAGAAGTATGGCGACTCATGCCAATTTGTAGGTTTCGAGCCAACGATTGCCAAACTCTACGGCGCTGCAGACCCGTTTGCGGAGCCGATGCCACCCATTTGGGGTAGCCGCGTGGCGGCGCTCGTTCTCGCAGCTCCGGGCGGCGAGCTGCAGGTATTCGGCGCCACTGGCATTGCGGCTGTCAAAGTGCCGACGCTCATACTGGTCACTTCTGACGACGAGATGGTGAAGCCGGAATTCAATGCCCTATGGGCGCATGATAGCATCGGAAGTCGAGATAAGGCGTTGGCCGTATTCGACAAGGGTGGGCACATGATGTTCGCATACGGTTCCGGTTCCAGCCCGCAGTTCGATCAAGCCAAGACGCTGACCGCGGCATTCTTCCTCAGTATTCTAAAAGGTGATCCCATGGGGCAGGCGGCGCTGCGACCCGGCGAGGCGTCGTTTCCGGGCCTCCACTATAAAACGACCTTCCACTGAGCCGACCGGACTCGTTGCTGGACAGGTGGAGGCGCTCGTGTGGCCAACGGCAACACGTGGTCCGCTTGTGGCGCAACCGCGATCACCAATGCGGTGGCCGGTAATGTCCTCTTTAAGGCAGTTGCAAAGCTAACTTTGACGACCGACATGAGGCGCATTGCCGTCCGGCAGCCTGTGGGCCGGAAGCGGCCAACCCCAAGTATAGAAATGACCCAACACCGGCCGCCCTTGGCGAGTGTGCTCCACCCATTGCCCTAGCGAATAGCGGCCTGACCGCCGCAGCCACGACCCGCGCAAGCCCTCCTGAACCCCAGCTGAACGCCGCCTTCAGCCTTAGTTCGAACGGCATCTCCTAAAAAGAAGCCGTTCAACCGCGGTCCCGTCCGCCAAAGGAGACGCTCTCATGATCCGCAATTCTTTCATCGCAACCGCGCTTGCCGCTCTTGTCGGTATCACTGCCGCCGCTCCGGCCATGGCCAATGACGTGCGCATCGAGCAATATGGCTGGTCGAACTCGGCCGGCGGCGCCCAGAACGGCTTCAAAAACCGTATCCGGGTGTATCAGAACGGCCGCTTCAACAAGGTGATCGGCCAGCAGCGCGGCCGCCACAACCTTTCGGCTATCGGCCAGGACGGGGC
>NZ_JAMYNL010000033.1:0-45760 GCF_040319065.1 Mesorhizobium sp. M0968
GGTGAAGTCGTCGCGCGAGAAGGTGCCATCCTTGCGCCTAGACTTGTCGAAGACCGGGATATGCGGCTCGATCCCACGCTCATGCTGCAGCAACCCGGACTTTTTCAACACTATCAGTCGGATCGCGAAGTTCCCCGCCGCATTGGCGAAACGTCCCGAGATGGCGCATGGTGCCGTTTCGGAACCGGGTGGACGGGGGGCAGGATCGCCAATCAACCTGGGATCATGTTGCAACCAAGTTCGAACGTCGCGTTACTGGCAAGTAGAAACGTCGCATTGGGACGTTTCAGAGGTAGGCGCCAGGTCAGGATAGCGGGGTGACGTGCATCCTGGCGTCGCCGTGAGCGCCCGATCGGGGGCGATCCAGTATGGCACTTCGGCTTTACCAGCTTTGAGAGCCACTTACGCGCGAGCTTCGTTGGCCGGTGTCGGTTGCGGGTGATCCGATATTCGTCCAGCATCGCGACGACATATGCAATGCGAAGCTTGGCGAAGAGTTTGACAGCGCAGATCAGCGCAAGATGTCCGACAGGCTCTCGGGCTTCTTCTCGCCAAGCGACAGATCAAGGCCCGACAGAAGTTCGACGAGGTGGCTTTGCATCAGGTCGGACGCGTTTTGTGCGTCGTGCTTTTCGATGGCATCGACGAGGGCGTGATGGGCGTGGCTTTCGCAGGTGGTGTCGCGGCGGCGCCAGTAGAGCGCGATGATCAGCGACGACCGCGACAGCAGGTCTTTGACGAAACCGGTCAGGATAGAATGGCCGGCGATTTGGGCGATGCCGACATGGAATTTTGCCGACAGCATGATGGCGTCGCTGTCGCGGCCGGCATGCAGGGCCTCGTGCTCTTTTTCGAGATGAAGCCGCAGTTGCGCGATCTCGGCCGGCTTTGCCACTTCGGCGGCAAGCGCGGCGACCTTGGGCTCGATCAGCGCCCGCGCTTCGAACACCTCGCGCGCTTCCTGCTTGGTCGGCTGGGCGACGAACGCGCCGCGGTTCGGCTCGAGCCGAGCCAAGCGGTCATGCGACAGCGCCTGCAGCGCCGCGCGTATCACCGCGCGGCTCACCGAATAGATCGAGGCGAGTTCGTCCTCGGGTAGTTTTGTGCCCGGTGCGAGGCGGTGGCTGACGATGGCGTCGCGCAGGCCGGCATAGACCGGAAACCAGCGCATCGTCGGCTTGTCGCCATCCCGTGGCTTTGGCCCAAGCAGGTCCATCGTCTCATTGTCCCGGCGGCCGGATCGCTTAGCGGCGCGAACACCGCGTTTCCGGCCGGACATCGAACATCCTGTGTGGGAATGTCAACAATTTTGCACGCATCAGGATACACGGCCGGAGGGCGAAAAGGACGCAAAGATTCCGGCGAAGGATTTTTCGAGTGGAACCTGGTAGCCGCCGCGCTTTGAGGTCGACAGGCCAAGGCCGACGAGGCTCTCACAGAGTTTTACTGCGCAGGCGACGCCGTCGAGCACGGGAAGCCTATGTTCGCGGCTGAGCGCGGCGGCGAGGTCGGCCATGCCGGCGCATCCCAGCACAATCGCTTCGGCCCGGTCGTCGCGGATGGCGCGCTCGATCTCCTCCGAAATTCGATGGCGGGCGTTGGAGCCGGGCACTTCGAGCTCCAGAACGGGAACGTCGCTGGCCCGCACCCTGGCGCAGCGGCTGGCGAGGCCGTACCGCACCAGATTGTGCTCGATCGCCGGCACCGAACGCGACAGTGTCGTCACCACGCTGAACTTGCCGGCAATCAGGCTCGCCATGTGAAACGCCGCTTCGCCGATACCGACCACCGGCATCTCGCCGAGGCAGCGTACTGCGTCGAGGCCGGTGTCGTCGAAGCAGGCGATGACGCAGGCGCTCGCCGCCGGATGTTTTTGGATCTCGCCGATCATTCCCGGGATGGCGAAGACCTCGTCGAAATAGCCTTCGACGCTCGGCGGCCCGTCCTTCGGATTGACGGCGATGATCCTGGTGCCGGCCGAAGCCGCGCGGCGCGCCGCCTCGCCGATCTTTTCGGTCATCGACGCGGTGGTGTTGGGATTGACGACGAGTACGTCCATTTGCGCTTTCATATTTCGCCGCCGAGATAGAGTTTCTTGACCCGGTCGTCGCCAAGCAGCTCAGCCGAATGTCCGGCCAGCGCGATCTTTCCGGTCGTCAGTGCGTAGGCACGCTGCGAGATGCGCAGCGCCATGCGCGAATTCTGCTCGACCAGCAGCACGCTGACCTTTTCGTCGCGGTTGATCGCGACGATCGAGCGGGCGATGTCCTGAACGAGCTTCGGCGCGACGCCGAGCGAGGGTTCATCGAGCAGCAGAAGCTTCGGTTTGGCCATCAGCGCCCGCCCGATCACCAGCATCTGCTGTTCGCCGCCGCTCATCGTACCCGCCGTCTGGGAATAGCGTTCCTTCAGGCGCGGGAAGCGCCCGAGCACCATGTCCAGCGTCCTTGCGATTTCGGCCTTGTCGGTGCGGGTGAAGGCCCCCATCATCAGATTGTCGCGCACCGTCATGTAGGAAAAGACGCGCCGACCCTCAGGTACCATGGCGATGCCCATCCTGACCAGCTCGTCCGGGCGCGTTCCGTCGATGCGGTGGCCCTGGAAATGAATCTCGCCGCTGCGGACCTTCTTCAGGCCGGTGATGGCGCGCAGGATCGAAGATTTGCCCGCGCCGTTCGCGCCGATCAGCGCTACCGTCTCGCCCCCGTTGACGCTCAGCGATACACCCTTCAGTGCATAGACATGGTCGTAGTAGAGTTCGACGTCGGAGACTTTCAGCAGTTCGCTCATGGCTAAAATCCGATCGTCTCATCTTCGGCGCCGAGATAGGCCTCGATGACCTTTTCGTTCTCCTGGATTTCCTTCGGCGTTCCCTCGGCGATTTTCACACCGAAGTTCAGGACGACGATGCGGTCGGAAATGTTCATGACGGCGGGCATATCGTGCTCGACCAGCAGGACCGTCACGCCGCGCTTCCGCACGCCGCGCACCATCTCCACCGCGCGCACGGTTTCGTCATGGTTCATGCCGGCGAAGGGCTCGTCGAGCAGAAGCACGGTCGGGTTCGTGGCGAGCCCGATGGCAATCCCGAGCGCGCGTAGATGGCCGTGCGGCAGCGTGCTGGCGATCTCATGCCGTTGCGCGCCGAGACCGAGGAAGTCGATGATCTCGTCGGCCGAGCGGCCGAATTCATCCTCGTCGCGCCGTGCGGTATTCGTGCCGAGATAGAAGCCGGCAAGGCTGGCATTGGAACGCAGGTGATGCGCGATTATGACATTGTCGCGCACCGTCATGCCCTTGAAGATCGTCGTCTCCTGGAACGTGCGCACCACGCCCTTCCGGGCGACGATATGCGGCGCCAGGCCTGAAATCCGCTCTCCCCGGAACAGCACTTCGCCCGAGGTCGGATTGAGGAAAGAGGAAATCAGCTTGAACAGCGTCGACTTGCCGGCGCCGTTGGGGCCGATGACGGAAAGGATCTCGCGTTCGCGGACCGCGAAGGAAACATTGTTGACCGCGACCAGCCCGCCGAAGCGTTTGGTCACTGCCTTGATCTGGAGAAGCTCAGTCATGGTCCTAGCCCTGCTTCTTGCCGAACAGCCTGAGGCTGAGCAGGCCGTTGGGAAGGAACAGCATTAGCGCGATCAGCACCGAAGAGAAGATCAGCAACTGGAACTCGCCGGTCTCGAACAGGAAATCCCAGCCGAAATAGAGCACGAAGGTGCCGATCATCGGCCCGAAGACGTGGCCGAGCCCGCCGAGGAAGCAGTTCAGCATGAAGTTCACCGAGTCGGTGACGGTGAAGCTCGACGGATAGATCGATTGCGAGATGGCGACGAACATCGCACCGCCGAGACCGCCGAGGAATGAGGAGATGGCATAGGCGATAACGCGCAAATAGGCGATGTTGACGCCGATCGAGGAGGCCAGTTCCTCGTTCTGCTGCAACGACTGGCAGAGTTTGCCGATGCGCGAATGGACAAGGCGGTAAAGCCCGGCAAAGCACAGCACCATCAGCGCAACCGAGACGAGATAGAAGGCGGGACGCGGATTGGCGAGCGTCGCGAAATCCGGAAGGATGGTCAGCCCGAAGATCGAGATGCTGCCGGGGAGCGGAATGCTGACCATGCCCTTGGCTCCGTTGGTGATCGGCAGTGCCAGCGCGAGCAGCCGCGCCACTTCGGTCAAAACCAGCGTGACCATGGCGAAATAGACGCCGCGAAGCCTGAGGATGGGCAGCCCGATCAGCACGCTTGCAGCGGCGCAGAACAGCCCAGCCAGCGGCAGTGTCAGCCAGAACGACACACCATACTGGACGACAAGGATGGCCGAAACATAGCCGCCCATAAGCGCGAAGGCGCCCTGGCCGATATTGATGCGGCCGATGTAGAAAGTCACCCACACCCCGGCGCTGGCGATGCTGAGCAGCGCGACCGAAGTCAGCGTGTAGTAGAGGTCGAGCCGACCGGTCGCCTCGATCAGCCAGGGCACGCCGATGAGTACGACCAGCAGGAAGACAGCGACGCCGAGGATGTTGCGTGTACGCTTCATGTCGATCACCCCCACGGCTTGCCCATGAGCCCGTTCGGGCGGATGCTCAGGAACACCATCAGCGCGGCGAAGATGACGAGATAAGTGACGTCGCCATATTGGCGTAGCACCGTCAGGCCGACTGATTCCATCATGCCGAGGATGAAGCCGCCGGCGATCGCTCCGCTGACCACGCCGGCCCCGCCGATCATCACCATCAAGAACGCTTTGATCGAGATCGGCCCGCCGATGCCCGAGTTGACGCCGGTGATGGCGACCAGCAGCCCGCCGACGATGCCGGCAAGCATGGCGCCGAGCGCAAAGCCGATCATCGAATAGCGGTCGACCTCGACGCCCATAAGCTGCGCCGCGACCCGGTCCTGCGCCAGCGCCCGCATGGCGCGTCCCGGCTTGCTGTACTGCATGAAAAGCACGAAGGAGGCGATGAACAGTATGGCGAGTGCGCCGACCAGCAGCCGGTCGTAAGGCATTATGAGGCTGTCGGAGACGAAGACGCCTTTGACGATCTTCGGCACGCCGCGCTGCTTTTCACCGAACAGGAGGAGGATCACGGCGTCGAGGAAGAATGCGACCGCCGCCGCGAGAAGCATCGTACTCTCCTCCCGCACGCTTCGCTTGATCACCGTTCTGAAAAGGAATTTCTCGACCAGCGCTCCAATAACCAGCAGCGTGATCCCGGACGCAACGAGCGCGACGACGAAAGGCATGCCGAGCTGGCCATAGACGGTGTAGGTGATGAAGCCGCCGAGAACGTACATCTGCCCATGGGCAAAGTTAAGCACGTTCATCAACGCGAAGATCAGGGTCAGACCGAGCGCGATCAAGGCGTATTGCGCGCCAAGATAGAGCCCGTTGGCGATGACCTGTTCCATCAGGATGGTTCCCCGGCCATTCAGAGGCTCAAGACGAATGCACGAGCCTCTGCGGCAATCCGCTTCAGTGCAGTTGCGTCAATCGACTTGAGCGACGAAGAGCGTCTCGAACTTGCCGTCGCGGTATTCCGTGACCACCATCGGGACCGAAAGCTGGCGCTTCTGGCCAAACGACGTCATTCCGACATAGGTCAGCTTGGCATCGCCCTTCAGATAGGGGTTGGGCGCCGAGAAAGTGTCGATCGTCTTCTTGAACTCCTCGACATTGTCGATCGCGGCCGGGTTCGCCTTCAGCGTCTCGATGATGTATTCGAGCGCGTAGACCTTGGTGTTGGATTCGTCATTGTATTCACCGAACATTTTCGTATAGCGGTCGACGAACTCCTTCATCATGTCGGACGCGATTTCGGGCGTCGATGCGCCGCCAACTGAGATGAAGCCGTTGGCCAACTCACCCGCGCCCTCTTCCAGCACCTTGGCATCCTGCGCCGTTTCGGTGGAGATCAGACCTTCGTAGCCGAGCTCGCGCGCGGCGCGGATCAGCAGCGGCGCATTGCCGGGCGCGACACCCGAAAGCACCAGCAGGTCCGGTTTTTGCAGAACGATCGGCGTCAGTACCGGTGTGAAATCGCGGGTATCGTTTTGGTAGACGTCCGTGGCAGCCACAACCTCAAGTCCGAGCGCCTTTGCCGCGGCAACACCGCCATCCCGCTGGCTCAGCGGATCGGATTCGTTGGCGGCGACAAAGGCAACTTTTCTTACGCCCCTGTTTTCCATGAGATATTTGTAGATCGCCGGAGCTGACTGGTAGTTTGCGATCATGCCGAGCACAGCGTTGGACGCCGGTGGGGTGTAGAGTTCCTTCGGGAATGCGTAGGGAAAATAGATGATGCCCTTGGATTCTGCCACGGGACGCACCGCCGCCGCGCCATCGTCAACATTCGGACCGACGACATAGTGGATGCCCTCCTGCGCCATCTTCTCCATGCCGGCGATCGCCCGCTTGGGGTCCTTCTGATCGTCGAAGGTGACGATTTTGATGTCATAGGTCTCGTCACCAATCTTCACACCGCCGGTTTCGTTGATCCAGGCGGCGCGCGTCTGCATCGAGCGGACGTTGGATGTGCCCCACGCAGCGGCCGCGCCACTCGTCACGCCGACAAAGCCGATCTTGAGTTCCTTGTTGGCGGCGTGCACCGTGATTGTGCCGCCGGCCATGATTGCCAGCGCAGAGACGGTGCCGAGCGCGGCGAATGTGATTATTGAACGTCTATTGATCATTGTTCTTTCCCCTTTGGAGGCCGCGCATTGTTGCGACAGAACTCGACCGATACGCGGAGTTTTGTGAGTGAGGGCTCAAATCTATTATCTGTCAACAAAACTTTTACAGATTGTTGACAATCTTGTGCGGTCGTAGATGAAGGACGCGGTCCGCAGCATCGCGGCTTCCCTTCCAGAATCAGGTTCCGTTCGCTCTGGCTAATATAAGTTTGTGCCTAGTATTGACTGAATGCGTAAAATTGTAGTACCGGCGCCGGCCGTCCCGAGTTCATTCCGCCGATGATGCCCACCTGGTCGCCAACGAGAGCAGCTCTCGGGCTCCCGCGACGAACTTCGCAAATGGTGCAGACGGCGCGTGCCGAAAATGCTGGAGCATGACCGGCTCAGCTCTCGGGTAGTTGGCGCCCGCCCTGATCCTGCCGCATTGAACGCGGAACGCCAGCTAATGGCTTTTGCCTAGCCCTCCCGCGGCAGTGGACTCTGTTCCGATGTGCCGCTACGTGCGGACGGCTATGTTCGAAGTACCGGCCTGTAACGTCGGAAAAGGAGTGATCCCATTTTTTTGCGTGCAAGATCTTTTCCCATCGCAGCAAGGACTGCTTTTCTGGTCACACTGGCCGGTGTCCTCGTGCTCGCACTCTCACCGGAGTGGCTTTTGCAGAATTTTGGCTTCGGCTTCACCTCTCATGATGACAAGCTCAATCACGCCGCAGCTTTCGTCGTATTGACGGCTATCGGCAGTCTCAGTTGGCCAGAGCACAGGGCAAGACTGACCATTTTTCTTGCTCTTACCGGCGCCGCGATCGAGATCCTCCAGGGCATGCAAATGATAGGCCGCGACATGGATATGTTCGACTGGTTTGCCGATTGTGTCGGCGTCGCTTGCGGGCTCGCAATTGCAAGCTGGACAAAGAAATTAGTCAGCGGATTCTCCTAGGTCACGACCCGTCAAGCTGGGCTAATCGGCCGCGTGAAGCATATGCGCGGCGAAGAGGATTTACGTCACGCTTCGCTGCAGGACTTCAGAGAGCATTGAGTAAGGCCGCAGCGATCACTGAGACTATCATCCGCAAGCCGATCTGCGCGTAGCAGCCGAGGGGAGTTATGGCCTTCTCTTTTTCATCAGAGCGCGGACTTTAACAATCATCGCTGCATTAGACCTCAATTGAGAGGCATGTATTTTGCGCATGTATCTGTCGGCGATCACCTTGTAACGAAGGGACAATCGCACCACGCGGTCGTACGTTGCGTCTTCTCCCGCGCACAATTGCTGCGCTTTTCTTGCTAAGGTACTCGGGGCGCCAGGCTGGACCGCTAGTTTTGCGGCCCACCCCAAATTACATCTGATTAGCGCGCTCTGTTCGGCCTTGATCATTGGATCGACTGCGGACCTAGCCTGAGAACTAAGAACCGCAGATGCGACCAGAACCGCGATAAAAAGCCGCTTCACAGTTGCCCTCAAACGCTGCATAGGCAGCCCAGTGATTAAACATTGGCTCCAAGTTTATAGCGCGCCGCCCGTTATGCGCAGCCGCCCACTCCGTTATTTTCGCCCCTGTTTCTGCCGGAAACATGTGATGACTTTGGAGACCATCGCCATCACAACCAGAACTCCGAATAGAATAAGAATCGGAAAATCGGTAGATTGCCGACAAGGTTCGTCATCTGGCGCGCAGTACGACAGGGCGGCCGCGAAATTCATCGTGGTTAGCAGCGCGGAAGTGGAAAGACCGAGTAACTCATACGCAGGTTTTTGGGAATATCGGCCTGCACCGGTCGGGCCGAGCCCGCGGTGCCGCATTTACTCGCAGCTATGGCGTACCTGATCAGCCACCATGCCCGCGGGACCCAACATAGCCTCGTTGAGCCCGGTGTAGCCATCTGTTTTGTCAACCTCGTTTATAGTGATAACGGCCGCGGGCTAATGGAGCCGATCGCTGACAATGCCACGGATTCGGGGCGCGCTCTCAACCGGCGCGTGGAAGTGAAAGCCGTGAAATAGGGCGAACGCGAGCAGATTCGGCCATGCGCTGCAGGTATTATAGCCCCGGCTGCCGTGCACTGAACGATAGCCATGGATGATGAGCTTCCGGAGGAATATCCGCTTGTTCGGCAATAGCAGAAGTTGTGTCTATGGTTAATCGGTCCTGAGGCTCATCTACATCGCTGCCAGCGCACGTCACGGCGGTCAGCCGCTCCGATACGATCGATGGCTGGCGCGACCGGCGCGGCGACGGCGGCGTTCCGCGCCTCCGGCCTCAACCTCATCGTTAGCGCAATCGTGCATTGGAATACGGTCTATATCGAACGGGCCGTCACCCACTTGCGCAAAATGCACCGCGAGATCCCGGATCATCCGCTCAAGCACGTCTCGCCGCTGAGCTGGGAACACATCAATCTGACCGGCATCTATACCTGGGATACAGAACATCAGATGCGTGAAAGCTTCCGGTCGCTCAGACTTCCGGCTCGGTTACGCCACGCCGCATGACGTTCATGCTCCGTTCAACCTCGTGTCGCTGGGAACTGTTCTTGCTCCGACCCCAGGCTGGGAGGCATGGAAGGATTGGGACGGCCACACGTTCCAGACCAACCGCGCCGCACTCAGCAATGAACGGACAATGCCGCTCTTTCGAGCGGGTCGATGCTGATAGGAAAGGTGGCGCGTGGGCGCCACCATTCTTGCTTTTCTTACGTGAATTACCTATTATAGGTACTTTAAAAGGAAGTACGGCGATGAAGCAATTCACATTCTCCGACATGAATCGCGTGTCAGGCGAAATCCTCGAAACGGCATTGATCGAGCCGGTGGCCCTGACCAAGCGCGGGAAGGAAAAGCTCGTCATCCTGTCCGCTGCTCAGTACCACCAGCTCGTCGGCCAGCCGCATTCGGTCGCCTATACGATCGAGGACGCACCGGATGATGTCCACAATGAACTCATGACAGGACTGGATGCCATAATTTCCGGCGACACGCCCGATGCTTAAAGCTGGCGATCTGCTCCGATATTATTACCTATGGGCGCGGGAAGCAGACGCCGGCGAGGAATCCGGACGCAAGGCGAGGCCGGTTTGCATCGTTGTCCGGACGCTAGCAACGCCCGCAGCCTTGTTTCTCTTTCCGCTGACTTCGCAAAAACCCGACCGGTCGCGCCCGCATCTCGCCATCAGCGAAATCGAATGCCGCCGCGGCGGCCTCGACTATCCGTCATGGCTGATCCTGGACGAATTTAACCGGGTGCCGGTCGATGAAGCCTATGATCTGGTGACGACGACGCCGATCGGCGCGTTCAGCCCCGCATTTGTCCGCAAAATTGCTGGCGTGATCAAAGAGACGGCGGCGCAGCGTCGATTGCGCGGCATCGTTCGCAAATAGCCGGACTGATTTCTTGGCGGGCCTCCGGTCCTTACCCGCATCGAACGGGCCAGCACCGGAGCGCGGGGCGCCCCTACGCCCTCTCCTCGCGCCCCACCCTCCCCTTCTGACGGTGTTTTCTCAAGAGGTGGACATTGTTGTCGTTGGCCGCCTGCAATTCCTCGAAATGCTCCCGAGCAGCCCGCCGACCCAACAAACGGGCGATCGACAGGACGGCTCGTTCAACCATATCTCGTGCCGACATATCAGCCCTGTACTCATGGCTGTCGTTCCCAGGTTTGGCCTCGTCCACCATGGCATGCCCGCTCTTCTGCGTAGATCGAGGGCATTGAGCGGCGTGATGATCAGCAAGACAAGTTCAGTTGCCGCGCGGTCGTAGTGTGGCGTGCAAATACTTGCGCGTTGCGATTTGGAATTCCGAAGCCAGGCCAAATTACCAAAAAGGTCGGTCGCCTTGCAATATCGCACGCGATATCCAATATGCCTGCATGAGACTGCTTCTTGACACGGCAGCAATGGTGGCGGCGATCCGAAGCGATGCTGGCGCCTCGCGCCAACTGTTGGTGGCGGCTTTGGAACGCCGGCTGACGCTCATCGCTTCGGTGCCGTTGATGATCGAGTACCAGGCGGTCATGACAAGGCCTGAGCACCTTGAGGCTTCCGGCCTGTCGGCCGAGGATGTGAATGCGTTGCTAGATGCCGTGGCGGCCGTCGCCGAGCCGGTTCGCCTTGTCTTCCTCTGGCGACCGGCCATTCGCGACCCGAACGACGATATGGTGCTGGAAGCGGCGGTCAACGGACGGGCGGATGCTATAGTGACGTTCAACTTACGCGACTTCGGCAAGGTGGCCGAGCGCTTCGGTATCATGGTCCTGTCGCCGGGTGAGGCGCTGAGACGATTGGAGAGAAAGACATGAGGAGAAGCAATTTCGCACTGCGGCTTCAGCTCTCGCTTCTTGATGAGGTGCGCAAGGTGGCGGAGAGCGAAGGCGTGCCGCTCAACCAGTTCATTAATGTGGCAGTCGCTGAAAAGCTTTCGGCGCTGCGCACGGAAAGTTACTTTCAGGAACGCGCCGCCCGTGCCGACCTTCCCAAGGCGCTGCATATCCTGAAACGGGCCGGCAAAGGGAAGGCGCCGATCAAGGGCGACGAATTGCCGGAGTAATGTACCCCGAGGGGTAGAGCGGTACCGCTCGTACCGGAGTTTGCCTGCGTCCCAAGCGTCCGCCGTGCCGGAAACTTCCGGTCAAGGCTGGCGCGGCACGCGCCACAGCGATGCGGCTCTGGCCTTGACGGGCTGACTTCGGTCCGGCGTTCTCTCGACAAGCAGGCAGTTCCCTCGTCGAACATGATTTCCCTATCGGGAAAAGCCTGGACGAACCTTCTCCGACTCTGCTCCCACTTCGGCAAAGATAGGCGAATACCCGAAACCAGAACCGGTACTCCCGTATCCGCCCGTAGCAATACGCCGACACCGCGCACCAGGCGATTGCGGTTGCGGCTGTCTTTCCCCACAGGGCAGTCGCTGCCTCTGCAGCTTCAGGCACGGTCCGTTTCTGCACGGCGGCATCGCGGTTGAAGGCATCCAACAGATTGGGATCGCTCACCGCCCGATGGTGAGATGCCGCAAGAGGGCTCTGCGCTGGCAATTCCATGGCGGTTGAAGGGTGACGTGAGGCAGACGCTTCACTGCAAGCTGAGGGGTTCTCGGCTGAAGCCGGAAGTTGGGTTGGACGGGATCTTAATATCGCGCCTCCATTTTTCAGCCGCGGAAACAGCAGCCAGCCCGCCGCCTCAGGATCTTAGGACGCTGCTCGCCGTGAAAAGAACTGTTCCGGCATGTTCTGCCGGGCGATGCGCAGCAGATCGCTAAGCGCCGAGCGGATTTGCGGCCAGGGGAACTCGGAGCATTCCCCCCAGGCCTTACCCTCGGGCAACACGGCCTCAAGCTTGCCCGCCACGCCGGCGACAGTCGTGGCAGGCGTCGTTGAGAACGCTTCCAGCAGATCCTTCGCCCGGTCGCCAGCCTCGCACTCGGCCTTGAGCGCGGCGGTGTCCGCTCCAAGCGGCCGACATCCTTTGCCCGCAGCTCAAGCGCCGGCAAATCTCCGCCGCCAGCCTCGCGCCGAAAGACTGTGTGAGATATCCGGGCTAGATATGCGCCACATTGATGCGCGCCTGCCTTGGGTGACTCCGAAGGCTGTGACAATCCACTTTGGTCTGCTACGTCGGTCCAGCATAGCTGCAGAAACGACTTCATGTCCAAGTTCACGCAGCTTGCGCGCGAAAGGCGTGATCTCACAGCCTCCATGCCAGCCGCCCGCCACGATAACAACGTTCGCCATCCGTCAACTCCTCGTCAATGCCCTGCCGTGGGGCACGTCAAGCCCTGCCGCCGTGCAATTGCGAAGGCTTTTGCTGTGGATAGGTTCTGACGTTCGACCATTGCCAATACCTGCTCAGGTTCGCAGGCCGTGAAGGTTGAATCCACAAACAGTATTGCGTTACAGCCCGGAGATATCCGGCTTGCCCTGGACGACGAATGTTTCGAGCATCGCCCAGCAATTGTCGCGCAGGTAGGTTTCGGTCCCGGCGAGCCTGTCGCAGTAGATGCGGTGTTCCGGAGCATTTTCCGCGTCCGACTTCTCAGCGGGTAGAATGGCGAGCTTGGCGTCGATGGTCAGCGTGCAGATGTTGCCGAAAAAGCCGTCATCGTTGCGGGTAAAAGTGCCGATCTGAGTCATGCTGATGTCCTTTCGTGGTGAGGAGAAACGAGCCGTCACGGCTCGCCAGAAGCCGGTTTGCCCGGAGTATCCGGTGCCGGAAAAATACGGTTGGTGGTCCAGAGGGGGACCGCGCGACCAACGATGGCGGTGTCTGGAAGCGGACCGAAATAGCGGCCGTCAAAACTCTCGGCGCTATCCCGGTTCATGAGGAACACTTCGCCGTCGGCGAGCACACGGCAGCCCTGCCAGATAGGCAGCCATCGGCCTTCGGTGTCGCGCTCTCGCGCGTATCCATAGGTGTTGCCGCGCGAGTTGATGGCAGTCCCGCGACGACAAACGGTTTCACCGCCAAGCGCCAGGACATGCTTCAAGAGCGGCACGCCGCGCGGCAGATATCGCCGCTCGGCGAGAAAGTTCGCTAGCGTATTTGGCGGCATGACGACGGCCAGATCGCCGATACCGATCGTGCTACCAGGCTCGATGCGATAGAGTCCAATCGCAACACTCGCCGACGCATTCCAGATCAACCACGGAACATGTCTGCTCAAGGCCGGGAAGATGCTAAGCGTCGCGCCGGCGAGCATTGCCACGACGATCTTGCCTCGCGCGGTCATGGCTCGATCCTGCGACGCAAAAGCCATGCTTCATGACGCTGCCGTGTGTAAGCCCTGGGACTCTCACGAGCGGCGAACCGGCTATGGACATGCCGCCAGTATTCCGGCGAGACCTCGACTGGATCGATGCCAAGCGCTTCGATGGCGTCGATGATCTGGAGCATTCGCTCGACGTTCGGCCATCCAATGACGGTCAGCAGAATGTCGGCGCCTGGCCGGACATAGGCAACGGTCGAGCGGCGCCTGCCCGAACCGACGGCGCGCAGAATGTCGATGCGCGAGGCGACCGTGCCGAAATCATTCGCCGTCCAGCGGACGAAGGCGAAGATGCTCCCTGGTGCGAAAGCAACGACGCGGCGGCTTTTGTCGATGATCCTGTTCTCGACGGTCTTGCCGAAGCGGATGTAGTTCTCAATTCGCTTCTTCAGCCACAGCAGCTCGATATAGGTGTGGTCGCTCATGTCGCCCTCCCGAGCGGGAGGTAAGTGCTCGTATCCGCTTCGGACGGTCGAGACCAGGCCGCTTGCTTGCCGGCTTGTGGCCGGATTTCGAGTTTGCCTGATGCGAACCGATCGTCTCGTCGCCAAGGCTGTTCACGTGAGGTCGGAATTGCGGGTTCCGTTAGAAAGAATCCGAAGGATTCAAAGTTAGATAAGTTAGAGGCTCGAATTCTGCTTTCGGGTCCGCTGGTTGAGCAGCGTTTGGGTTCCTGAAATGACGAGGAATGGGTTCCCGAAATCCCGTGCTGTCGGGTTCCTGAAATGACGAGTTGATTCACAGGCTGTCCTCCGTCGCCCTGGCCTTGCCGAAGCGGTTGAACGGATCCCGGTGACAGGCCTTGAATGTGAGCAGCGGCTCGCCGGTCTGGGTTGCACCGAGAGCGAGCCGGTAGCCCGGCAGGGATTGACGGCGAACGATGCCGCGAACCTCGAAGGCGAAGCGCTTATAGGCTGACAGGCTCCCCGACTTGCGGTGAAGGTGGCGCACGTCGAACGACCAACCATGCGACTGTCGGCCGCCGTGCTTGCGCACAAGGCGATAGAGCCATCGCTCGATGCCGCCCGACAGATCGAAGTAAGCGCGATCGATAGTGAGCACGAAGGCGTCGGCCATGATGCCCGCGTAAAACCAGTCGGGCAGCACGAGCTCGATGCCGAGAGGTCTGCCACGCTCGTCGGCACGCTCTTTCCATTCGTTGATCCAGGAGAAGCGATGCCTGCGCCGCTCGCTGGGCTGACGGATCGAGGTGGCGACAGTCGTCGACTGAAGCCGGTCGAGTGCTGCCTTGAGCAGCTGATACTCTCGTGCGGACGTGCCGCGGCCGATGAAGGTCAGAATTTCGTGCGGTGTCGCCGCCATCATGCGTGAGGTGCGCAGTCCATCGTCACGGGCATCGACAATCTGAGAGGCTGCCCAGATCAGGATGTCGGCGTCCCAGATGGTCGCCATGCCGTGCTCGATGGTCGCTTCGACGCGGATGGCGACCTCGCCCATTCGAAAATCGATCGGCGTGATCCGGCGCGATTTGGCGAGCGAGAAGAACGGCCAGGCCATCAGGTCCTGCGCATCGCGCAACGCCATCTTGCCGGGACGCGCATGGAACAGTGCGATGGGTTCGAGGTCTGTTGGAGGTGAACGCATGTCCGCTCCTGGAAACCAGGAGGCTCAGCGGTGCTTGCCGGCATAGGCCGGTGCACGTGCCGCATGCGGCTTGGCGGGCGGGACGTATGTGGCGTCGGTATCGCTGGTAGAAGAGCGCGCGCCAAGCTCGATCCAGGCGTGCAGGTCGTCGATGTCGTAGAGGACGCGGCCACCGACCTTGCGGTATTTGGGGCCGGTGCCGTAGGTCCGATGCTTTTCCAATGTGCGGGCACAAAGGCCGACGACAGGAGCAGCCTCCTTGGTCCGAAGATATTTTTTGTGCGCGTCCGCGGGACCACTCGACATTGCTCGATCTCCATTCGGTTGTGCTGTCGTCCTGGCCTGCCGGGACGCGCGAAACGGACGATGGCCGAATTGAGAAAATTGGAGGGAGGGCAAAGATCGGGGGCGTGTTTTTGCACCCCCCTGCCATAAAATCTCAGTGCTCGGATTTACGGCTGCGGCTTTGGGGATAGAGGAGAAGGTCGCGATAGCCGCCGGCGACCAGCCGGTCGGCGCGGCGCAGGATCGCACGAACCTTGTGGCGAAGATGATGGTCGCGCCAGTCGCGTGCAGCTATCGGATCGCGGGACAGCAGCTCTTCGGCGATCTGACGGTAGACCGCCTTCGCTCGCCTCGCATCATGGGCGCGCAGATTGAGGATGTGCCTCAGCTTTGTCTGTTGCGGCAGGGAGCCATAGGGGACGCCGGGCGGTCGGCCGTTTAGCGCCCGCCAGAGCCGACGAGCCGCGTCGAGACGAGTTTCGAAGTTCTCATCGAGCAGCAATACGACGGCATCGATGCTATCGGCATCGTCCGGGGTATCGATGAGGATGTGGTGCTTCCCGGAGGAGCTTTGCCACACGGCATGACGTTGCTCCGCCTCGGCCCAGGTGTGGGCCGTGCCAAGTTGAGGGAGTCGAACGGCCAGCCGCGAAGAGCCAGCAGAAGCTGCCAACTTCGTCGCGCGAAGAACCCGTGGCGAAACCTCTTCCGTCCATACGATGTGTTTGGGTGATGGGGGCTTGTCACCGACAATTGTGAAATCGGGCGCCCCACCGAGCGGCGAAGTCGGCCGAGCCGGCGAGTTTTCCCGGCGTCGTTGCCGACGATGCTAGCCGGCCGCAATCGGCGGCGAAGCCATCGTTCCGGATCAGATACTCGGCGGCGAATTCGTCGGCTTCATAAGCGCGCATGTGCTTGTATTCCGCCGGATCGGTCCAATCGCTTCGCGACATGGCTGCGGTCTTTCGTCCAATGCCCGTAGTTAGTCGCGGGCTTCGGAGCCAGCATCCGAAGCCACGGTTGGCTTGGGTAGTCAGAGAGTTAGCAAACCGGTTTGCTCATTCGACAAAGCCGGGCTCTGCTGCTGCAATGCCGCTCAGTGTGGCGCTCCGCCCGCCAGGAGATATTTGTAGCCGTTGGTTGTCATCCATCCAGCGCGGGCAAGATGGGTTTCCCACGCCTTGAAAGCCGCTCGGGCTCGTTCGCAGGATCGATGTGGAGAACGATCCTTGCCACCTCGCGCCAATCCGCGTCCTCGGCTGCAGCATCGAGAAGACGAATGTAAGTGAGGAGATGCTCTTCGTCGTAGCCAGTCAGGATGGAGGCGTCCGGCGCAACGTCGGCGATATCGGGATCGAGCAGAGGTTTAAGCACAGTACGAGCTGTCCAGCTTGAACAAGACCATTCGTCAGATCGAGTTCTGACTATAGCGAATAGGAACGATCATTCCTAGAACGATAGTTCCTCATCTGGTCCGTAGTCAGTATGGATCTCAAGGAGATCATGGCGATCAATCTGCGTCGTTTGCGCCATGATCAGGATGTGACGCAGGAGGAACTGGCAGCCCGCTCTGGGCTGAGCATGCGTTACGTCGGTTCGATCGAGCGTGCGAGAGTTTCAGCCAGCGTCAGTATTCTCGGTAGAATCGCAGCTGCGCTTAACGTGGACCCATGCGAACTCATCAGAGTATCAAAACGGCAAGTCGGCGGCGGGTAGCGCCTCGCGGATTGCGGCGGCGGGACGATACAAAGATCCAAACTGTCCTACAGCCGATATGACTGCAGACATGGACGTCCGAACGCAGGTCGCTGGTGATCCGTCTACTACATCGATTGGAATCTCGGCGCCGAAGGAGTTGGAACCTAGTTGACAGGCGCGCGATCTATTGATGATATCTCACAAGCACGCTCAAGACTTGCGACAAAAAAGCTAGGTAAGACTAAGCGGAAATCGACGCTCTTCTTTGAAATCTCGCTGGCTAGGGAGCAATCTATCTTGCCCGGTGATTCAGCATCTCAATCCCTTGAGGCCAGCAAGCGCATGACTGCGCTATGGGCTTCATCCTCGGTTCACCTGATGGACGGATGGGACGAGCCTCCCACGCAATTGTATGTCGCAAATCCTTTGGCAGGCGAAGTTGCGTGGCGCCCTTCTCAAATCGACACGGCCTACTCTTCTTCGTGGGGGCAAAAATCTCTTGCCGCAGATCCTATCGGGGTTAGCCGCGCGGTTTTGATTGTAGAGGCAGCCGCTGGCCGCTCGACAAGCAAGGTTGTCATCGATCTTCGGGCTATTGAGACAGCCGTTACACACGTTGCTCCCAATTCCGAAACCCTTCTTGCCCAGATTCGATGGAGCACTCTAGATCAGATCGGGCAAATTCCATCATCGGAAATCCTCGTGCATACGGCTGTCACGAAACGGTTCTCGATTGTCTTGAGGTGCCCTGAATTGCGTGACGTCGCGCGCACGACCCATGCAGCAGAACACCTAAGGGCAATTTTCGAACCTGGAATAAACCTGGCAATTCACATACTCACCACTGTCGATTTTACTGCTCTCCGAAAGGTTACATCAGATAACGCGACAGGCTATGCCATCATAGCCACTGACAAGATCGTATGCTGGGGCGAAGATACGGCGGAATGCGAGGCTATTGCAGCACATATCGCTCGATGCTTGAGTTCCCTTGTCGGAATGGAAGAGTTTCCTGCGCACACGCTCCCGTATCAAATTGGCTTTGTAGATGACCTACTAACGTTGCGTGGTCGCATAGCTCGCGATCGTCGACAGATTGTTGTGTCCTATCCAAATGGTCTGACTGCGAGTTTCTTCAATCGCAGCATAGAGTGTCAAATGGACCTTACGCCGACTCAACGACCCGTCAGTTGGGTATCCAAAACTTCTGATGTACTGGGAATAGGCCGCAGCCGATTGGACGCGCGCCGGGCGGCTGAGGCGGAGATCCGTAGCTTGCGAGCCAACGTAGCGTACGGTCTACAGGCGGGTGGGCAAATAGTGAGATCCTGGGAAGACGAAGGTGAAGTAAGCGGCTTGGGGTTGGAGCAGGAGCTTGCGGGTCGCATCGCACTAGTTACTGGCGCGGCCTCTGGGATTGGCCGGCAGGTAGCCTTCGGTCTTGCTGAACGCGGAGCTCACCTCCTACTGGTTGATCGAGAAAGAGAAAATCTCCGGAAAGTAGTTGAAACTATTGATGCGACGCATCCGGATAGCGTTGAGATGATGGTGGGCGACGTTACCGACAGTACAGCTGTCTTGGCCGCATTCCATCACTGCATCCTCGAATTCGGGGGCATAGATGTCGTTGTTTCGTGCGCAGGCGTGGGCGCAACAGGCTTTCTGAGAGACATTACTGAAGAACAATGGCATGCATGTATCAACGTCAATACCACGGCCCATTTTCTGGTGACACGAAGTGCGCTGCGCATGTTTGAACGGCAGGGATTAGGTGGCAGTTTGGTCTATGTCGCTTCCAAGACTGCAATAGCGCCAGGTCTTGCGTTTGGTGCCTATGCCATCGCCAAGGCAGCTGAACTGCAGCTCGCGCGCGTAGCCGCAATCGAAGGAGGAAAATTTGGCGTACGCTCCAATGTCGTCAACCCAGGTGCGTTATTTGGAGATTCACAATTCTGGTCCAGCGAGATGTTAGAAGAGCGAGCCTCGCTGCATCAGATACAACCAGAGCAACTAGCCGACTATTATGCGCAGCGAAACTTACTTCGGAGATCAATTACATGCACCGACGTTGCGGAAGCTGTCGCGTTCTTGGCCTCCGAGCGATCAGCTGCCACTTCGGGATGTATTCTGTCCGTCGATGGAGGCGATGACAGCGCATTTTCCCGATAACAGAATGGTGCGATTCTCCTTCGGCAACTGCGCTGACAATGCCACGTGGCGACTAGCAATTAGCTTTGCCTGAATTCATTCGAATAGACCCGACGCCGATGGTGCAGTGTCCAAGTGAGGATTGCTCGTGGCTTGTTCTCTAAGATCTAGAAGCACGGAAAGTCTGGCGCTCTTCGGCGGAGAGCCAGCCGTGTCCGTTCAGCATGGTCGAGAATGGCCGTGGGTTTCTCCTCAGGCGATGGATCGAGTCAACGACCTCATGAAGCAAGGCCACCTGTTCGAGTTCGACCGTGGACCTGTTGTTACCGAGCTTGAGCAGGCGATGAGTTCGTATTTTCAGGTACCTTATGTTGTAGCAACATCATCGGGGACATCGGCCCTACATTCTGCTTTCGTTGCATTGAACATCGCGCCGGGCGACGAAGTCATCGTTCCTACGTATACATTTCATGCAACGGCGACACCGCTCTTTCTGTGCGGTGCCACTCCCGTGCTCTGCGATAGCGAAGCCGAAACCGGCAATATCGACGTGATCGATATTGAGGCGCGAATAACAGAGCGAACACGGGCAATTGTCGTTACACATATGTGGGGTCACCCGGCCGAGATGGACGCCATCATCACCGTGGCAAGACGTCGAGGTCTTCCTGTTGTTGAGGATGCCGCGCATGCCGTGGGATCTTGGTATTGCGGTCGTCGGGTCGGCTCCCTGGCCGACATTGGCATCGTTAGCCTCGGGGGCGCAAAAATGGTGACTGGTGGTATGGGAGGCGCCCTGTTGACCAATAGTCGAGAATATTATGAGCGCGCCGTCGTCCTTGGTCACTCGCATGAACGATCACGCAGAAGCAATCTACGCGAGCCTTATCACGCCTTGGCCGAATCTGGCTTTGGGGCCAACTACCGGATCACGGTATTGGCGGCGGCGATCTGTATCGAGCAGTTTAAGGATGTCGAAGAGCGCATTGCCGTTAAGACGGCAAACTTCAATGCAATTTCGGAACTCTTGAAAAGCACAGAGGTCTTTCGCACACCGGTGTGCCGACCGAACACTACCCGGGGAGGCTGGTATGGCTACAAGGCCTTCTTTCTTCCAGAAAATGTCCGCGGAGTATCGTTGGATCGATTGATCACGGCACTTAAGGCAGAAGGCTTGAAGGTATCAAAACCGACGACCAAGCCCCTGCATGCCTCGCAAGCTTTTTGCGGTTCGGCGATCGAACTTGCCCAATATGATTCGGTGGCACATCCGCGGGCTGAATTGAAATCGGGAGATTTTCCGGTTGCAAGGCGCCTGTACGAGACCGTGATTGGCTTCACAGACGCCTACTTTCATGAAAGCTGCCCTGACGTACTTGAGATGTACTCGGTAGGCATCCAAAAGGTGATGAAAAACATAGACAGACTTCGCGACAGCCGGTCATGAGCGATTTTTTTTCAACCACATTTCGCGATGCGCAGCTAGTATCTCGCGATTTGCAAGCCGATGAAGAGGTGGCCTACGTCGAAAACACTCTCGGCCCAGGCTCCTACGACATACTGGATCTTGGGTGCGGTCTCGGTCGGCATTGTATCCGTCTAGCGAAGCATGGCCACAGAGTTGTAGGCCTGGACATTAACGAAGACTATCTCAGAATCGGAAAAGCTGCTGCTTCCCAGGCAAATGTCAGTGTTGAGTGGCTCGTTTCCGATGATCGCAGTTTAGACCATCAAGATCGCTTCGATGCGGTTTTGAGCTTTTATTCGACTTTCGGCTATCACTCAGACGCAGAAAATGTTGATGTTCTTAGGCGTATAGCTTCCGCACTGCATCGAGGTGGGTATCTCTTTCTAGAAGTACTGAACCGCGATTTTCCCCCATATGGCGATGGCTACATACGGCAAGAGTCGTTCGGCGCGGCAACAATATTTAAAAATCACCATCTACGGGCAAGCGACAGTCGGCTAGAAATGGAGTGGATACATGTGTCAGCGCAAGGTGGAATTGAGACGCTGAAATTTGATTTCAGATTGTATTCGCTTCATGAAATACTATATTTACTTACGTTGGTCAAGATGTCTCCGATTTTTGTTGGTTCCGGGATCAACGAGCGTGAGTTCAAGATACACGGCAAGAAATTATTCGTCACTGCAGTAAAGCTGTAGCCGCCGGCAATAGGGAGCAACGCATTGGATATCGCGTTTCTTGGCATAGACGGAATCGGCAAAAGCACGCTTATTAATTCTCTTGTTCCAATTCTGCACAGTCGTGGGTATAGTCCAAAAGTAGTCACGTGGCGACGTGCAATGAGAGAATCTGACAACCCGTTCGTTAGAGACACGCTGCGTGACTTGTATGTTGGCACATTTCGCACGATGTTCGGTTGGGCAGACAGGGAGCGCAGCGAAGCAGAGATTTGGAAACTATTTCCAAGCGAGAGCCAAGTTTTCATTGACACAGGCGTAGAAAATACGCTTGGTAACCTCTCTCTCACAAGCAACGCAACAGCTGGTCTCCTTGCGACCGCGCTGGTTGAGCTGGCTGGCAATTTCTTCCTCAAGCACAATGAAATAGACCGATCGAAGACAGGTCACGATATTATTATACAGGAGACCTTCGGGTACAAACACATAGTAAAGGAGCTGCTGATCGCTCGAGAAATAATTGGCGAGAACGAGGAATCATTCGCGGCATCGATTGTGCAAAACTTTCTAGACTTGGCTGAGCGATGCTTCATGGCGTGGCTTCAGCCTACCTACGGATTCTTTGTGCGCGGTAGTCCGCAGCTGGCTTACGAGTGGCGGCTAAAGCAATCTGGACGAGTTGGAGTGATTGAGGACTTTGGGCTTGCCAGTCAGCACGGCAGGGACTCTTTTGTAAATCTTCAGACTGCTTGCGATGGGATCTTTGCCGGATACGCGGCGAAATGCGGTTGGCCAGTTATTGAGATGCAGGATCGCCCAGTTGAACAGAACATTCGTCACGCCAATGACGTTATCTTGACCACAATTGGGGCTTAAGACCTCTGGGCGGCGGTGGCTGCTATGCGCTACTCCGAGTAGGGGCGAAGCTCTATATAATCACAACGTTCATATACGGATCGTAGCTTGCCTACTCGAATGCATCCCGGCAGCTTCGCCGATCAGCGCCTGGACATCGGCATGGAGATCGCCCCAGGAAATCGCGAGATCCGCTATTTCTCCTGAGTTAATATTGTGCAACGCACCGGACAGCATCGTCAATTCCAGGAAAGCAAGAGTAGACGGCGGCAATTGCGTTGAGGTGCGAACAGCTGCTATTTGCGTGAGTATGTTGGACAGTGGAAAGTGTTCGTCATCTGAGCGATCTGCCCTCTCTGCTGTAGATAACATTAACGCTTCACATAGCTCTCTATATGCGGGTGAGCGACCAAGAGCGTTAAATATTCGCGTGCAGAGGTAATAAGTACGAGGGGCCTCCTTTTGAAGGACATACATTGCCCACTTCAATTTTAATAAGCGAAAGGTGGTCGCAGCGCACGCTAGGAGAACGCAAGACTGTATCGATTGGTTCAGGGCGAATAATCGTTGTATTGTATCCCCGTCGACAAGTTTCTTCGCACAGCTCGCGGCAATTTCTAAATAGAATGAGGTGATGTCAGCGCTCAATACCGCGCTTTGATTGCGTTCAAATGCTTGGCGGCAGATAGTGTGCCCTCCCACAATGGGGATTCCGCTTGCTAGATTGCTAAGTACCCTAAGTTGAATAAGATCGAGGGTATCTAAACCTAAAAGAAATTCCACCATTGACAGGTCTAAGTACGTAACAGAAATATCCGCAATATACTCCAGGTCACCTCTCATCTTAAAGGGCGAGATTACAGCGATATCTATGTCCGACGAGTGTTCAGACCAACCCCGTGCGGTAGACCCGATCACGATCGCACATTCTTGAGACGCGTCAAGTTGCCAACTTGCCGCTATCCTCCGCGCTCGATCGAGGCGCTCCGTTCGCTCAAGTTCACGCATCGCTCCAGCCTCGTAGACGAAGCGACTGCTGCCTTGCTCCCGGAAACCAGGCAGGCCTGGTTAACCTGCAATTTTTGAGGAGTTCGCCTCTAGCGAAGATTGAGCTGCCGAGGACGAAACGTCAAGCTTAAGAAAGTTGGTGTTATCTTTTGCAGCCTGCTGTCCCAACAGCAATTCCCGAGCTTTGCTCCAGTTTGCTTGGTCGAATTCTGGCAGTCCTGCGGCTTGCAAATAAGCGCGAACGGCGACCGCTGCATGCATCATAGTCATCAAAATATCCTCTCGCAAGAGTGAGCCCGTTTAGCACCGACAATATATGACCTTAACCTTAGTATAAGCAAGAGGTATTGGGCGGACCGAGAGCTAGAGTTCCAGAGCTGATAGCATCTCGACGCGCCTTCCCGCCCGTCGATCTCTAGCAGGTGCTGCCGCCGCGAGTCCGATGGTCAGCTGATCGATGTTGTCGAATTCCTCGATCTGGCTGCTTCGATCCGCATGATTTATTAAAGAGGGTGTGGCAGTTCGAACGCGAAATCAAGCACGTTGAGTATCGAACTGTTCCAATTGATAGTCGAAAGTGAACGCGCCGCAATCTGACTGAACTTGCATCGCGAGCCGGTCAAAGCCCGGCAAGCGGCGGCCACGAGCCGGCGCGACCGCAGATAGTGTGAACATCTGCGCGGTCAGATTTCCGACCGCGCAGTGTCCGACGGTCAGGCCGCCTTTTCGAGCAACGCCTTCGCCTTTCCTTCCAGCTTAAGACGGCTGTCCTGATGGGGTTTGGTCCTAGCGCGCGCGGTCATGCCCTGCACGAAATCGAAGATGCTTTCAGGTGGCCTGCCTTCCTCATGCAAAACCGCTTCGATGATCTTGCCGGTTTCTGCCTTGGAGAATCCGCGCTTGCGCAGAAAGTTTTCGCGGTCGTCATCGCTGCGGGCGACGATCTTCTCGCGACCGGCCTTGATGCCCGCGATGAACGGCGCGGGCGAAGAATTGGCGAAGCTGGTCAAGGCAGGTGCTGCCTCGTGGGCAAAACGCTGTGCGGCGAATTTCGAATGCGGGATGCTGATTTCCTCGAACCCTTCGACACCCCAAAGGTTGCGGTTCATGCACACGGCGGAGGTAAAAGCTGGCTATCCCGAGGGTCTTGCTGCCGACTTCGCTATTCCAGCAATAGAAGCCTCGGAAATACAAATCCGGCTCTCCATTCGGAAGGCGTCCAGCTTCGATGGGGTGGGTATCGTCCACCAGAAACAGGAACACGTCACGGTCGCTCGCGTAAAGCGTGGTGGTGTCCTTGGTGACGTCTATCAATGGGTTATGCGTCATCGTCGCCCAATCCAGCATGCCGGGCACTTTCCACATGGTGTCGCCAGTGCCATTGCCTGCGATCTTCACGACGGCGGCGACAAGTTCTCGATCCCAGATGCGGCCATAGTCCGGGCCGGTGACAGCGCGAAGTTCGACGCGTCCGTCCTCCGCCTCAAGGGTTTTCACTAGCTCGGCGCGGTGATTGAGCAAGCCATGCTGCAGATTGATACCTGCCAACGGAGCGGGAAGCTGCCGCATATAGTTTGCGGGTGCACCGACAAGGCTGCATAGCTGACCGAAGCTCCAATGTGTGGGCGCGATTGGCTGCCCCCGTCCTGGAACGATAACCGCTAGCCGTTCGGCATTCTCACGGCTTGCCTCGACGCGGATCGCGCGGCTCTCCACGGTGCGGGCTGTGGCGCGGTCCGCGCGGGCTCGCACGGCATCATAAAGCTCAGTCAGCGAGAGATAGCGCTCGTCGTCAGGACGCGAAAACCATTCCGACGACACGCGACCGATGCGCTCGCCGCGGGAGATATCCACGCGAAAGCCATTTGAAGCCGGCTGCTGCCGGCTGCTGTCGGTGCCTTTGGTGTTTGTGATCATGTTCATTGTGGTCACTCCTTTTTCCGTCATTGCCGAAGGCATGTCGCCCGGCATGCCTTCCGGGGGCGCGTGAGCGCGCGGGAGTGATGGGGGCCAATGCCGACGCGCGGACCCGGACTGCGCGGTCGAGCGGGGCGGATGGAAATGATCGTGAGGCTTGCCTTAGTCGGCCGCCTTGCGAGCCGGCGGTCCTGCTCTGCACAGACGGCAATGGCGGGGAAGAGAGGGGAAAGTCTCCTCGCTTCCCAACGGATCGGCAAGGTTATCCGCAGCCGATCGAAACGATGAAAGCTAAGCTTCGCTGTACAATATTGCCACGGGATATGGATTGTCGGAAGGAAACGGATTATTTGCCCGATCGGGGGATGGAAAATCACACGTCTTTAATGCGCGTGACCTGCCACTGAACTTTCATCCAGTGGCGATTAGAGTCCGGCCGTTTCTGTTACGCCGTATGGCGCGGTTTGAGCAACCGGCGGAGACGCGAAGCCTTCATTTAGCGCAGCGTCGGAGCCGGTTGCGGCGAGGGTTCCGGCGAAGGCCGCCGGGGTCTGGTAGCCGAGCGAGGAATGCGGCCTCGCGGTGTTGTACAACACGACGAGAGAACGCCCACGGGACCGAGGAACGCAAGTTTCTTTATCCATGGCATCCCTGGGCCGGGCGTTGTGTTCACGTTCATGAGGTGATCGAGAAGGCTGACCGGGAGGTTTTCCGCTGCAGTCTCTCTGGCCACGCCTCCGATCGGTGGCTGGAGGTTCCGGCCTGGATGTTTGATCGCGCGGTCTGCACCGCGTGGCGCATTGCCGCTGCCCCACATGTCGATCCCAGAACGCTTGGCGTCTTGGTGACACTGCTGCAGGACGCGACGGCCAATTCCCACACCCCATCGCAATTGGAGGTTTCGGGCGCAGCATCGGATCCTCACGACGCGAATCGGGGAGAGGTCCATGCCGCGCCAGCCCACGACATATCAGTTCGATCTGTTCTCCAACCCGCACGATGCGGAGACCGCGCAGATGCCACCATGGCAGGCGCTGCCGGAAGAGACGCGCCTGACGCTGACAAAGCTGATGGTGTGCCTGATCCTCGACCACGTCGACGGCGAGCGCGCCGTTCCACGGGAGGAGGCACGCCATGATGCATGAGAAGATCCGGCCCCACCATCTGGAGCGAAAGGCGATCCTTTATGTGCGGCAGTCCTCGGCCCATCAGGTTCTGCACAATCGTGAGAGCAGCGCCCTGCAGTATGCGATGCGCGATCGCCTGGTCGCGCTCGGCTGGTCTTGCATCGAGACGGTCGATGACGATCTCGGCCGCTCTGCTGCTGGCGGTGTCGCGCGAGCGGGCTTCGATCGGATGGTCGCAGCAGTCTGTCTCGGCAAGGTTGGGGCGGTTGCGGCGCGGGAGGTATCGCGCTTCGCCCGCAACAGCCGCGACTGGCAGCAGCTCATCGAGATGTGCCGCGTCGTCGATACCGTGCTGATCGACCAGGAGACGGTCTACGCACCGCGCCAGGGCAATGACCGGCTGCTGCTGGGATTGAAGGGCAGTCTCAACGAGTATGAGCTCGATCTTCTGCGTCAGCGCTCCTTGTCGGCCCGCTATGAGAAGGCCCGGCGCGGTGAACTCGTCGTCGCTTCCCCGGTCGGCTTCGTGAAGGTCGGCGACCGGCTGGAGAAGGATCCCGACCATCGCATGCAGGAGGCCATCACCCTTGTGTTTGACAAGGTGGCGGAACTCGGCAGTGCCCGCCAGGCCCTGCTCTGGTTCCTCGAACATGGGCTGGATTTGCCTGCCAAGCGCAACAATGGCGATGTGGTCTGGCGCAGGCCAAGCTATGCGACCATCCACCGAATGATCGAGAACCCGATCTACGGCGGCGCCTACGCCTATGGTAAGACTCGTGCTGCGTCGGGATATGATGCAACAGCCATTCGTTCGCGCAGCCGCCGTAAGGCGCGTGATGAATGGCTGGCGCTGATCCCGGGTGCACACGAAGGCTACGTCAGCTGGGAAAGGGCGGAAGCGATCCGCAAGATGGTGAGCGACAACGTGCCCACGAGCCGGCATCACGGGGCGCCCAAGCATGGCGACGCTCTGCTCGCCGGCCTTGTCCGCTGCCGGCGCTGCGGCCGCAAGCTGACGGTCCGCTACACGGGAACCAAGCACAACATTCCGCGCTATTCCTGCTGGCGTGGTCTGCTTGACAATGGCGAGCCGCGTTGCATCGCCTTCGGTGGACTACGCGTCGACGACGCCATCGAGGAAGCTCTTCTGCGGGTTGTCGAGCCGGCAGCGATAGCCGCGGCCGTCGAGGCCGAAGCGCAAGCGGCCAGTCGCCGCGATCAGGTCCGCGATGCTCTGATGCGCGATCGCGAGGCGGCACGCTACAACGCCGATCGGGCGTTCCGGCAATACGACGCCATCGATCCGCAGAACCGGCTGGTCGCGGCGGAACTGGAGTTGCGATGGAACCGGGCGCTTACGCGTGTCGGCGAGATCGAGAGCAGGATTGCCGCGCATGATGCCTCGACATCGGAGCCATCACTTCTGTCGCCAATACACGTCACCGCGCTCGCCGCCGATCTCAAGGCTGTATGGGCGGCGCCGACGACGGATGCAAGGCTCAAGAAGCGCATCGTTCGCACCGTCATCCGGGAGGTGGTCGCCGATATCGATGACGAAGCGTCAGAGATCGTTCTTCTGATCCATTGGGTTGGCGGCGTCCATACTGAACTGCGCCTGCCGAAGCGGCGCCGTGGACAGCGCAACAGCACGTCCGGCGATATCATCGCGGCCGTCCGCCAACTGGTGCTCATCGCCAATGATGATCTGATTGCTGGCATCCTCAACCGCAATGGACTGGTGACCGGCCACGGCAATCGATGGACACGCGAACGGGTCACCGCGCACAGGTCGCATCATAAGATCCCTGTCTTCCGGCCAGCGGCGGACGGCAAAGAGCCATGGCTTAACCTGAACAAGGCGGCGCGCCTTCTCGGCGTTGCACCGAAGACCCTCAGGCTCGCCGCCGAGGCGGGCGAGATCGAAGGCGTTCATCCTCTGCCGGATGGTCCATGGGTCTTCAGCCGATCAACGCTTGGCGAACCTGCGGCACAGCGCATCGTTCATCGCGCGCGGCAAAACCCAAAATACCCCACGGGATCGCATCCAGATCAGCAAAACCTATTCACTTCAACGACATAGACAGATGGGTGTTATGAAACAGGATTGTAGTCCTGCCTCCATTCGGCAATGGCACTGCGGGCGTGGTCGAGGCCGAAGAACAGGCTCTCGTTCAACAGCTCGTCGCGCATTCGGCCGTTGAAGGATTCGACGTAGCCATTTTGCATCGGCTTGCCCGGCGCGATGTAGTGCCATTCGACGCGATGATCCTTCGACCAGGCGAGGATGGCGTTCGAGGTGAACTCTGTGCCGTGGTCGGAAACGATCATGTCCGGCTTGCCGCGCCGGGCGATCAGGTCAGTCAGTTCCCGAGTAACGCGCCGACCGGAGATCGACGTGTCCGGGATCGCGGCAAGGCATTCGCGCGTCACGTCGTCGACGATGTTCAGCACCCGAAACCGCCGCCCGCAGGCGAACTGGTCATGGACGAAGTCCAGCGACCAGCGCGCGTTCGGCTTCGCCTCAACCAGGATCGGCGCCCGCGTGCCGACCGCTCGCCGCCGTGCCCGGCGCTTGCGCACCGTCAGTCCTTCCTCGCGGTAAAGACGATAGATACGGTTGACCCCTGATGGCTCGCCCTGGCGCCTGAGCAGAATGAACAGCCGTCGATAGCCAAAGCGGCGGCGCTCGTTGGCGAGGTCGCGTAACCTTGTGCGCAGTTCCGCTGGAAAGGCTTCCTGTAATTTCCTGATCTTTTGCGCAACCAACACAACGGTGCTGGTTGCATATGTACAGCTCTGGGACGCTGAGGCCGTGGTGCCGGATCCGCACGACCGTGCTTGGAAGCCAATCCGCGTCGGCGCTATCGACACGGTGTTTCTGCTCGATTCGATCCGCGTGCCACCACCGTTGGCAGTTGATGGCGCGCCGTTGATCGATGCCTGGAATGGCGGCCTTGAATGTTCGCTGTTTGGGGGCGATTGGCAAAAGCCAATTGCGTTCCAGTATGCGCGGGTGTTGGCCGACGCCGGCATGCCTGATTTGTGCGTCGGTGGCGGCATGCGCGGCGCGGCCGACATAATCGAGGCGATCATGTTGGGCGCAACAACCGTCCAGGTCGCAACGCAAATCGTCATCCAGGGCTACGACTGGATCGCGCGGACCAATGACAAGCTCGAGCAGCTCCTTGAGCAGTCGGGCGCTGCCGACTTGTCGACACTGCGCGGCCATGCCCTGCGTGTACGCAACCATGATGCTCCCGAAACCGTTCGACCTGTGCGCGCCGTTGTCGACCCCGCCAAATGCGATCCCTGCGGCGTTTGCACCAAGCTTGTTTTCTGCGCCTTCATCAAAAGCCAGGCCAGCCGCGTGCCGGTAATCAGTGACGCCTGCTACGGGTGCGGTCTGTGCGCCGAACTCTGTCCTCAGCCAGGCGCAATCCGCATGGAGGCGGCGTGACATGGCGCTCGTCTCACACAAATATCAGTTGCTTGGTTTGGCGTCGGCGGCAAGCCTCTTGGAGCTCGGACCGATCGCGGCCCTGCTAAATTTGGGTGGAAGTATTACAACCCTGCTGGCTGCCGGGCTAGCCTACCAGGTCGGGAATGCCTTCCCGATCTCGGCGCACACCGGACGGTCGACGCTTGCCCTCGTGGCAACCATAGCTGTGGTGTTGCTATTGGTCTTGCAAATAGCAACACCGGGCTGGTTTGTAGCCCTCGCCGTATCGAGTTGGGCCCTCCAGTCTGTTCGCCGTGCCATTGCTGCTGGCGATGATGGTGACCGGCCAACGACGGCGCAGAAACGCCTGGCGCGCGTTTGCGGGTTCGTGCTGAGCACTCTGCTGCCGATGCCTGCCTCGATGCTCAGTGTACTGGCTTTGCTTGCGGCTGCCGTTCCCGCAATGTCGGTCATGAGGAAGCGGTCGCCTCGGCGCCCGCTCCTGCCGGAGCATTCCTTGGAATGGACAATGCTCATCCATCAAACGCACTATTTCGCGTACGCCTATGCAGTTCCGGCTTTGGTGGCGCGTCCAGGACTTGGCGGCATCCCGTTTGTCGGGGTCTGGTTCGCACTTGGTTGGATTAGTTATCTCTCCGCCGAAATGCTCTGGCAAAGATTCCCACCGAGACCAGTCTTCATTCTCGGCCATCTCTCCCTGACGGTCGTGCTGTTGGTGCTGTCGGCTTTGAGCGACGCGCCGTGGGCCGCCATGGTGTTTTGGGTTCTATCGGGATTTGGCGGTGGCACAGTCTATTGCCTGACCCTTTTGCACAAGCGGGAGGGCCTTTCCCATGTACGCCTGGAGCGGGCCGAAGATGGCGGCCATCTGACTGGTGTGACGCTCGCTATTGGGGGCGTCAGCCTGTTTGGATGGAGTGCCGGCACCCTTCCTGCTGTCGGCGCGGTTTGTGCCCTGGCGGCAGCGCTCACCATGATTGCGATGCTTCGCTTTGGTTCCAAGAGTACGGCATCACACAGCGGAACTCAGGGAGCTACCCATGCGCGTCAATGAGATCGTATGCAAGTCCATGCTGGTGGCCAGCAAGCTGCCTGCAAGCGACTATGTCGTGAACCCATACACTGGATGCAGCTTTGCGTGTGCCTACTGCTATGCCTCGTTCATGGGGCGTTTCGTGGGCGAATCAAACGACGCTTGGGGTGACTATCTTTCGGTGAAGAAAAACGCAGTCGAAGTCTTCCGCGCTGATCTGAATCGCCTGCCAACAAAGAGGCGCAACTCGACGATCCTGATGAGTTCCGTCACAGATGCCTGGCAAGGCCCAGAGAAAAAATACCGGCTAGCGCGGGGCATTCTGGAAGTTTTGCGCGACAACGATTACCCCGGCATGCTGAGCATTTTGACCAAGAGTCCGCTGGTACTTCGCGACACAGACGTGATCGCCTCGCTCAACGCCAAGGAGGTTGGCATCACGATTACAACGACAGACGACGCGATTGGTCGATTCATGGAAGCTCACGCTCCACCTGCCTCGGAGCGGCTTAGCACGCTCACGGCGCTCAACCTGACAGGAATTCCTACCTACGCCTTCATTGGACCCCTGTTCCCGCATTACCGCCATCGTCAAGACCTGCTCGAAGATCTCTTTCGTGGAATCCGCGACGCTGGCACGACCACGCTCTTCGTGGAACACCTCAACACGTCGTCCTACATCCTGGCGCGCATCGATCCGCTTGTGGCCAACGCCGAACCAGAAGTCCAATCAATCTATCGGGCCGCTCGAACGCATGAGCACCGTGCCGTGCTCTCTGATATGGTGATGAACCTGGTAAGCAAATACGGCCTGGAACTCAGACTGGGGCGCACGCTAGATCATAATCGAGACAAAAAGGCGGGTGCCGGTCAGCCGCCTCTGCGAGAAGGGTCAGCGTCAACATAGCATGTCGGCGCGCGACGAACGCACAGAACAACGGCGGTGGGTCTGCCGACGGCTGCGATGATTGCTGTAATCCTCGCCAGTCACCACCGTTACGTTTTTCATCGGAGCCAAAACCCTTTAGGTCTCGGAGCATTGAAGTGAGCGCCCTTTCACCGAGTAGGGGCTTGTGACCTACGGCATGAAGCTTCGGAACGGCGTGGTCTTAAATGGCGAGGTTCGTCTCTCCATTCAGTCTTGAGGCGTTGCGACAGAAAGCTTGCCTCAAGATCGCACCGAATGGAACTGGTGTGAAGATTAGCTGACAAACCCCCGAGGCGACCGGGAGCGATCCTTTTCGTCTATCTCGGCGCCGGCAACCGTCGGCGCTCTAAGCTCCCTGCGCGTCCGCAACAGCGGACAATTGTCGCGCGTAGGACGGAGGAAATTCGCCCCCGCCGCGGGCGGTGAACGGGACAGCCGTAGGAGCGTCAGCATAGCGCCGGCCGCAGGACGGGACGCGGGACCGACTGTCCCCGCCGGCGGCGGTCCGCATGCTTTGCGCCAGGATGGAAGCTGACCGGCCAAAATCGCGCGCAGTTCCGCTTATCGACAATCCGGCCGCTGATCGGCGACGATGCGATAGGATTGGCCGGTACCAGCGCCGTGTTAGCCTGAAGAAATCGATCAGGTGCACCCTTTCCAGCTCCTCTCAATTGCGTGGCAGCTTGTGAATTTCCAGCCGGACCGGCCCGCCCCTGTCACAACTCGTGCAAAAAAGCGCTCGCTCGACCGAACTGAACAGAGCGCCATTTCCATAGCGCTCGATGAGCCCGGCTGGCTTCACCGTTGCATGGTGGGAACAGGATCTGCACCAGGCACGCAACACGTGCCATTCGCGAAGATCTCCGAGTGCCACATCGAGGCCCGCATGAACGCTGCCGTCGATGATGGCCTGTGGCGGGATCTTCACCTCGCCTGGTGTCAGGATTTTCTCCATCACATGCCGGCTGTTGTAGTGGATCAGCAGCATGCCCGGCCGGCGCCGGATGGCGGCCTGCCAGGCCGCCTGGCTCACAGTTGAATCGGGAGAACGCGAAATGGTTTCTGCCAAAGCCTGCTCCTCGCGATCCCAGACTTCGATCCGAAAATTGTCTTCCGCTGTTTTCGCCATAGCTTCGCCGGCCGGCGCGATTGACGCCGAGCCATGGTCCTTTGTTGCTCCAGATCATGCTGAAATAAGGAACATATTCCTCTCTCGTCAAGGGCACGCCTGACTCTTTGTTCTTATTTTGTTCATATTGGCAAAATTGGGCCACGGGAGGCGAGCCCATGGAACTTCGCTTAAATTGAGAACGCAAACACCTCAGGAGCTCGCTCGCGGCATCGTGGCAGCCGAAGCAGCGTTGCACGCCGGCATCACGGCTGTGCAAGGTCGCCGGTTGGCATTCAACGATCTTTCTTTCGCGCCTCACGCAGTCGGAACGCGGCGCATTCGAGATCGTCGCCAGTAAACTCATCAGGGAATTTCTCGACGGCTGCCTCAATCGTCCAATCAAGCAGATTGAGCTTGTGAAGGCGTTTGAAGCCGCTCTGGATGTCGCCGCTTCGGACGAGCTTCGATATGGCGGGGATAGTGCCTAGCTGTTGACGCATCCCTATGAAGACAGTTGGGACGTATCGTTTCTCGCGCCCTTTCTGGATCGTTTCGTCAATGAACGCTTCGAGTGCTAGGCTTGCCTTGCGCATACCGCATTCCCATGCTTTCCGGTAAGCATATATGACCAAACGCATGGTCGATCAAAGCCATTTGGAAATGGGCATATTACAAGCCGGGCAACTTTATTTTGCTGGGCCGCGTCTTGGAAGCTACCTCGGGTCCCTCGCAGTCACTGTGGTGGGCAAGAAAGGCTTGCTGGCCAGGGGCAAAGGGAGGACCGCATGAGCGACATCGCGAAGATCCTGGGACTGATCGAGAACTGCAATGATCCCGAAAAGCTGAGATCGTGGATCAGGAACGCCCGGGACAAGGGTGAGCCGGGCGTCGCCGACGCCGCATTCCGCAAGCTGGTTTCGGTCCTGCCCAAGGAGAAGCCGGGGACCGTGGAGCATGATTTCTGGCAGACGATACATGCCTTCGAGCATGTCCTGTCCGAAGAGCGGGGAAAGACGACCCGGCTCGCACGCACAAGGCAGAAAGTCGCAAGGGCGGGAGTGGTCCAGACCCTTCAAGACTGGGCCACGAGCGCCAAGAGCACCGACGGCTTTGACATGCTGCTGGAGCGGAACATGCCGGAGCTGACCGGCGAAGCGATCGTCCTGCGGCACGCGCCGCAGTTTGGCGCCGAGGTCGTCGCGGCGGCCAGGCGCAGGCTGGAGGCAGCGGATATCGATATTGCCACGCTTCCCGGCGCCACGCCTGCCGGATGACCGTCCGCAAGAAGGGCGACCGTCTGAAGCTGCCGCCGATCGTGGCGGGCGAGTGGCGCGGCGAGATCGTAGCCCCGGCCAGCGTCAACTTCGGCCAGGTGGTCCAGCCGGGCCCGCCCCGCCAGTCGGTCGAGTTCACCTATGTCATTCTCCCCGCCACGCTCATCATGCCGGACGCGGCGTTCCGGTGGCCGGGCATTGTCATGATCATGGCGCCCACGCCCTTGAAGACGGAGTTCCCTGACGCGGGCACGCTCTTCCCGGCCGATCGCCTTCCGTCGCTGAGCCTCTCCCTCCAAGTCACCAGGGCGCAGTTTTCGGACATGCTGCCTCGCATCGAAGCGCGGCGGTTCAAAGACTTTTATTTCACCGTGGAGGAGGCAAGCGAGGGTTCCTGGCCTGTGCGCAGCTGGGGCATGGGAACCATAACAGCCTAGCGCGCCGGCTCCGCCCCCATTCCATCTGTCTCGGCGATGGCCGGGTGCGCCTGCAGCGGCGCGGCCATGATCGCCATCCCGGCCGCCTTGACAGGTGCGGTGTCGAGCACCTGGACATTCTTGCTCGTGGCTGCCTTTCAACGGCCATGACCGCGCCACTGCGATACGGCTATGGATCGGCCAAATCGGCCATTTCCAGGTAGCGGCAGAAGCCGTTGGCGAGCTGCATCTGGCGCGGCGTCCGGCATTCCGGCTCGAACACGTCCGGATTGGCCACGAGAATGCACAGTGCCTTGGCACGGGAGGTGGCCACGTTGAGCCGGTTCGCGCTGTAGAGGAACTCCATGCCACGCGGGGCGTCGGCATAACTGGAGGTCGTGATGGAATAGATCACGATGGGCGCCTCCTGCCCCTGGAACTTGTCAACCGTCCCTACCCGCGCGCCGGGGAGGCGCGCCTGTATTTCGAAGACCTGCGCGTTGTAGGGCGCGATAACCAGGATGTCGTTCGGGGTGAGCGACGCCGCGTTGCCCTCGCGGTCGCGCCAACGTGCGCCCGAAGCGAGGATCCCGGTCACAATATTGCGGATACGGTCGGCTTCCTCCGGGCTGGAGTTCTGGTTGCCACTGTGCTGCACCGCGACATAGCGCAGGCCGCTCCCGCCAAGCGGGCCGCCCATCAGGATGGCCTGGTTCTCGAGACCGGGACGGGGAAGGAGGCGGCTTTCGTAGAACAGCTCGGAGGTGAACCGGCAGATGTCGGGGTGGAGGCGCCAGGTCTGGTCGAGGAACAGGCCCTCGTCCTCGGCGATGGTCTGCCGTCCGCCGAGAAGGTGGTCGAGGGCCGAGACCTCCGTGCCCTCGGGGTGCGAGCCCTGCATCGGCTGCTCAAGCTGCTGCGGATCGCCAAGCAGGACAAGGCTGGCTGCGGCCGGCGATATGGCAATCACGTTGGCGAGCGACATCTGCGCGGCCTCATCCACGAACAGCACGTCGACGAGGCCAGCTGCATCGGGCCGGGCCCACAGGAACCCCGTGCCGCCGAGGACGCGGTAGCCGCTTGCAAAGGCGCCGAGGGCCTCGGGGTTCTTCGTGGTGAAGGTGAGGTGCGGGACATCGTCTTCCGCATCCGTGACCTTGTGCAGGCACTGCAGGTCGAAGTCTGCCTTCGCTGCCTCCTCGGCGGCCTTCGCGAGCAGGTTGCGAATGACCTTGTGGCTGTTGGCGGTCACCCCGACGCGAAGGCCGGCCCTGAC
Source organism: Mesorhizobium sp. M0968 (assembly GCF_040319065.1). Classification (NCBI taxonomy): domain Bacteria; kingdom Pseudomonadati; phylum Pseudomonadota; class Alphaproteobacteria; order Hyphomicrobiales; family Phyllobacteriaceae; genus Mesorhizobium; species Mesorhizobium sp. M0968. Next base: position 35,743 of record NZ_JAMYNL010000033.1, read on the forward strand.
CAGCGCAAGGATCGCGTAGGCGCCGGTATGGGTCTTGCCCGCGCCAGGCGGTCCCTGGATGGCGAGCGCGCCCTGCAAGGCCGGCACGAGGCGGCAGGCCGCATCGACCGGGCTCTCGCCCGGCTGGCGCAGCGCCGCGCCGCCGGCATCGGGCGGCCGCCGCAGCAGCAGATCGCGCGCCGCCTTGTAGGCACCGGGATCGCCTATGCCATGACCGGCCACGTACTCGCCGATCTGCACCAGGGACTCGGCCAGGACAGCCGTGTCGATGTAGGTATGGGCGAAGATCGCTTCGGGGTGAAAACCGGCAGTGTCGCCCCGCTTCTTGATGTCGATGAAGCGATGTTCCAGGTCGACGCCCTCGACTTTGCCGAAACGCTCGCCGCCGACGCTGCGCAAATCCTCCCCGCCGCGAAATTCCGCATCCTGCGGGGGAAATCGATAGCGGTGGATAGGGGCCTTGGCGGTTCCGCCCACGGTATCCACGAACTCGAGGCCGGCAATGCCTGCCCGCTCGTCCTCCAGCTCGTCCGCTGACAGCGCCGCCAGCCGGAAATATTCCCACCAGGTCGCCTTCTCTTCCCGGCGATGCCAGTCGAGCACGTTCGCCAGCACGTAGTGCGCCTGTTGCTCGGCGCTGCGCTCCGCGGAGTCAACCGGAATGCCATCGGTCAGCACGGCCACGACTGCATCGATCCGCGCCTGCCAGGCTGTAATATCCGGGGGAGCGTCCTCACCAGGCGGAGCGGGCCGGGGAATATCCACGCCTGAGGCGACCGCGCCAGTCCGCAGGCCCTCCAGCCAGTCCCGAAGCCGCTCCGTCGAGACACAGTCATCTTGGTTGTAGCCCGTCACGACGGCCCGATCATCCGCATTGATCCCGCCTGCATCCCCGAGCTCTAGACGGGCCTGGACCCTACTCAAGGAGTAATTGGCATCGGGCAGCGACACCGCGCGCATGAATTCGTAGAGCGGCTCCAGCTTCTTGATGGAATAGCTCTCGACGCTGGCGCGGATGGCGTGGCGGACCACCGCGTAAAGATCGACCAGGACCTGCCCGCGCAGCAGAGCGTCGATCTCTTCCTCGCGCGTGGCGTAGCGCCCCATCAGGCGTTTTAGCGCGCCCACCTCATAGGCCGCGTAGTGATAAATGTGCATGCCGGGATGGTGCGCTCGCCGCTCGATCACGAAATCGACGAAGCGTTCGAAGGCGGCCTTTTCATCGGCCGGCGTGAGACACCAGTCGGCGACGTAGGTGAGCGCGCCCTCCGCGTCCTTGAAGGCATAGCCGAAGAGATATTCAAGGCCGCCTTCGCCGACGAAGGGGTCGCCTTCGAGATCGAAGAAAATGTCGCCGTCGTCCGGCAGCGGCAGGCGACACAGGCCAAAGCCCGGTTCTATCGGCAGCGCTTCATGGAGCACCTGCCCGGCCGCGCGCCCCGCGACCTGGATCCGGGCCTGCTCCCGGATGCGATTGTAGGACGAAGCGGCGCCGCGCTCCGGCTTCCACGGCAGCGGAAGGGGGAGCTCGGCCAGCGCAGTCATGGTGGCCACGTCGTGGCCGGCGAGCTCGCCGCGCTGCACGGCCGTGATCCCGGCCACAAGGGAGAGGTGATCGTCCTGGTGGCGCTGGTCGTCGCATCGGCCGCGCCAGCGGCAGATATCGCAATGAGCGACCGGCTCCGGGTAGGTGCCGCCGTTTCCGTTCAAGGACGCGACGAAGCGTTCGCGGACATTGCGGTAGTAGGCGGCATAGTCGCTGACCCGAAACCCCTCCGCCTCGAAGCCGGTAAGGGGCGCGACAACGTAGGCATGTTCTGGCACGAGGCCCTGCACCTGCCCGACGAGGTCAGAATAGAGGCAGAGCTGCAGCACCGTCCCGCCCTTGGTTTCGCGGGCGAGCTTGGTGTCGACGACTTCATAGGACCATTCGCCGAGATCGCTTGGCGTCTCGACGCGCCGGAGGATGTCGGCCCGGCCCGTGAAGGGCGACGCGCGCAGCGCCGCCTGCACGACGATCTGCGCGCCGGAGCGCATCACCTCGATCGTGGCGGCCACCGAGCTGTCATCGATGCCCTTGCCCTCGATGACCGCGACTGTAAGGCCGGACGCGCGCAGGTGATCGACATAGGCCGCCTCGTGCGCGGCGCCGCGCTGCTGCAGGATCTCGAGCAGTGGGTCCCAGATCTTCGGCTTTTCGAGCGCGCCGTCCGCCACCTGGAGGTCAAGCGCCGTCAGGTGGCCGCAGTTCAAGTGGCCGACCAGGTCAGAGGCGCTAAGCTGTAATTGGGAGCCGATTCTCAGCATAGACAAAGTCTACGCAGATTGGCGGCAGCCCGGCAATTCGGCTGATCTCGCCGCCTTGTGCCTACGCCGCCGGATTTGAGGTATTGTCTTCCATCGTTCCCCGCGGGCGCCGACATACTCATGGCCGATGTGCTGCGCCTTGTCGATCGGTTCGATGTCTCGCGGAATATCCCGCCCGACTTTGGTTGAGGCACATGCCGATCAGATAGCACATTTCGCTGCCGGCAAACCAAGCAAGACCCGCGCCAAGCTGACAGTCGCGAAACGCGCTCTTCCGCACTTATCGATTTGGCGAGATGTCAGCCCTTGGCGCCACCGCGACTCCGCGCGTTCCCCCGCGTCACCTTGGCTTATCTCGTGACCCCGGACTGGCTTAATGTCAGAATTTCAGCATATCGCGTGTCTAGAAATCTTGCAGTTGAGTGGGGGTCGAATGTCCTCTTACCATCGACATATATGTTCTCCAAAAGCTCATGAACCGCTACTACTACCAGGTTGGTTAGGATAACATCGGCAAGTTCCTCATTTGAGGCCGCCGATTTGAAGGCGTCCGTGCGCACATAGTGCACGTTCCGTTTCTGCCCCGTTACGCGATCTGGAGCGGAATAGAGTATGGACAAGTCGGCTGCGTCTCTGCTTGCGAATAATGCTTCCATTCTCATTTGCCAAGGGTAGTGGCTGGCGATGCTGAATGTTCGCAGCAACTCTTCAAGTCGCGGACTAAGCGGCGCGCCTTTCCCGCCAATTCGCACCGAGTTTGGGAGAGCATTTAGTAGAACATCCGACACGCCGAGTGATTCAAAACGCTTCTGAAACACGGCCGACCAGCCCAACGGGCGCATTTCCTCCGCGGTCGATTCAAAAAGGAAACGCCGAAGGTCAATAAGCTCGAAGAAGGGCTGGTGCTCCCTCAAGAGATCATACGCGCTCACTCGCTTCGGTCCAAAGATCTGACCATCCTCAGGATTTCCAACAAAAGTTATTAGCAGCCCGCCGGGTCTTAATGCCGACCATACGAGCTCCATGTATTTGCGCAGTGAGGTCCGTCTAGAGGAATGGTACACGCCACTATCGAATACAACATCGAAGCGTCTACTGTCGTTTGCATAACCGAAGGCGTCCGCCACCTCGAATTCCACGTAAACCCCGGCATCTGCGGCCGCAGATCTAGCCACTCCAATAGCGCTCTCAACAAAGTCAATCGCCGTAACCTCATGGCCCTGTTGCGCCATCGCAATCGCGTTGGCGCCGGTGCCGCAACCAATCTCCAAAATGCGCGATGCCCCAAGATTAAGGTCTTGAAGGCGGCTCAATAGCTCCGGAGTCGGCATTCGGGTATCCCATGCGCAATTGCCGCTGAGATAGGCACCTTCCCACTCGACCTGAGATGTCTGCGTGCTCACCACGTCACCTCGCAAAAAGATCCGCTTGCTAGTCGTCGCAATGATCCATCCTCACACAGATGAATGCACCGAGAGAGTGTTGCAAACGCGACCATTGCCAAACTCTAGAAGATGGTCTTAGCTAATACAAGAAGCCTGGAAATCGCTTGACGCAAACGGTCTTATCGACTGCGAGACAATATGAACCAGTTCAAAGGTGCTCACTGCTCTGAGCTAGCCGCCGGGCTTTGGCTCGCCCCTATACTTTCAACAGAGCAGTGCGAAAGCATTATTCGTGAGTTGCGAGTTTGCGAGGGTTGGACTCCCGCGACCGTTGTGTCTCCCACAGGGGAGAGGGTTGTTAAGGAGGAGTTTCGCCACTGTGAGGTTCTTGCCGCAACTCGAACGGCTGCGTATCACCAGGCAATTTCTGGCGCGATCGTCCAAGCTGCGGCTATACTTCCTCTTCGCTTGAGCGTAGTTAAGATGTCCCCCACAACCATAGTCCGGTACAACGCGGGAGGATTCTATCAGGAGCATCGTGACTCGGGGCCGACCTTGGATCGTATTTACAGCTTCGTGACTTATCTAAACGGGGATTTTACTGGTGGCTCGACAGTGTTCCCCGACCGGGGAATGCTGGTGAAGGCGACTCCAGGCCATGCCGTTGTTTTCCCTTCTGACGAGCTTCACAAAGGCGATACGGTGACCAGCGGGACCAAATTTATTGCCACCACATGGCTTCTATCAGGCTAGCTCTCAGTATCGAACGGCTACATGGGCGTTGTTGTGCCGCGCCGTAGACAACTCAGTCAAAATTTGGGCGTTGAACGCCGCAAACTCTAGCTGATAAATTTCATTTGCGAGATGCGGGTTGTCCACGCCACCAGCCTCTTTCATGACTAGCGCCGTGTATATGATATGATTGATCTCGTCTCGAATTAACGTGTCTGTCAAACGTTTGGCCTGATCGCTGTGTTGCGAGGGCACATACATCATCACCCACCTTTGCATGAGCGACAAATGAACTCTGTTCTTCACTTCGCCGATGTTGATGCGAATTGCCTCAGACATTATGTCCGCCTTGGACAACAGAGGGTCTGCTCGCCCCGAAAAGATCGATTTCTGCCGCTGCTCTAAAAGCCTTCGCTGCTCTCTGTCGTGTATATGGTCGGGGAACACGCACTCCAACAGATCAAGGAAGCAAAGGGAGTGACGGGCCTCATCATGAGCATGCTTCAACACGGCGGATTCGGCTCTCGGAATGACGACAGAGACCGAGGACGCCAGTGCAATCAGCCGCTCAGCACCGTCTGCTTCTTCGTGTGCATAGGTGACAAAGGACATCGCCAAACGTTCCGGATCAGCCGCAAAGCGATCATATTCTTCAGCATACCAACCCTCGCCGTACGGCGGAGGCGATCTCAGGCACGATTTCCTCAAGCACCCAAGAAAGACCCCCAGCGTCTCAGAGTTCTTTAATGAAAGAGCTCGCACAGTGTCGTCGTATAGAGAATTGCCCACAATCTTCTGGTCACCCGGGCGGACCCGGTGGCCAGTTATGTGCAAACGGCGACTTAAATTCTTGCTGCACGCCTGTGATGGTCAACTTACCATCCCTCACATACCCTTTTACGGTGACAATGGCGCCCTGAGCCATCTTGAGCTTTTCGATGTCTTGCGGCGAGATGCTAAATTCGACTGGTTGACTTTCATCGGGCATATCTGTCCCTCATTGCGAAAGTGCTTTAAAGTCGCTCGGATTAGGCGCGGAGGCGACGCGATCCAGTTTATTCAGATGCGGACATTTATCAAGCGGCAATGGTGCATTGGGCCCAGAATGGCGCGAAAAGTGGCGTATCCGAGATTGAGGAGTAGAAAATGCCCTCAAGCTATACCTTCGGGCTAGACTGTGGCCGTATTTGAAGGGTCATGCATCTGAGTTGCAAGTGCGTACGCAAGAGTAGATCGCCCCAGGGATAGAGCGCGATGCCGTCGATCTGGCCTCGAAATGAGCCGTGGTGAACATCCGCTATGGGCGGTGCGTTCAACGGATCGCAGCGACACACTCGGCGAACTTTTCGTAAGCGCCAAGCTGACCCCATCTGGCGCGGCTTGAGGTGATGAGCGAGACATACTGACACTGAAGCAAGGAGCCGAGGAGCTTGCAGTGTCAATTTCTATGTCTGCGCCTATGCCTGATGATAGAAGTTTCCATGTTCTTGAAGCGGTTGCCAACCGACTGGAGGCAAGCCCGCAGCGTCCGCGCCGGCGCTGGTCGGCGGAAGCGAAGTCGCGGCTGATCGAGGCGACACTGAAGCCGGGCGCGAATGTATCGGCCATTGCCAGACAAGCGGGGATGGCGCCGGCCCAGCTGTTCGGCTGGCGGAGCAAGGCGATCAAGAGCGGTGCGGTCACGCCACACAGGGATGCGGAGCGGCTCGGCTTTGTCGAGGTCACGCCGACAGCGTCTGCGTCGGTGGAGATCGAGCTGGGTGGCGTGGTCATTCGCGCCGGTGCCGATATCAATGAGGAGCAGCTGGTGCGGATTATCCGGGCGGTTCGCCAGGCATGATCCCGGCTGGCGTGAAGGTGTTGGTCGCCAGTCATCCCGTCGATTTTAGAAAAGGTCCCGACGGCCTTTTGGCACTGGTGCGCGATGCCGGCTCGGATCCGTTCAACGGCGCACTTTATGTATTCCGCGCCAAAAGAGCGGACAGGATCAAGATCGTCTGGTGGGACGGCAGCGGCGTGTGTCTTTATGCCAAGCGGCTGGATGAGGCGAAGTTCTGCTGGCCGCGGATCGGCCACCACCGGGTCCAGCTCAATCATGCTCAGCTCATGGCTCTGGTTGACGGAATGGACTGGAAACGGGTTCGAACGGAGACCGTCAGGCGGCCGCAATCGGTTGGGTAAAACCCTGCGGCATGATGAATCAGGGGCCTGAAAACGCGGGAAAATTGCCCGCGAATATGCTCTGATTTTGGCCATGTCGGCACCCGATCTCGCGCTCCCGGACGACGTTGACGCGCTCAAGGCGATGGTTGTTGCCATGGCCGAAAAAGCCGCCGGTCTGGAAGAGCGTAATGCCGATCTCGAAGCCCACAATACGCATCTCGAGTTGGTCAACAAGAGCGCCGAGGAGCGGATCGCACGACTGACGGCGGTGGTGAAGATGCTGGAGCGGTCGCGCTTCGGCAGCCGCTCCGAAAGGTTGCGGGCCGGTGCGCTGAGCGAGGAGCAGTACGCTCTGGTCTTCGACGAGATCGAAACCGGCGTGGCGGCCATCCAAGCGCAGATGGAGAAGTCTGCGGGCGGCTCGAAAGCGAAGCGCGCCCCGCGCCCTCGCAAAGGCTTTGCGGCCCATCTCGAACGGGTCGAGGTGGTTATCGAGCCCGAAACGCCTGCTGGCTGCGAAGCGCTGGAAAAGATCCTCGGCGAAGTTCCGGGTGATCGTCACGCGTCGCCCCAAATATGCCTACAAGGGTTGGGACGGCGTCATCCAGGCAGCCGCGCCCGCCCGCATCATCGAAAGCGGCATTCCGACCGAAGCGCTGCTGGCGCAGATCGCAGTGTCGAAATACGCCGATGGCCTGCCGCTCTACCGCCAAGAAGCGATCTATGCCCGCGATCAGGTCGAGATCGACCGGTCACAGATGGCGCAGTGGATGGGCAAGCTCGGCTTCGAGCTCGAGCCGCTCGCCGATTACGCACTGGCTCGCATCAAGCAGGGGGAGCGGGTCTTCGCCGATGAGACCACGCTGCCAACGCTGGCGCCGGGATCTGGCAAGGCCAAGACGGCCTACCTCTGGACCTATGTCCGCGATGATCGGCCCTTTGGCGGCAGTGGACCGCCCATCGTCGCCTACCGCTTCGAGGACAGCCGCGCCGGCGAATGTGTCGCCCGTCATCTGGACGGCTATCGCGGCATCCTGCAAGTCGACGGATACGCCGCCTATAACCGGCTGGCCCGATCCGATCGGGGCAATGACGGCGTGATGCTGGCGGCGTGCTGGTCGCACGTGCGGCGCAAGTTCTACGAACTGCATGCCGCAGGCTCCTCCGTTATCGCCTCGCAGACGGTGGCGCAGATGGCCCCACTGTGGGCCGCCGAGGAGGCCGTACGCGGCCAGGACCCGGCAGTACGGATTACTGCGCGTCAGGAGAAATCCGCCGCCATCGTTGCCGCTCTCTTTGCGCTGTGGGAAAAGGAGCTGCCCAAGCTGTCGGGAAAATCGAAGCCCGCCGAGGCGATCCGCTATGCGCTCGGCCGGCGTGGCGCGCTCGAGCGCTTCCTCACCGACGGCCGCATCGAAATCGACTCCAACACCGTCGAGCGCGCCATCCGGCCGCAGACAATTACCCGAAAGAACAGCCTCTTCGCGGGCAGCGACGGCGGCGGACGGACATGGGCCACCATCGCAACCCTGCTGACCACCGCCAAGATGAATCAGGTCGATCCACACGCCTGGCTCACCCTGACCCTCGAGCGCATTGCCAATGGCTGGCCAAACAGCGATATCGACGCCCTCATGCCATGGAATTACCAGCGCTGAACGGTCTCAGCTGCCCGCTTACAACTTTTCAGCTGAGTTTGATTGAGCAATGTCCTTCGCGACCTCACATTGAGCTGTCGTGCGATCGCGCTGAGCTTGGCCTGACCGTGTAGGGATAGAGTACCCATCCGGTGAAGACCGCAGACGTGCGCATCCGGCAGCCAGGAGAACCTGAGCACCGGAGTGCTGGGGTCAAGCTTTCGATGGGGAGACGCGATGATATTCTTCGAGGAGGAGTTTGACCTCCTCGATGCCTTCATCGGTGAAGGCCAAGATTCCGTCGTCATCGTTGGCGCCGTACACCCAGATGACGCCGTCCTCGGGCTCGAGACCGAGGGTCAGGTCCTGGATGAGCGCTTCGCTGACATCGAGGTCCCTGGCGACACGTTCGACGGTGTAGACGTGATGCACCTTATTGCGCTGCATGATCAGGCCGCCGCTGATTGGGTCCGCAGTTGTGCGGATCTCCAATTCCACGGCAGCAAATCATCGATCCGCTGTGCTGGGTGGGCTGCGATGCGCGCCAGGATATCGGCGAGCCAGGCCTGAGGGTCGATGTCGTTCAACTTGGCGCTGGCGATCAGGCTGTAGAGAACGGCAGCGCGCTGTCCGCCGCGATCGGAACCGCAGAACAGCCAGGACTTTCTGCCGAGAGCGATGCCGCGCAGGGCTCGCTCGGCTGCATTGTTCGATAGGCAGATCCGCCCATCGTCGAGGAACCGGGTGAAGGATGACCAGCGGCGCAGCATGTAGTTGAAGGCCTTGGTCAGATCGTGTCCGCGAGAGAGCTTGTCGCGCGTCTCGATCATCCAGCGCTCGAGCTCGGTGACCAGCGGCACGCTCCGCTCTTGGCGTACGGTGTGGCGTTGGCCTGGCGACAGGCCGTTAATCTCGCGTTCGATATCGAACAGGGCATCGATGCGCTTCACGGCTTCAACCGCTAGCGGATAGACCAGGTTGGGCTTCTCGCTGCGCGCCTTCTTGCGCGCCGCCGCTTCGATATCGGCCAGCTCGAACACTTTGCGCCGGCTGTGGGCCCAGCAGCTGGCTTCCAGAATAGGTGCCGGCTGACGGCCCGTCGCATAGAGATCGCCATAACCGCCATAGGCATCGGCCTGCAGAATGCCGCTCCAGCCGGCGAGATGCGCCGCGGGATGTTCGCCTCGACGATCGCGGGAATAATAGAACACCGCCGCCGGCGGATCGGCGCCGCCAAAAGGTCGGTCATCGCGCACATAGGTCCATAATCGGCCGGTATCGGTCTTGCCCTTGGCCAGGACCGGCACCGTCGTATCGTCGCCGTGCAGACGTGACGCGGCCAGCACATGGGCTTCGAGTCGCTTGAACAGCGGCATCAGCGCCGCGGCGGCGGCGCCGACCTGGTCGGCGAGCGTCGACAGGCTGAACGGCACGCCTTCGCGGGCATAGCGTTCAGCCTGGCGGTTGAGCGGCTGATGCTGGCCGAACTTCTCGAACAGGATCATCGCCAGCAGGCCGGGACCGGCCCAGCCGCGTGGGGTGGCGTGGAAGGGCGCCGGAGCCTGGCTGATCGCTTCGCAGTCGCGGCAGGTGAACTTCTCCCGCACGTGCTGGATCACTTTCCATTGCCGCGGCACCACCTCCAGGGTCTCGGTGATATCCTCACCCAGCCAGCGCAGCCGATGGCCGCCGCAGCAATGGCAAGCGGTCGGCGCCGGCTCGACGACGCGTTCGCGCGGCAGATGCTCGGGAAATGGCTGGCGCGCCGGTCGCTTGCGCATGTAAGGCGCCACC
>NZ_JAMYNL010000034.1:0-42280 GCF_040319065.1 Mesorhizobium sp. M0968
GCGGGATCTGCGCGTAAAGGAGACCGCCGAGCAGGCCCAGCAACGCATAGAGCACGAACATCGCCTTGATGCCGGTGAGTTGGTCGAGGCCGGCTGGAGCCAGAAGATCAGGGGTTGCCGAAGCGAGCGCGCCAACCGCGGCTGCGAGCGCACCCACAAGGCTGTAGCGCGCGAACATCTTGGTCCGCGCGGCGTCGGTGACTTCGCGTGTGAGGACGGCATGCTCCAAGGGCACGAACACGCTGACGCTGCCGGCCGACGGGTTGATGGTGCCTGCGAAGGCGATCACCAAAAGCAGCGCGTAGTCGTGGACCACAGCAAAGGCCACACCCGTGGCCACCATCAGACTGGCGGCGGCAAGCAGGAGTTGGCGGTGATCGTGTCGGGCACCAAGGAGTCCGACGGCGATGGTCAAGAGCGCTGAACCGAGCAGCGATCCGGTTGCAATGATGCCGACCTGCAGAGGCGCGAAGCCTAATGCGAGGAGATAGACCGGCAACAGAACGGCCACGAAGCCATCGCCCATGTCGCGCAGGGCTCGGGCCGCAAAAAGAAAAGTCGCCGGGCGGATCTGCTGCACTGGTCTAGCCTGCCCTCATCACCTGCGTTGGCGTCAACGGCTTTGGCAGCGTCGCTCGACAGGGCTGGGACATCATGACGGAGTCGCGTTAGACATTCCAGCGAGACGAAGGCCATGAAGTTCGGGACGTGGGTCAGAATTCCCCGTGGTCTTGCTTTGGTAATGTCCAGGAAGGGGCGCATTGCCGCCCGCCAGCCTTGGGGCCGCTGACGACCCGCGACGAGACCTGGCATAAGCAGCGCCTGCCCATGGTCGAGGATCGCATCCGTGGCCGGCTCGGCGAACTTTCCGATCGCCTGGGCAATGCCGACTGGCTCGATGGTGCGTTCAGGGCCGGTGACCTTCTGATGGTGGCGGTGCTGCGCAGGTTGAACGGATCGGGTATACTGGACGAATATCCGAACCTCTCCGCTTATGTAGCCCGCGGCGAAGTGCGGCCAGCCGTCAAGCGTGCTTTCGATGCTTAATTGGCGGTTTTCACGCCGAATCGACCGGCTGATGACATTCTGGTTACTTGACCCTCTAGCTTTGGTTGCGGTCTACTTTCTCTTCATTGGCCAGATACTGGTGGACGAAGGCGATGGCCATGCTGCCCTCGCCGACCGCCGAGGCAACGCGTTTGACCGGGCTCAGGCGTACGTCGCCGCAGGCGAAGATGCCGGGCGCGCTGGTCTCGAGCAGGTAGGGGTCGCGGCCATGCGACCAGAGCCCGGCCTTCTTCACGTCGTCGCCGGTCAGCACATAACCGCGTGCATCGCGCGCTACGTCGGCCGGCAGCCACTCGGTCTCGGCGTTGGCGCCGATGAACACGAACAGCCCGCCGCATTGGTGCCGGCTCACCTCGTTGCCGGTCTTGTCGAGAATGTCGATCGCCGTCAGGTGCGTCTCGCCGTGCACCGCCTGGACTTCGGAGTGAAGCTGGACCTTTACGTTGCATTTCGCCCTGAGCTGCTCGATCAGATAGTGAGACATGCTGTCGGCAAGCGAGGGGCCGCGCACCAGCAGCGTCACGCTGCGCGCATGGCCGGAAAAATGCATCGCCGCCTAGCCGGCCGAATTGCCGGCGCCGATCAGGTAGACATCCTGCCCATGCGTGCTGCTCGCCTCGCTGCGCGCGGCGCCATAATAAACGCCTTTGCCGATCAACCGGTCGAACCCGTCGATGGCAAGACGGCGCCAGGCGACGCCGGTTGCCAGGATGAGGCTGCGGGCGCGCACGACATCGGTGCCGTCGAGCACCACCTCGTGCGTCGTCGGGTCGATGCCGGCGACCGAACGGGTGACCAGGATTTCGGCGCCGAGCCGCTTTGCCTGCTGCAGCGCGCGGCTGGCAAGCTCGTCGCCGGAAATGCCGCTTGGAAAGCCGAGATAGTTCTCGATGCGCGAGGATGTTCCCGCCTGCCCGCCGGGCGCCTCGCGTTCGACGACGATGGTGCGCAGCCCCTCGGAGGCGCCATAGACCGCAGCCGCAAGACCGGCCGGTCCGCCGCCGATGATCGCGACGTCGTACTCGGCGCCGCGCGGGCGCGTCTGCAGCCCGAGGCGGATGGCAAGATCGCGCACGGCGGGTGCTTCGATAATCTCCCCGTCCGCCAGCCGGGCAACGGGACCATCGAGAGCCGGCCTGCTGAGGGCAGACCAGAAAGCCTCGGCATCCGACGTGTCGGGCAACAGCCAGGTGAACGAAATCTGGTTGCGGGCCAGAAACCGGCGCAGTTCGCCGCACGCCGTGTCCCAGCGATGGCCGACCAATGTGACGCGCGGCCTCTGCGGCTCGGCAGTGACGCTTTGCAGCCCGCCCATCCGCTCGCGGGCAAGCGCGCTGACCTTTTGGGCCACGTCCTTTGACACCGCGGCGATGGAATAATACTGCTGAACGTCGATGCGCATGACGCGGGAAAATTCGGCGGCGCGATAGCCACCGGGAAAACCCGAGCCAAGCGCAATCGGCACCTCGCCGAAGATCGTTCCCGGCAGACGCCAACCCAGCGTTCGCTCGATGCCGTCGAAGGTCTTTACGACTTCGATCTTGCCGGCGAGAACCGCAAACAGCGCGGCCTCTCCACCCTCGTGAATCGCGAACTCTCCGGGGCTGAGGTGAAGATCGGCCGCTGTCCGCGCCAGCCGCTCCAGCTCTGCCGCCGGCAAACCCGAAAACAACGGGATTGCTCCCACTTCATCACTTGTCAGCATGGCCCCTCGCGGGAGCCAGTTAGCGTTGTTTTTTTGCCGTGATCAATAAAAAAGCGAGGCGGAGCCGCGTTTTGGGAGAGAGCGCAACTTCCCCGTTGTTGTACCGTTGTTGTGGGGGAGATCGGCAGCCTCGACGCCATGTCACGCATGCTCGTAGCTCGCTCAATCCGGACGGCAGGTGGATGATCGTCGAGCCGTTCGCGCACGATCATCTGGCTGTCAACCCCGTCGGGCGCGCCTATTATGCCGCCTCCGCCTCCCCGGCCATAGCGCCAATGCCAAGCATGCACTAACATTCCAGCTTGCCCCTTTGGGGCTGGCGAGTGATCTGTTCAAAGGGAAGTACCCATGACCAATCATTGCTGTGGACCGGGCTATGCTTCTCCAGCCGAGGCGATGACGGCACCTCGCGAAAAGCTGCTCTATACGATTGCCATCTACACCGGCACGGGCATTCAGAAGCCGGACTATCTGTGCACGATTGATGTCGACCCGGAGAGTTCGACCTACAGCCAGGTGATTTCGCGTTTGCAAATGCCGGGTATTGGCGATGAGCTTCATCACTCGGGCTGGAATGCCTGTTCGTCGTGCCATGGCGATGCGAGCATGGAGCGGAAATATCTGATCGTGCCGGGTGTGCGCTCGTCAAATCTGCATATTGTCGATTGCGGTACCGATCCGCGCAGCCCGACACTGTTCAAGGTGATAGACGGCGCTGAAATCAAAGCCAGGACTAACCTGTCGGCGCCACACACGGTGCATTGCCTGGGCTCGGACATCATCGTTTCCATGCTTGGTGACGCCCAGGGCAATGCCCCCGGCGGCTATTTGCAACTCAGCAAGGAGTTCGAGATTGTCGGCCGCTGGGAAAATTCCATGGGCAGGATCAAGTTTGGTTATGATTTCTGGTACCAGCCGCGACACAACGTAATGGTCAGCTCGGAATGGGCCGCGCCCAATACCTTCATGCCTGGCTTTGACCTGGAAGAGGTTGGTCATCTGAAATATGGCCGAGAGATCCATTTCTGGGATTTTGAAAAGAAGGAGCCAAAGCAAACATTCTATCTCGGTGAAGATGGCTTGATCCCACTGGAAGTGCGATTCCATCATAACCCCGACAGCAGTCACGGCTTTGTTGGCGCGGCCCTTTCTGCAAATATCATCCATTGGTGGAAGAACGCGGCGGGTGACTGGCAATGGGAAAAAATTGTCGATGTCGGCAATGAGCCGCATCCCGCATGGCCGATACCAATACCGGGCGTGATCTCGGTCATTCTGCTCAGCATGGACGATAGATACCTCTATCTTTGCAACTGGTTGCATGGCGACATTCGTCAGTACGACATCTCGGACCCTCACAACGCCAAGCTTACCGGACAAGTGTGGATGGGCGGACTTCTCGGCCGTGCGCCTGAGGTCAATGGCGTGAAAGTGACTGGCGGGCCTCAGATGATACAGCTCAGCCTCGACGGCAAGCGCCTTTATGTGACGACCTCACTCTTCTCGACGTGGGATAATCAGTTCTATCCGGAAATCCGCACCAATGGCGGATGCATGCTGATGGTCAATTGCGATACGGAAAACGGCGGCATGGAAATCGATCCGCTATTCGTTGTTGATTTTGGTAAGGAACCAAATGGACCAAGCCGCTGCCACGAAACCCGTTATCCCGGGGGTGATTGCACGAGTGACATCTGGGTATGACCTGCTTCACCATCATTCTCGCCAATCAAGGCGGTGCGGCCTTTGACGTCGATCACCGCAAGCCCCTCTTGCAAAGCTTGCGCGAGCAGGGCGTGGATCTGCCGTATGGGTGCAAGTATGGCGGCTGCATAACCTGTGCGGCCAAAATAATCAGCGGCAAAGTCGATCAAAAAGCGCAGCGGGCGCTGAACAACCGCCAGATCAACAATGGCTATATAATCCTCTGCGTCGCCCGCCCTTTGAGCGACTGCACGCTGGAGGTCGGCGTTGAGAGCCACGACAAGCTCTATCGCAACCCCTTCCTTGACCCGCTGGCCGCTCATGAATTGAAAGCCGATATTGCGACCCCGTTGGAAGCAAAGAAATGACCCATATGAATCATGATGAGCCCTATTCGGAGGCTTATCTGCAAGACATTCTGAATTCGGTCAAAACCATCGCGATGGTTGGGGCCAGCCCCGATAAAACTAAATTTTCCTATGGGGTACTCAGGGTGCTGCACGAAATCGGCTACGACATGATCCCGGTCAACCCCAGTCCCGGTCTGGATGAGATTCGAGGGCTTAAGGTGTACGCGTCACTAGCGGCCATCGACCGGCCTGTGGATATGGTTGAGGTTTTTCGCCGCTCCGAAGATCTGTTGGAAGTTGCACAGGAGGCCATCGCAATTAATGCCAAGGTTCTGTGGGGTCAGATTGGGGTGCGCGATGACGCTGCCGCCCAGTTGGCGGAGGAAGCGGGCTTGAAAGTGGTGATGAACCGCTGTCCAAAGATTGAGTTGTTCCGCCCCTTCTGGAAGCCAAAGCTGCATTTGGGAATATGACTGCAGGGGCGCAGAATTCGGGGGTGTCGCGGCAACCAACCTGTTCCCTCTGGAGTCTCAGACGTTGATTCTGCTATCAGATTGAATTTTGCCCGAGGTACGATGCCAGATGATCGCTGAGATCCCGCGCGTCGTCGCCAGCGCCGTCGATCAGAGCAGACTTGCGGCGGCGCAGAAACTGCGTCCCCATCAGGTACAGGCCCGGATGTTCCGCTACACCGCCGTCGTGACGGACGTGGCCCTTGCGGTCGAGGACCGGCAGTTCCAGCCAGGAGTAGTCCGGCCGGTAGCCGGTGGCCCAGATGATCGTCCTGATAGCGTCTCCGGCAAGATCGAGACCGAGCGGCGGGTTGTCCTCGACACGGGTCGGCGGCGGGCGATCCGGCGGCCCGACCGTAGCGTCCAGGCCGTTGGCGCGCGCCCATTCGTCGATGAGGTCGAGCAGCCGGGCCATCTTGAGATCGGAAAGCGCGCACATGTTGCGCAACGACCCCGCAAACTGGGCCTTGCCGTCTTCGGTGATGCCGGCAAGACGACCGATGAGCCGGACGCCGAGGTCGTCGAGCGCATTGAGGTCGAGGGTGATGCGGTCGGGCGTGCCGGCAAGCTGTAGCGAAGGAACCCGTCGCGCCCGCCTGATGTCGTCCACCTCGTCGTAACGCTCGTCGAGCACGCCGGCGGCGTCCATCCACCATTCCAGGTCCTTGCCGCGATAGACGCGGGGCGCCCGGATGTGCTCGCCCACCGACAGGGTCACTTGACGCCCCGAACGCTGCAGCTCCTGTGCGATCTGGGTGCCGCTCGACGACGCACCCACCACCATCACGCCACCGTCGGCGACCTGACCCGGATTGCGGTAGGACTGTGCCGTCAGCATGGCGACCGACGGCGGCACGCGGCTGGCGACGTCGGGCAGGCGCGCGATGTTGCACGCGCCCGACGCCAGCACGACGGTCCGACACCGCCACTCGCCGCGGTCCGTGCGCACAAGATATCCCGCCCCGTCGCTGCGAACCGAGGTAACGGTCGTGTGGGTTCTGACCGGAGCCGAGATCGCCTTGGCATAGTTCCCGAGGAAGTCGATCACCTCAGGCATCGTCCGGTAGCCGTCGGGATCGTCGCCGTCATAGCGAAAGCCCGGCAGCCGGCTCTGCCAGTTCGGGGTGAGCAGCCGCAGTGAATCCCATCGCTCGGTGCGCCAGGTATGGGCGATCTCGCCGCGCTCCAGCAGCACATGGTCGATAGAGCGCTCCGCGAGGCAGCGGCTCATCGCGAGCCCCGCGTGCCCCGCGCCGACGATCGCTGTGGTGACGGAACTAATCGCACCCTCTCATCAGGAGAGTCTACGGTTCGAAGCGCCTTTCAATTCACCACGACCGTGACGTTCGTCGGATTGGTGACAATGTCATAGACCGCCGACCGCTTCTGCGACTGAGCGACGATAGCCTCGATGTCCTCGCGCTTGGCGTCGGCGTCGATGTTGTATTTCACCGTGATGCCGCTGAAGCCGTTGCGCACGTCGCTGTCGATGCCGAGAATTCCGGCGAGATCCATGTCGCCTTCGATGGTCGCCTTCACCGACTTCAACTGGATGTTCCGGTTCTGGGCAACCGCGGCGATGCCGGCGGTCAGGCAACTCGCCAGTCCGACCAGCACGTATTCGACGGGCGTGGCGCCCTTGTCCTGGGAAGCGAAGACCTCCGGATGGTCTGCGTCGAATGTGAAGGTGGTCTTGCGATGCTGATCCTCGCCGAGACCGTAGAAGCTCTCGACCGACGAGTGGCTGTGGGTGCCATCCTTCCATTCGCAGGCCGCGCGCCACTTGAACTGCGCTGCCTCCGGGGCGTTGGTGAGCGCTTCGCGTGCGCCGAGCAGCGCCTCTACGTTAACACCGTTGTTTGCCTGTACTTCGGAAGCCATAATTATTATCCTCCCTACCTTGCACTGGCTCAAAAACCCGACCGATCTCACTGACCTCAGATTTCACCATGGCGCGGCATGCTATGGGTCGCGAAGCGTTTCTTCAAGTTGTTTCCGCAGCGGAATGTTCGCCCTCGTGTGCCGAGTTGTGCCTTTGCAGGCTCTGGCGCGATCACGACCTTCAGCGCGGTCAATTGCAGTGTCTGCTTCCGGGGGAGGCAAAGTTCGCCTCTATGGCCGACATTGCGGCGCAAAGCAGCCATACCGCCGTCGCGTGCGAGACTCTGCTTCGGGTCACAAGCAGAACAGCAGCCCCCTACGGCTCGTCCCTCTCATCGCGCAAATTAGACACAACGCGGCGGTTCTGCGACCTGCAGGCGGTGTCGGGGCACTCGCGGACGAGCCTGTCCTTGCCGTAGCCCTTGGCCCACATGCGGTTGCGGTCTATGCCGCCGGCGGCGAGGTAGTCCATCACCGCATCGGCGCGCTGCTGCGATAGCGCCATTTCCTTTGCGCCGGGATCGTCGGCGAAACCCTGCAGCTTGAGCAGCCAGCGCGGATGCTTTGCCAACCAGGCGATCTGGGTGTCGAGGGTGGCCTTGGCGACGGAATCGAGCGCGGCCGAACCTTGCGTGAAATAGGTGCGGCGGCCGACATTGAGGATAAAATCCTCCTCGCTGCCCGGCTGCACGTTCTGGAAGCCGGCAACCTCGGTGTTGGTGACGTCGGGCGTGGAAGGGGCCAGCGTGTTGCTGGTCGAGCAGGATACGGCCAGCACCAGCAGGCCGGCGGCGAGCAGCCGGCGCGTGTTTTCAATCATGCGGTTCATGAGCGCCAATCATTCGACAGTGGTGGAAGCGGGCGCCTGGTCGGCGATGTGCGGCAGGACCTGCACCGCGGTGCCGATCGGGCAGCGCTGGTAGAGGTCGATGATGTCTTCCGGGAACATGCGGATGCAGCCGCTGGAAGCGTCGGTGCCGATGCTCCATGGCTCCAGCGTGCCATGCAGGCGGTAGCCGGTGTCGGCGCCGTCGCGGTGCAGATAGAGCGCGCGCGGCCCGAGCGGATTGTTGGACGCGCCGCCTGCGACCATGTCCGGTAGCTCCGGCCTGCGCTTGCGCATTTCGGGAGGCGGGACCCAGTCCGGCCACAGCGCGCGGCGGTCGATCGTCGCGCGGCCGTACCATTTGAAGCCGTCCTTGCCCACGCCGACGCCGTAGCGGATGGCGGTCTTGTTTTCCATGATGACGTAGAGGAAATGGTGGCGGGTATCGACCACGACGGTGCCGACCGGCTCGCTACTGAAATACTTGACGATCTGGCGATGCCATCTCTTGTCGATCTTGGCGAAGTTGGTCTTGCGATAGACAAAATTGTTGTCGCTGGCGGTACCGGCGAAAAAGGATTTTGCAGTCGCGGCTTGAACAATATTGCTGGTTGCACCCACCGCGACCAGCGCCAGGCCGCCGCGCACGACACCCCTGCGTGATAAAACCATCGGCAATCCCCCGTGCCTTAAGCCTGGCGGACCATAGTTGAGAATTACTTCGCCTCAAAGTGGAAAATGCTGCGTTGCTTCAGTCCGCCGTGTCCGGGCATTCGTCATTGCCGGGTTCGGGCGGGTAGACCGGGTGATCGGCAGATTGCTCGACGAGCGTGGATACAGGTGGGTTGCAGTCGACCTCGACGCAAAAAAATGTAGAGCGGTCCCGGAAAGAACGTCTACCGGTCCTTTTCGGCAACGCTTCGCAGGAGGAGATGGTGGCCGCCGCGAAAATGGACAGCGCAAAGGCCCTGGTGATCACTCTGGACGACCCCGAGGCAGCCAGATCGGGCCTTGCGGCGCTGAGACGCAAACTGCCCGACCTCCCGTCAGATGCGATGGCGGAGCGCCTCAACGATCACCGCCATCGCAGGCGAGAGCTGTCGCCTGCTCGGGTAGTAGAGGTGATAGCCCGCAAACGGCGGACTCCAGTCGTCAAGCACGAGCCTAAGGCATCCCTTGGCGATGTGGTGGCTGACGAGGTTTTCCGGGATATAGGCGATCCCGAAACCGCTTATCGCAGCCTCGATCATGGGAATGGACGAATTGAAGGTGAGTTGGCCTTCCACCCGCACACGAAGGTCGCGGCCATCCCTGGCGAATTCCCAGGCATATAATCCGCCGAACGTCGCCTGCCGCATATTAATGCAGTCATGATCGACCAGATCCTGGGGTGCGGTCGGAACCGGATGGCGGGAAAAGTACTCGGGCGAAGCCACGGCGACGAGCCGCCAATCCGGCCCGATGCGCACTGCGATCATATCCCTGTCGATGCTCTCACCAAGCCGCACGCCTGCGTCGAAGCGCTCCTCCACAATGTTCTTCATGCCGTTGTCGCTGTAGAGCTCGACGCACACGTCAGGATAGTCGCCGAGCAAGGGCTGCAGCTTCGGCCAGACGGTCGTCTGGAGCGCATGGTCGGACAGCGTGATACGGACCGTTCCGGAGGGTTTGTCGCGAAAGGCCACCAGGCTTGCGAGGTCGGCTTCGATTTCCTCGAAGCGGGGAACAAGAGATTGGAAAAGTCGCTCGCCGGCCTCGGTCGGTGCGACGCTCCGCGTCGTACGTGTCAGCAGGCGGACGCCAAGACGAGCTTCAAGCTCCTTGATTGTCGAACTCAGGGTCGACTGCGAGGTTCCGAGCTTGGCCGCCGCCTTGGTGAAGCTGCGCTCCCGCGCGACCGCCACGAACCAGAGCAGATCCTTCATGCCATCGCGCTGCATAGGGCACCTCCGATCGGACATTTATATCATGAGCAGATAAGTCCATGCGAATTACTCAGTCTAATAGAATGGGTTCCTCTGCAATATCTTCCGGCATGGCGACGGGACGGGCGGCTGATCCGCCCCAGTCGCCTTGCAAGGATGCCAATCATGGAAACGACCTACGACACAAGGCTTGTCGAAGACCGCGCCGCATGGGGCGCGGTGTTGTCGATGGCGCTGTGTGTTTTCGTGCTCATCGCGTCGGAATTCATGCCGGTCAGCCTGCTGTCGCCGCTAGCGGCCGATCTCGGCATCACCGAGGGCCGCACGGGACAGGCGATCTCGATTTCGGGCGCTTTCGCCGTCGTGACCAGCCTGCTGGCCGCGGGCCTCACGCGCCGGATCGACCGCCGACTGGTCGTGACCGGCTTCACCCTTCTCCTGATCGTGTCCGGGCTCGCTGTCACCTTCGCGCCGAACTACGCGTTCCTCATGGTCGGCCGGGCGCTGCTCGGAATCGCGATCGGCGGGTTCTGGTCGATGTCGACCGCGATCGTCATGCGCCTCGTGCCGCAAGACATGGTTCCGAAGGGTCTCGCCATGCTAAACGCTGGCAATGCCATTGCGGCCACCATCGCCGCGCCGCTGGGCAGTTTTCTTGGCGCCTATGTCGGCTGGCGCGGCGCTTTCTTCCTCGTCGTGCCGCTTGGGGTCCTGGCGCTGGTCTGGCAGTGGACAAGCCTGCCGGCGCTGCTCCCGCGCCGGAGGAAGCGTCCAGGCAATCCGCTGGCGCTCCTCGGCCGTCTTCCTGTCGCCACCGGCATGGCGTCGATCATGATGCTGTTCATGGGTCAGTTCGCGCTCTTCACCTATCTGCGGCCCTTCCTCGAGAGCGTCACCCGGCTCGACATCGCCGAGCTTTCGGCGATCCTGCTGGCGATGGGGCTGGCCGGGGTGCTCGGCACCCTCTGCATAGGCCGGCTTTTGCGCACGCGCCTGTTCAGCGTCCTCATCGTCATCCCGCTGGTCATGGCAGGGCTGGCCGCTGCGCTCATCGCCCTCGGTGCCTTCCCGGTTCCCACGGCGCTGCTGCTCGTTGCCTGGGGCTTCTTCGGCACGGCCGCGCCCGTTGGCTGGGGCACGTGGCTCAGCCGAACGTTGCCGGACGACGCAGAGGCCGGCGGCGGGTTGCAGGTAGCCGTCATCCAGCTCGCCATTACAGGCGGTGCCGCGATCGGCGGCACGCTCTTCGATACGGTCGGCTGGTGGGGAGCGTTCACTCTAGGCGCGGTGCTGCTCTGCGGATCGGCGCTCGCCGCCTTTGCCGCATCGCATATGGCCCGGAGGTCTTTGCCATGACCATCGAGCGTGCGCCGCTCAGCCGCCGGACATTGCTCGGCGCCGCGCTCGCGGTGGCGGCCCTGCCTCGCGCAGCCGCCGGCCAAGAACGCGAAGCCTCAGTCAGCCAGGAGCCCACCGACATGAAGATCAGGATGGTTTTCAACGGCCGCACCATGACCGCCACGCTCTACGACAATCCGTCGGCGTGGGATTTCTTTTCCATGCTGCCGCTCGATCTCAAGATCGAGGACTACGCGCATAACGAGAAGATCGCCTATTTGCCGCGCAAGCTGACGGAGAAGGGAAGTGGTCCGTTCGCCAACGAGCAGCCCTATGACCTCTGCTATTTCATGCCCTGGGGCAACCTGGCCATGTTCTACGCGGAGTATCGCCATACCGGGCTGATCAGGCTCGGCCGCTTCGACGAGGGCGAGCAGGCCCTGCACATTCGCGGCGCGTTCCCGCTTCGCGTCGAACGTAGTTGAGGACCCAACGGAGATCACCATGGACATTCTTCGCGCTGGCACGAGGCCTTCCGGCAAGGGGCCACCTGACTGGTTCACCGGCACGGTTCGGATCGATCCGCTCTTCAATCCCTTCGATGCCGGGCGGGTCCAAGGCGCACAGGTGACCTTCGAGCCCGGCGCCCGCACCGCCTGGCACACGCATCCGCTCGGCCAGACGCTGATCGTCGTCTCTGGCCTTGGCCGCGTGCAGCGCGAGGGTGGCCCGGTCGAAGAAATCCGTCCGGGGGACGTCGTCTGGTTCGCGCCCGGCGAAAAGCACTGGCACGGCGCGTCGCCTCAGACCGCCATGACCCACATTGCCCTCCAGGAGGTCAAAGACGGCGAGGTCGTGGACTGGCTGGAACATGTCAGCGACGCCGACTACGGCGCCTGATCTTCTCCACTCGAAAGGAACCAAAATGCTCGCAACTGTTCTTCACAAACCGGGCGACATCCGCTGCGAGGAAATCGCCGATCCGAAAATCATGCGGCCAACGGACGCCATCATCAAGCTTTCGGCAAGCTGCATCTGCGGCTCGGACCTGTGGCCCTATCGCGGGCTGCAGCCGGTCGACGGCCCAATGCATATGGGCCACGAATATTGTGGCATCGTCATCGAGGTCGGCGCAGAGGTGCGCACGGTCCGTCCCGGCCAGTTCGTCGTCGGCTCGTTCTGTCTCTCCGACAATACCTGCCCGCACTGCCGCTTCGGCTTCCAGTCGTCCTGCGTGCAACGCGAATTCATGTCGGGCGCGCAGGCACCTTATGCCCGCGTGCCGTTGGCGGATGGCACACTGGTCGCCACCGCCGAGGTGCCGCCGGACGAACTCATCCCCGACCTGCTGGCTGTGTCCGATGTGCTCGGCACCGGCTGGTATGCGGCCGACGCAGCCGAGGTCCGAGAAGGATCGACGGTGGTGGTGGTCGGCGACGGTGCGGTCGGCCTGATGGGCGTGCTTGCGGCCAAGGAGATGGGCGCCGAGCGCATCGTCGCCATGAGCCGGCACGTCAGCCGCCAAAAACTCGCCCGCGAGTTTGGCGCCACCGACATTGTGGCCGAGCGTGGCGAGGAAGGCGTCGCGCGCGTCCAGGAGCTCACTAAGGACGTCGGCGCGGACTCCGTGCTGGAATGCGTCGGCACGGCGGAATCCTTCGACCAGGCGCTGGCCTGCTCTCGCCCCGGCGGCACTATCGGCTATGTCGGCGTGCCGCATGGCGTGAGCTTCGATGGCCCGAATCTCTTCTTCGGCCAGAAGCGCATGCTGGGCGGCCCCGCGCCGGTGCGCCGCTTCCTGCCCGACCTTATGGACCGTGTGCTCAAGGGCAGGATCAAGCCCGGCAAGGTCTTCGACCTCAAGATGCCGTTGGTCGAGGTCGCTGAAGGCTACCGCGCCATGGACGAGCGGCGCGCCATCAAGGTCATGCTTTCGGTGTGAGCGAAGA
The DNA here is from genome assembly GCF_040319065.1 of Mesorhizobium sp. M0968. Taxonomy (NCBI): domain Bacteria; kingdom Pseudomonadati; phylum Pseudomonadota; class Alphaproteobacteria; order Hyphomicrobiales; family Phyllobacteriaceae; genus Mesorhizobium; species Mesorhizobium sp. M0968. The sequence goes on from NZ_JAMYNL010000034.1 coordinate 13,259, forward strand.
TTGGGCGGACGGCCTGTCCGCACCCGCAAATCAGAAAAGGAACAACGACATATGACGATGAGATTGAAGATCGCCGCCCTTGCGCTTTCAGTTATCACGCCGGCTTTCTCGCAAGAGTCCCCGATCATCGGCGCATGGCGCATGAGGTCGCTCGAGGCCGGTGCCGATGGAAACCTCAAGCCCGTGCCATATTCCGGCCAGGTCATCTTCACCGAGGCCGGCACCCTCTCGGTGCAGGCCCAGAACCCCGACGCCAAGGCGCCGGACACGCCTTATACGGCAAGTGGCTACGAAGCCTATTACGGGCCGGTCGCCATCAACGACCAGGACAAGACCTTCGTCATCACGATCGAGTCCTCCCTGGTCCGCAACCTTGTCGGGAAGAGCATGAAACGCAAATTCGAAGTCTTGGGCAACAAACTGGTCCTCACCCCGGACAATCCGGCCGAAGGCTGGCGCGTAACCTACGAACGTTACTGATCGGAACAGCCCGACTGTCAACCTGTCATCGATGGCCACAATGGCGCGGACTTCAGACCGAAATGGCGCGACAGCGGAACTGGCGCCAATCATGGCGGCTGTCTTCGCCGGCTTCCTCCTGATCGGCTTGGCGCTACCCGTCCTGCCGCTGCATCTTCACCAGCAGCTCGGCTTCGGCCCCTTCGCAGTCGGGCTGGTGACGGGCAGCCAGTTCGTCGCCTCGATGCTGTCGCGCATTGGGGCTGGAAACTATGCCGATGGGCGCGGCGGCAAGCGGGCCGTCGTCGTCGGCCTCATTGCCGCTGCCCTGGCGGGGTTCATTTACGTCGGCTCGCTGGCATTGCTCGACCGGCCCGTAGCGTCCGCATCGGCGCTCTTCGCCGGCCGGGCGGTACTGGGCGCGTCTGAGAGCTTCATCATCACCGGCGGCGTCGCCTGGGGCCTTTCCCTTGCGGGCGGACAGAACTCCGGAAAGGTCATAGCCCGGGTGGGCACGGCGATGTTCGCGGCGCTCGCGCTAGGCGCGCCGATCGGATCTGCGCTTTATGCGGCGAGCGGCTTCGCCGCGATCGCACTCGCGACGGTCGGCCTGCCGCTTGCGACGCTGCTTGCCATCCTGCCTATGCGTGGCACCAGCCTCGCCGCGAGCGCCGCGCGACAGTCATGGACGAGCGTGGCGCAAGCGGTCTGGCTTCCCGGCGTCGGAGCTGCTTTCAGCAGCCTTGGCTATGGCGCGATCCTGTCCTTTGGCGCGCTGCTCTTTGCCGAACGCGGCTGGCAGCCGGTCTGGCTTCCCTTCACCGCTTATGCCGCGTCGCTGATCGCGGCAAGGCTGTGCTTCGGCCACCTGCCTGACAGGTTGGGGGGCGCGCGCGTCGCTGTGATCTTCGTGGCGGTCGAGGCGGCAGGGCTGATGCTGACCTGGCTTGCGCCCGGGCCTGTTCTCGCCGCCATCGGAGCGGGCCTGACTGGCCTTGGCTACTCGCTGGTGTATCCCGGTTTCGGTGCCGAGGCCGTAGGCCGTCTTCCGCAACGCAGCCGCGGCCTGGCCATGGGACTCTACACCGTCTTCCTCGACGTGGCGCTCGGCTTCGGCAGCCCGGCGCTCGGCTTGGTCGCCGCGTCGGCCGGCCTGCAATTCGTCTTCCTCGTCGTCGCGACGGCGACGCTTCCGGCGTTGGGCATCGCTCTGCTGCTGGGTCGCCGTAACGCTCCACTATAGCTAGTCTGTGCTCGAGATGTCGCGCAACCACGATCGCTCCCGCTTTGGGCGACGTCTGCTTCCGGGCAATGACAAGACCGACGTCTACGGCCGACATTGGCGCAGAGCAAACGGTCGGGTTTCCAACGCGGAGCGACAAGAGCTGACCGTTGGTCGGCGCAAGTGTCGTCCTGACGTGACCCAATGCGGTCTTCCGTTGCGAGCGTCGGTTGCTGGAGCTGCGTTAAGTCGGTCGGAGGCCAATGGTATTTTCAATGGAACGCTAATATACATGGAAGCCCCAACGAGCAGCGCCTGCCAGATACTTGAGGAATGCCATGCGAAGGCTCATCTTCACGGCGATGTGTATCGCCGCCGCAACAGCCGCTAACGCCCATGATTGGTACGAAGACAAGATTGACCCCCAGACCAAATTCAAGTGCTGCGGCGGTTCAGATTGCCGCGCCATACCCCGGTCTTCGGTGCGGTCCAGGGTGGACGGCGGGTACACTTATTTGCCGCATAATTTCACCATCCCACGGGACCGGGTACAGGAATCCCCGGACGGGCAATACCATATCTGCGAAAATAAATATGTTGTAACCAACCAGCTGTATTGGCGTTGCTTCTTCGCACCTCGTGTCGATGTGTCTATACTTCTAAAGCATTAACCGCGCGTCACTTCCGCAACTTACATAAGCAAGGTGCTAGTCCATTAATTCTGTTGGACTTTCTTCAAAATTGCCGAAGCTTAAGCGGTGCGCGACTGCCCCAGGGATTTCATTGGATACATCGCGGCTATCGAGAGCCTACGCCCCTGGGCGTAACTCCATGGGGCGCTGCCGCGGGTGACTTCTGGGCGCGCTCCGCAATTCGGTGACAGATCGTGTCGGCGCGGCCGTGGTTGTGTAGATTGGCTGCGTGGCCCGCCTTGCCCGCATTGCCGTTCCAAGTCCACTCGCCACATAACGCAAACGCGGTAACGGCTGGCGATTTCGACCACGATGGACAGCCAAGCGATAGGGGATAACTGGCGCGGGATCATCAGCACGGTTCATGCGGGAGCGGCATTCGCCGGATGAGGCAGCTACGGCTGCAGTCTCGAATTTGACGCATCAGCACTTGCAAATCGTCAGCCGAGGTCTTTTGCTCGCGCGATAGTTGCCCTTGACCGTTGAATGGTTGGCGAACAGATGAACAAAATCGATCGACGGCGGCCAGAATCAGAAACGGACGCCACCGTAAATGCCGCAAGACTTGGAACTCGGCTGCGCCTCGCCCGCCAGACACGCGGCATGACGCTGAAGACGCTGGCCGCGGCTGCGAATTGCTCGGAAAGCCTGCTGTCCAAGATCGAGAACGGCAAGGCTTCGCCGTCCCTGCCCATGCTTCACCGTCTGGTCGAGGTTCTCGACACCAACATCGGCTGGATGTTCGAGCAAGTCGACGACGACGAGGCGATCGTATTCCGGGCGGGCGCAAGGCCTTTGATCGCGCTCGACGCGCTACGGCGTGGGGAAGGAATTTCGCTCGAACGTATCATCCCGTATTCGCCTGGCCACCTCTTGCAATGCAACATCCATCACATCGAGGCAGAGGGCTCGAGCGAAGGTCCGATCCAGCATGCCGGCGAGGAAGTCGGCTACGTGCTCGCCGGGCGGGTCGAACTGATCGTCGACGGCAAGCGCCATGCTCTCGCCACGGGTGATGCCTTCGTGTTCAGGTCGGAGCTGCCGCATCATTACCGCAACATCGGCGAGGAACGCGCTAGCATTTTCTGGGTCAACACGCCGGCGACTTTCTGAGCAACGCTGTGCGTTCATTTGGATTGACAAATATTCAAGTCTCTTGAATGCTTGCCTCGTGCCTGTAGCACCAACGGGACCAGCCGAGGTCTGGTCCGCAAGCAAGGGGAACCGAAATGCGTCTGTTCAAACTTCTCGCCGGCTGTGCCGCCGCCATTGCCATGGGCTCGGCAGCCATGGGATCGGCGCTTGCCGATACGTTCGCTCTCGTCAACATCAACCAGCAGGCCCTGTTCTTCAACCAGATCAACGAGGGCGCGCAAAAGGCTGCCGACGCCGCTGGCGCCAAGCTGGTCATTTTCAACGCCAACAATGTGCCGAGCGCGCAGAACGACGCGATCGAGAACTACATCACGCAGAAAGTCGACGGCATCATTCTGGTCGCCATCGACGTCAACGGCGTCAAGCCTGCGATTACTGCAGCCAAGGCGGCCGGCATTCCCGTCATAGCCATCGACGCGCAGATCCCCGACGGCGACAATATTTCGTTCATCGGCGTCGACAACACCAAAGCCGGCGAGGACATCGGCAAATTCTACGCCGACTATGTGAAGACCGATATGGCCGGCAAGGCCAAGATCGGCATCGTCGGCGCACTCAATTCATTCATCCAGAACCAGCGCCTCGACGGCTTCAAGAAGGCGGTGACCGAAAGCGGCCAAGCCGTCACCTTCCTCGACACAGTCGACGGCCAGAACGTTCAGGAGACCGCGTTGAGCGCTTCGGAAAACCTGATGACGGCCAATCCGGACATGAACTCGCTCTATGCGACCGGAGAGCCGGCCTTGCTCGGCGCCGTTTCGGCGGTGACCAGCCAGGGCCGCACCGGCGACGTCAAGGTGTTCGGCTGGGACCTGACCAAGCAGGCCGTTCAGGGCATCGATGACGGCTGGGTGGTGGCGGTCGTGCAGCAGGATCCGGCCGGCGAAGGCAAGGCCGCGGTCGAAGCGCTGGGCAAGATCAAGAAGGGCGAGAAAATCGACCCGATCATCAATATCCCGGTGACGATCGTGACCAAGAAGAATGTCGACCAATATCGCGCGATGTTCAAGTAAACTGCGTCGGCGACCGAGCCGCGGCGCCGCCCGAGGCTGCGCCGCGGATCCCTTGCAATCGCGTGGAATTCCAGATGAGCAGTGGCCAGACCTATCGGGTGCGGATGAGCGGCATCTCAAAGCGCTACAACGCCATCCAGACGCTCGATGACGTGTCGCTGACGCTGAAGCCGGGCGAGGTGCTGGGGCTGGTCGGCGACAATGGCGCCGGCAAGTCGACATTGAGCAAGGTGCTGTCGGGGGCAGTGGTTCCCGACGCCGGCACCATCGAGATCGACGGCAAGCCGATGATCTTCAGCTCCCCGGCGGACGCACGTGCGGCGCGCGTCGAGATGGTCTACCAGGACCTGTCGCTGTGCGACACGGTCGATGTTGCCGGCAATCTGTTTCTTGGCCGCGAGCCGCGGCGCCGCATCGCAGGCATTTCCTTTCTCGACAAGAAGCGCATGCATGACGAGACGCGCCAGATGCTCGATCGGCTTGGCATCGTCATTGCCGACACGCGGCTCAAGGTCGAAAACCTCTCCGGCGGGCAGCGCCAGTCGATCGCGATCGGCCGCGCCGCCTCGTTCGAGCCGGCCGTGCTGATCATGGACGAGCCGACGGCAGCGCTTGCCGTGGCCGAAGTCGAGGCGGTGCTCGAACTGATCCGCGCGGTCAGTGCGCGCGGTGTCAGCGTCATCCTGATCACCCACCGGCTGCAGGATCTGTTCCTCGTCTGCGATCGCATCCAGGTCATGTATGAAGGGCGCAATGTCGCCGAGCGGCTGATCGGCGAGACCAATATCGAAGACGTGGTCAATCTGATCGTCGGCCGCAAGTTCAGTGCGCGTTCCGCCACCAATGGCTATCGCGGTGGAGCGCCGGCATGAGCGACGCGATCCACACCGCCCAGCCCTCACGAGTACGCAGGGGCACCTGGCGCGATGCGCTGCTCGCCAATGGCAGCGTCGTCTCAATCGCGCTGTTCTTTCTGGTCGTCTGCATCATCTTCTCGGTTGCGACCGACGCGTTTCTGACATCGCCCAATCTGTTGAACATCCTTCGGCAGTCGGCGCCGCTGCTGATCGTCGCCGCGGCAATGACTTTCGTCATCACCACTGGCGGCATCGATCTTTCGGTCGGCTCCGTGCTGGCGCTGGTGGCGACGCTGTCGGCGACGGTTTTGCAGTTTGGCCTGCCGTGGCCAGTCGTTATCCTCGCCATGTTAGCGCTCGGCGCCCTACTTGGGGCGGTACAGGGCTATTTCATTGCCTATGAGGGCATCCCGTCCTTCATCGTCACGCTTGCCGGGCTTTCGGTGATCCGTGGCGTGGCGCTGCTGATCACCGGCGGCTATTCCATCCCCATCGAGCCCGGAAGCGCTTTCACCGTGCTGGGCCGCGCCTGGTTTCTTGGCGTGCCGGTGCCGGCGCTGATCGCGCTGGCGATCCTGGCCATCGCCTATCTCGCCTTCAACGAGACGCCATTCGGCCGCTATGTCACCGGCATTGGCGCCAACGCCGAGGCGGTGCGGCGCGCCGGCGTCAACACGCGGCAGACGACGCTCTTCGTCTATGTGATTTCCGCCACCGCGGCAGCCCTTGCCGGGATCATCATTGCTGCCCGGCTTGGATCGGGATCTTCGAATGCCGGCCAGGGTTTCGAGCTGGAAGTCATCGCCGCCGTCGTGCTCGGCGGCACCAGCCTGTTCGGCGGCCGCGGAACGATCATCGGCACGGTGCTCGGCGCGCTGACCGTGGCCGTCATCGGCAACGGCCTGATCCTGGCGCATCTGTCGCCTTTCCTGACGCCGATAGTCACCGGAACGATCATCCTGATCGCCATCTGGCTGAACTTCCGCCTGTTTCGCGGCGCCGTGCGGAGCCGTTGAGCCGATGAGCGGTCTGTTCGATGACGCAGTGCCGGGCCAGCGGCTGGCGATCGGGGTCGAAACAGGCCATGTGATGACCGTGCTCGGCCCAGTTCCGGTCGACGACATGGGCATCACGCTGATGCACGAGCACATCTTGCTCGATGGCGCGCGCAGCTGGAAATGCCCCTGCCATCCCGACGACATGGCGATCGCCGAGCAGCCGGTGAACATCGAGATCATCGGCGAGTTGCGCATGAACCCATACGTCAACCGCGACAACGTCTCGCTCGACGACGCCGACCTGGCGCTGTCTGAGCTGCAGCGCTATCGCGCGCTGGGCGGCCACACCGTCGTCGATGCCACCAATATCGGCATCGGCCGCGCCCCCGAAAAGCTCGCTCGCATCAGCCGCATGTCCGGCCTGAAGATCGTCATGGGCACCGGCTTCTATCTCGAGCACACCCATCCCGAATGGCTGAAGGCGATGGATGTGGACGCCGTGACCGAGTTCATCGTCAACGATGTCGGCGGCGGCGAGACGCAGCCGCCGATCATGGCCGGGCTGATCGGCGAGGTCGGCGTCAGCAAGGATTTCACCGCCGAGGAACGAAAGTCGCTGCGAGCTTCGGCACGCGCCTCGCGCATAACCGGCGTGCCGCTGTCGATCCATCTGCCCGGCTGGGAGCGGCTTGCGCACGAGGTGCTCGATATCGTCGAGGCCGAAGGCGCCGATCTTCGCCACACCGTGCTCTGCCACATGAACCCGAGCCACGACGATCCCGACTACCAGAAAAGCCTCGCCCGGCGCGGCGCGTTCCTCGAATACGACATGATCGGCATGGACTATTATTATGCCGACCAGGACGCGCAATCGCCCTCCGACGAAGAGAACGCACGCGCCGTCGCCGCCCTTGTCGAGGCGGGCTTCGGCGACCGCCTGCTGTTGTCGCAGGATGTGTTCCTCAAGATCATGCTGACGCGCTTCGGCGGCTTCGGCTATGGCTACATCCTGAAGCATTTCATACCGCGCCTGAAACGCCATGGCGTCGAGCAGCCGGCCATCGACCGCATGCTGATCGCCAATCCGAAAAGCGTATTCGCGCGGCTCTAAGCGGCCTGGAATTACACTGGAGTTCAAATGTCGAAGAAGAAGATCCTGCTTGCCGGCGAATCCTGGGTGTCGACCGCGACCCATATCAAGGGTTTCGACCAGTTTCCGACCGTTACCTACCACACCGGCGCAGACGAGTTGCTGGGCGCGCTGAAGGCGACCGACTTCGACGTCACGTTCATGCCGGCGCATGAGGCGCAGCGCGGCTTTCCACAGACCATGGAGGCGCTGTCGGCCTATGACGCGGTCGTGCTCTCCGACATCGGCGCCAACACGCTGCTGCTGCATCCCGACACCTGGGTCCACTCCAAACCGACGCCGAACCGCCTGCGCCTGCTCCGCGATTACGTCAGCGGCGGCGGCGGTCTATTGATGTTCGGCGGTTACTACAGCTTCCAGGGCATCAATGGCGGCGCGCGCTACCACAAGACCCCGGTCGAGGACGTGCTGCCGGTGAACTGCCTGGCCTACGACGACCGCGTCGAGGTTCCCGAAGGTTTTGCGCCGGTGCCAAAACCAGGGTCGAGCCATCCCATCCTCAGGGGCCTCGGCTCGGACTGGCCGATCCTGCTCGGTTTTAACGAGGTGACGCTGAAGGACGGGGCCGAGGTCCTGGCCAGCGTGTCGTCGGATTATGGCTCGCTGCCGCTGCTTGTCACCGGCCGTTACGGCAAGGGCCGCACCGTGGCCTGGACATCCGATGTCGGGCCGCATTGGCTGCCGCCGCAATTCATCGCCTGGCCAGGCTACAAGACCCTGTTCGAACAGATGCTGGGCTGGGCGACCGGTGAGAGCTGAGCCATGCATGTCCACGTCGTCGGCAATGCCTGCGTCGATACCGTGTTTCGCGTCGGCCGCTTCCCTGCCGCGGGCGAGACTTTGAATGCCGTGAGCTATGCCGACGGGCTCGGCGGCAAGGGCGCCAACCAGGCGGTCGCGGCGGCGCGCACGGGTGCAGAGGTGACGTTCTGGACGGCGCTCGGCAAGGACCCCGCTGGCGCGTGGATCAGGAGCCGCCTCGACGGCGAGTTGTCAGACCTTGAGGTGATCGAATTCGAGCTGCCGAGCGACCGCTCGACCATCGTCGTCGATAAAGGCGGAGAGAATTTCATTGTCAGCGGCGTCGCTTGCAGCGAAGCCTTCGATCCGGTGACGCAAACAGCACTTGTCCGCTGGATCGCTCCCGGCGACATCCTCGTCTGCCAGGGAAATTTGCGGACTGCCGTGACCAATGCCTGCCTCAGAGCAGCAAAGAAAAACGGTGCGCGCACAGTTCTCAACGCCAGCCCGATCGACACGGCCTCGCTGCCCGATCTCGGCCTGGCGGAGGTTCTGGTGGTCAACCAATCTGAGGCGAAAACCCTGACCGGCCGGGATGACATCGCGGCGGCGGCCGATGCGCTGGTGGCCAAAAGCGCAGGCACCGTCGTCATCACTCTCGGCGCCGCAGGCTGTCTCCTGCTTGGCCCGGGCCATGAAGAGCCGCTTCGTTTGCCGGCGCCGCAGGTCGAAGCGCTCGACACCAGCGGCGCGGGCGATGTGTTCTGCGGCTGTCTGGCCGGTGGGCTTGCCCGGGGCATGCCGGTCATCTCGGCGCTGAAGCTGGCGCTCGCCGCCGCCGCAATCGCCGTGACACGGCCGGGCACGCTGGCATCCTGTCCTTCCGCCTCCGAGATGGCGGCGCTCATCGATCAAATGGAGCTCTCATGACCCAGCTCGGCCAATCCGGCGGCGACGCGCTCGTGGACCTTTTCGGCCGCACAAAGGTGGTGATTGGCGTCGTTCATCTGGCGCCGCTGCCCGGCGCGCCGCGCTATGACGGCGAGGCTATCGAGGCGATCTACCAGCGCGGGCTTGACGACGCCAAGGCCTATCTCGACGGCGGCTGCGACGGCGTCATCGTCGAGAACCATGGCGACATCCCGTTCGCCAAGCCTGATGATATCGGCCCGGAGACGGCGGCCTACATGGCGGTGGTTTCCGACCGCATCCGCCGCGAACTCGGCAGGCCGATCGGCATCAATGTGCTGGCCAATGCCGCGATCCCGGCCCTGGCGATCGCCAGCGCGGCCGGCGCCGGCTTCGTCCGCGTCAATCAATGGGCAAATGCCTACGTCGCCAATGAGGGTTTTGTCGAAGGCGAGTCCGGCCGCGCGGCGCGCTACCGCGCCAGGCTGCGCGCCAACGGCATCCGCATTTTCGCCGATGCGCATGTCAAGCACGGCGCACACGCCATCGTCGCCGACCGCCCGGTGGAGGAACTGGTCAAGGACTTGGTCTTCTTCGACGCCGACGCCATCATCGCCACTGGCCAGCGCACCGGCCACGCCGCAGATTTGGGCTACATAAGCATGATCAAGCAGGCCGCCGGCCTGCCGACGCTCGTCGGCAGCGGTGTCACGCCGGACAATGCCAAGGATATCCTCGCCATTGTCGACGGGGTCATCATCGCCAGCGCGCTGAAGCACGACGGCGTCTGGTGGAACCAAGTCGACTCTGCTCGAGTAAAGGCTTTCATGGGTGGTCTGAAGCGATAACTGGACTACCCTACCGCTTGGGGTCCGCTTGATCAGAGACGACGGACGGGCGCAGGATACTGCGCGACCAGATCGTCGACGGTCAGCAAAGTAATGCCTTCCACAATCGATTGAGCAATCAGGATCCGATCGAAGGGGTCTTGTGGATGGGTGGAAGCCCCTCCACCGCAACGGCATGCTCGCCGGTGATTGGCAGCTCATGATAGCCATTGTCGATCAGGCCCCGACGAAAAGACGCGCATCGACCCTGAAGTCAGGGCGGCCCAGACCGCGTTTAATGGCAATCTCCCAGGGAGTTGCGGCGCTGAACGTCAAGTGGTTATCGGCATTCTCGATCTCAGCGAGGGCTGGCGGGAGCTTTTCGGGCTCGCCCGCCGCCCAGAGCAGAAGGTGGGTATCGAGAAGAAGTTTCATGCATCGCCGCCAAACAGCTTCTCGATTTCGTCATCGGCCATGCGATCAAAATCGTCCGGAACTGAAAACCGCCCGGCGATAAACCCCACCCGACGCATTTCGCCGGCCGCAGGTGCGTCTATGGCAACGACCTTGACCATCGGCTTGCCGGATTTGGCGATAATGAAGGATTCGCCTTTGGCCGCCCTGTCGACAAGACGAGACAGATGCGTCTTGGCCTCGTGGACATTGACGGTGCGCATTGCGGGCCTCATGACTTAGTCCATGCAACTTAGTCTACATGGGGCCCCGATTTTCAAGCGTATTTCAGTCAGTGAAGGATGCTGGAGGTGGCCGACCCTCTCGGATCGGCCGCATGGCACGACTTCAACAAAGACGCGTAATCGATTGTCTGAACTGCATGTTTGTTGGGACTACGTCTCACCTGATGTTGGCCGAACCTGTTGGTCCGCCATACGAGGTCGGAGTTCACAGGAGCGATTTTTGCCGAGCAGATGCTCTACGTTGCGCTAGGGGCCGAAAGCGAAACGTCCGCTTTTAGGCGCTGCACCACGGCGGCGACGAGCCCGACCGAAGGCGATCGACGCGACGGGCGCCAAGGGCCTTACCGGACTCTATGTTCCCTTCACGATTCTCGGTTTAGTCGGTCGGCGGGATTGAGCCGCGCTCTCGAGGGCCAGGGCCAACCGCTTCTCGTCTTCGATGGCGCGATCGACTGCCTCAATTTCCTCTTGGAGCACCTTCAGCTCGGCTCCGTAGCTGGATCCGTCGCTGTCCCCGATCTGAAAGCCACTTGCCCGCATTGCGTCGCGAGTATGGTGCACGTTACGGACTCCTTCGCGCCGCGTCGCGACCAAGATTTCCCTAAACTCTCCAAGACGTTCAACGTGATTGCGAGCCATTGCGTTCTCCTATTTCGTCGTCATCATCGCCGACGGCGATTCAGAACGGCTAAAACTTACGGAGATACTCTCGACAAAGCATGAGTGCGGAAGCTCAAATTTGAATGTCTTGCAATAGCGTGAAGCGCAGCAGGCGGAAATTGGCTTCGACCCGATCGATCTCAGACCAAATGCCAGACACCTTCGGCCGAGCGCGTCTGCGGCTCCCCCAACGGGGCCATCCGCTCATGTAATCAGTAAAAAGTCGAGTGCGAGAATGACCCGGGCCATGGACGTCCCGCCATTCCTGGTCGAGTTTGACCGGCGGCGGAGGCAAGGCAGGCTTCGGCGCGTTAGTTGTGTAAAGCATCTCAAGCAACCGCTCTCCGTCGATCAGCTCCAGGTGCAGCTTTAACTTCGTCTCTCGGGCCTTCCTCGGTAGCGCTCGCGCTACTTTCGAGAACGAGAGGCGGTGGTGACAAATATCCCCTGCCCGGCACTCGCGAAGACCTTGCTCCTACGAAGTTTCGCACCTCTTTGACGGATTCCGCATCGGTCGTGATGTGGCGCTTTACTTGCACTGCCCGCTGGATGACGCAGTTGTCACGCAAAGGCAGGAAGCGGCGTAACGAAGCGAACGCGAAATTTCAAACTGAGACACACTACCGGGATAGAACCGGGTAGACAGCATGCCGAAACGGAACGCAAGAACGGGTGCATAAGATGACGCGTCAGCACCTTTTTGTTAGCTAATGCTAATAACAGGCGTATAGTTGCATTAACATGTGGCCGAAGCGGCAATCGGAAAAGGGAATGGCGCGGCGCCAAGCCCCTGCCGCGGTCGTCCTTGCGGCCCTTTCGTTGTCAGGATTCTTGGTTCCCTCGAGCGCACATGATGCCCGTCCGGATGGAGCTATCCGCCGGCCTGCTGTCACGGCGACGCCGAACATGGCGAGTGTCAGCGAATCCCAAACGGCGCGGTTCATGTTCGTCCCGGTGGCTGGGTTGTGATCCTGAGGCCCGGGGGTCATCGGAAGATCACGCGGCAACAGCGATATTTCATCCCATATAGTGACGAGATTCCGTCGCAGGACGGCGACTATCATATATGCCTCCATCCGACCCAAGAGCATGAGAACTGTTTTCTTGTCCCGCCGGACTCGATATGATCCGGGAGCCAGCGCGAGCTGCGGCTGAGATGCGGATAGCGCCGCGCCCAGTGCCGCCCGACGGCTTCGATGATGCGTGTAAGCGAAAATCCAAATTTCCCGAATCTTGCGGATCTTCGCTGGGGTGCCGCCTCAGTTCGTACCAAACATGCGCGCCACCCCGCGAAACGTCGCCTCAATCGACGCTGGCCGGCGACGAGAACGGCCGATTGGCGTCCACCACGAAGATGGCCAGCTCATCAAGAGCGGTTGTGCCGGCGCTGAACACCTCCATCGGCCGTGTCCGACCATGGTCGTGCCGGCTTCGGCATAGCTCACTCCGGGGGGCGTTCTTTGGCCGAGCTTGCCGCCCAGCACATAGAAGGCCTCCGGTCCCGGATGTGTATGGATCGGCATCTTGGCACCGGGCGCTCCACCGGCACGGTTGACGCGCAGCAAATATTCGCTCGCACAGATCGGCGGAACAGGCCCGATCTCGACACCTTGGTCCCGGCAGGAGTGGTGCCATCCTTCGGCCGAGCGTGAACAGCCAGGCCTTGCAAAATCATGGTTCTGATGCGTTGTCGCAGTAATGGAAGGTGGCGAGATAGCCGGGGAGTACACGCATGAACTCCTGTTGATGGGTCCAAGCTCTGCACTCCGCCATGGAGGTCATGGGTTTCACGTCGGGGAGCCTGATTAGCTCCCCCTGGTTGGTCAGAAGGATTGTGACAGCGATGGCGGTGAACATGGCCCGGTTATCCATCGACTTAAGGCTGGCGACACAATAACCGCCGGGGTTGGGACGGACGTCGTCTGAGGCAACCTTGTTGACATGGTCAGGACCACAGAATCTCGCGATGCGGGGATCCGGTTTTGCAGCCGTTTGCGTTGCCAAAAGAAGAGCTAGAGCGATGATGAGCTTGGTGCGATTCAATGTCGTCCTCCGTTTCATCCGGTGCTGCTGGGATCGCTTGGAGGCGAAGGCCGAATGGGCTAAACTAGGAAGCGCGCCAGGAAGGTGAAATGTCCCGAACGGCCCCTGAAATTGACCTGAAATCTGCTGAAACGATCACGTTTCGCGGTTTTGCCTTCCTGACGAAAAGCAAAGAACTCCGAACCGTCGAAGGCAAAGCGGTCAATCTTCGCAGCCAGTCCGCCGAGGTGCTCTCGGTGCTCGCGGCGCGACCGGGCGAAATCGTGTCCAAGGATGCGCTGATGCAGGCGGTTTGGCCCGAGACCTTCGTGACCGACGACAGCCTCACTCAATGCATTGCCGATATTCGCCGCGCATTGAGGGACGACGCGCACGTGATCGTGGAAACCCTCCCCAAGCGAGGCTACCGGCTGAATGCCAATCCGTCGGACGCGGCGGACGCAAACGCCGCAGCCGACACGGAACGTGCCAAGACACGATTCTCGCAGCGCGGCTTCATTCTTGCTGCAATCGTTCTCGCTCCGGCAGCGATCGGCGCATACTACGGCGCGGAAATATGGCGAGCCGCTCCAGTTCCTTCGAGCGACATGCCGAAGATTGCGATCCTTCCCTTCGACGACTTCAGTACCGGCGCGGATGAGGGATATCTCAGCGATGCCGTCGCCGAGGGGATCATCACCGAGCTTTCGCGGAGCAAGACTTATGCCGTCATCGCCCGAAACTCGAGCTTCAGGTACCGCGACCAGCCGGTCGACACCAGGAAGATCGGAGATGAACTCGGCGTCGACTACCTGCTCGAAGGCAGCCAGCAGAAGGTCGGAGACCGGCTGAAAGTGACCGCCCAGTTGCTGAATGCGCATGACGGATCGCATGTCTGGGCCAACACCTACAACCGGGAGATTGGCAATTTTTTCGTCGTCCAGGAGGAAATCATCCGCACGCTTGCGGATCGGGTCGGGCAGAGAATCCAGCGCCCGCTGCCAAGGAGTGACGCCGCGCAGGTCAGCGCGCTCCGCTACTACCTGATGGGAAGGGCCGAGTTGATGGGAAGGGCCGAGATCAATTTCTCTGCCGGGGGGAACGATCTGCTAAGGCAGTTCAGCCTCAAGGCGATCGAAGCGGATCCGAACGCCCAGTTCGGCTATATCGGGATGGCCTGGTCCTATCGCAATGACGCGGTATTCTGGCACAAGCAGGAAAATAACCCCGACGAGGCGTTGAAGCGGGCCGCCGAATACGCCGACAAGGCTATTCTACTCGCTCCCGACGATTCCGAGGCGCATAACATCCGCGCCAGCATCCACACCGAAGCCGGCGAGATGGAGCAGGCCCTTGCCCGGTACGATCAGGCGATCGCCCTGAACGCCAGCGACTCGAATATCCTCGTCATGAGTGCAGGCGTGCTGCTGAACGTTGGCCGCACGGACGAAGCGATTGATCGGATCGAGCAGGCCAAGGGCATCGATCCCTTCCACCCTGACTGGTTCCACTGGCAGATGGGCTGGGCGCTCTACGAAAAGAACGATTGCGGGGCTGCGCTGACGGCGATGCGGAAAATGTCTAGAATCCCGAGCGGCGCACAGCGCATGCTTGCCGGGATCCACGCTTGTCTGGGAAACAAGCGGGAAGCAAAGGAAGCACTTGCGGTTTTCCTCAAAGACTCGCCCGGCGACTCCATCAGCAAACAACGCAGGCAATGGGAGAAAAACTACCTCGCCCCCGGGGCCCTCGATCGCTGGATCGGACACATGCGGTTCGCGGGGTTGCCGGAGTGAACGGCTGTCCGGTTGTGGCCCGGCAGAAGTCCGATTGGCCGCATAAAAACCGTTGAAGCCTTTGTGTTGTGGACGGTGGTTGCCCTCAAAGCAAGATCATCCTTCATAGGAATATTGGGTGCGGGAAGTCGGCAATGGGGCCGACTTGCGCCATAGTGCGCTCGCACCCCAACTTCTGCGACGGGCCCGATGGCTGCCGTTCATCGGCGATGCCTCGAACTTCCGCAGATGGCGCATTTGGTCCTTATCGGCTGCCGCAGAGCCAATCGCTCTCGAGTGCAGGCACTCCAGTGGAGTCCAGACGTTGGATTGGCCCCTCGACCTCTACAAAAGCACACTGAGCTTCCAGTCGGGCTACGAAGCGATCGCTTCGGCGAGAAGTCGTCGTTCTCAATCGGGCGACGGGGGGATACATCGGCGAAGACGGCATAAGGGAGGATGCGCCAGACCGAGCCGACGGAATGGTCGTAGCCAAGGCCTTGGAGCGCATAGCGCCTGGCCGGGAGGCCGCCGCCAGTCAGACTTACGCAGCGCGTCGTTGAGCGAGGTGGAGACCCGAACGGGCTCGACGAGGGTCCACGGCGGTCACAATGTTGTGGTGGTGATCGCAGTAGACGCGATCCGGCGAAGTTGGCCCAGCACAAAAACGGTAACCACCGGGTACTGACGGGTCTTCGCTCACCGGGAAGCGGCATTGATAGAGGCCTAGCTGAATGAGGGGGACATCTCTCGAAGTTAGTCTGATATTTTCAGGCATGATGGTTTCCTAGTTCACAGCAATTGCCGGGTGACGGCCGCAGTGCGACCCGTCAGGGGCGAGCTTCTCTCGTTTGGGAGGCTATGGATCACCATATGGTGTTGGCAGCACCGTCAATGAAGCCCGACGCCCTGCTTCTGAAGCCAATAGTTTGCGACTTAAGGCCACACCCGCAAACGCATTGGCAATCTACCATCTTGTCCCCGAGGCACCCGCCCGCCGCGGTTTGCCGGCTAATTCGTGCCGTGTTCGCTGGAGGTATCACTCCTCTCTGAATCCTGCAGTGAGGCGTGGCGAAATCCGAACTCGCCCCGTAGATGCTTGACGTGGGCTTTCAGCCCGGCCTGACCCATGGTCGCCGGCCGTTTTTGCCCTTCGGCGGTGGCCCGGCGTGCTCTTGGACACGCTTCCACAGCCGTGCGCGCATCTCCTGGTTCAAGGTGATGAAAGCCGAACCGGCATATTTTCCGGTACCGGGCTTCGCCAGGAAGGCGAATGCCGCCTTGCCCGGCTCGCGCTCGACGCCCAATAGTTCGTATTCCTGGACTGTGAAGCTCTTCGTCTTCAGCCAATTCGTCGTCGGGCCGCTTCGATACGGGCTGTCGGCGCGCTTCGAGACGATGCCCTCAAGGCCCGCTTGGTCGGCAACATACGCGGCGGTAAGTGCAAAGAGGCTCGCAATCCAAACACCACGCATCACACGCTCGGGCGGTCTGCGCATTGTAAACACCGAGAACGCGTTGGCTTAAGCGCAAATCCTAGGGAACATGCTAGAATGTGCGGCTTCGCTCAACTTGAGCAAATGTCCCCAACGACATCTAGGACGCGCTGATTTCCGCTTCTTGAAAGCTTGTTATCATGATAATTTTCAGTCTCCTCGCTTAAGAATATATAGACATTTCAGTCAAACCGGCGGGGGATGGGGAGGATAGGATGAAACTGTTATCGCTTGTTGTCGTAGCTACGTTTTCACTTGCTATGTCCGCTTGGGCCGAGGATCTACCAAGTAGCGCGAAGAAAGCATCGATGGAAGAATTTAAGACTTTTGCTAATGGGAAAAAGGTAAATGTAATTATATACGACGCTGGAGCTGCCATAACTGCCACTCTTGTCTGGAACTGGAAGAAAAAACAGATCATTGGCGAAGCTTTGGTGAACAACAAAGCTAAGATAAAGGTCAAAGTTCCATTGACTTTCGACGGCGACAAGGCCTGTTCACAAGACCAAGGTAAACCAGTTTGTCATCTTATCTACATTGACAACGACAAATTTTACGAGGTGCGCGACGACGGCAAAGTCCACGCGACTTCAACGTTGGTTCAATGAGACGGACCACGTCCGAATGGTTTGGTCGGCGTTTGCACGGACCCGCAAATGCCGGCCCTATTCAGTACGCTTGTCAAGTCTTACGACACCTGCACACTCGCCTCCGACTCGAGAAAACTCACCGCTGCCTTTCGCACCTTGAAGCCTGCCGATGATATGGTTTTGCCTTGGCGCACCATCGTCATCGACGAAACTTAAATAGATGTCGAATGCCCCGTCGGCGGTGATTGTTCCGGCCAAAGGCACCATCGCGGAAATTTCCGTTCCATCGATAAAGATTGTCGTTGACTGTTCAGTGTAATCGCAGGCGGAATTACCTGCGCGCCGCGTCAGTGCCCACGCGCCATCAAAAGCCTTTACCTTGACCGGAGCGCAGACACGTTCTGGGATATTCTTGATTGCGCGCAACACCTCTTTCGTCGGCTCCAGGCTGGCAAGCTTCAATCCCCGCTGCTCGGCAAAGGCTTGAAGAGCTTTCCGACTTCCCGGTCCCCATTTGCCGTCTGCCTGTCCGACAAGGCAGCCGACTCGCGTTAGCTCTGTTTGCGTTGCCTTTGTCAACGCGCGCGGATCAGCCAAAGCTTGCGTCACATCTAAATCAGGATGAGCTTCTGCAACCGCCACGCCCGCGATGGAAATCGAGGGGGCTTTGCCACGATCTGTTGCTGCCTGTTCGATCTCGTCGATCTTCAAGCTGGCTAACGCCGCAAAGGCGCCGCTTGGATACTGTCTGAGATAGGCCTCAAAGAAGCGCTTGTCCGTTTTTTCCTTGATGGTCTCCCAATAGGCGACTTCTACGTCCCCTCCTTTCGCACCCGCCGTGACAGCGGTGTTTCCGGACAACGGTTGCAAAATGACGTCGCCCGTCAGCGAGGAGTTGTCCCATGGCACTTGCTTGCCGTCGGTTGCTTCAAGCACATCCCTACGGACGTTGATGAGGTCGCGGGAGATGTCCTGGCCAGGCGTACCAAGATTCTTCAGCAGCGCAGATGTGAACGGCGAGTTCCTTCCCTCGCCGTCCAGCGCAACGTTCCCGGGCTGCGTTGCAAAGGCTATGAGCGATCCAACGCCCGTGCCTAGCTTTGCCAAGCCCCGACCGACCGACCCTGATCGCGTACCCATCGAGCGCCCAAGGTTCTGTGAGAAAGGACTGTCCCGGCAAGCATCCAAAAATACCAGGTTGACCTTCGTGGTTCGCTCCATGGCCGACAAGACGAGGTCCATGGGCACGGCTTCGAAGTCGAGGTCGTTATATGTGGATAGCCGCGCATCAACGGGAGCCATGTAGTTGGTGCCGTTCACCTGGACGCCATGGCCGGCATAGAAGAGAAGCGCCATGTCGGCACCATCCAGCTTGCCGATGAAATCTCGAACCGTGCCGCGCATCCCGCTCAGATCGAGGTCCTCGCCTGCAACCACCTCAAAGCCCAACGCCTGCAGTTTTGCGGTCATATCCACCGCATCATTTTTTGGATTGGAAAGTGGAACCGCGTATCTATAGGCAGAATTACCGATGACCAGCGCGACGCGCCGTTCTGCCCACGCTTGGGCGCTCAGCGAAACTAGAAGAAGCGCAATGGCGAAGCGAAGCGCCATCATGGCTGTATATCCTTAGTCTCGGCTCATTCAGCGGGTTCACCAGTCGATAGACTGGACAAAACCGGAGCAATCTTGCGAGACTGAGCCCGGTGCTTCGCAGTGTCAAGTCCAACGGATAGTCGGTAGTGGATCAGTTTGAAATCTGACGCTGCGCTTTTTACCGGGCGCCGTTCTTCCTCAGCTCTGGGCATATTTGTCAGTTCTTCGGCATTTGGGGTGGCACAAGTTGAACATATGGCGTCGTCGGTTCCTTATCAGGGCGAATGCGGCTGGGGGCCGGCTTCCCGTGTTTGCCGAGCGACCTAATGTATTGATAGAGCGATTGCATATCGCTCTCCTCCATCGCTCGAAGATTGTACCAAGGGATCGGTGGAGACGTTCTAATGCGCTTCAGCATCCCTACGAATCCACGCTCGCTCATTACCGAAGCATCTATCCGAAGATTGGTCGCATAGGTCGTGCCCCAAGGACCGCGCCAACCGACCGAGTTGCCCATTAAAGCCTTTCAGGATCAATCTTGCCTTCTGTTTCGCTGTAGCCTTCGGTATGGCAATCGTGACACCCGCCGATGATTGATACCTGCAACCCTCGTTCGACCGATACTTCGCCTTGAGCGAAGGCTGCAATTGGCATCGTGAGACCGGTTAATAGGAAAAACAGGCTTGTGACACGCATCCTTCCCTCCCATGCGTTCCGCTAAGCATATATGAGCCAACGTCCGAAGGCGACGGCCGCGTCGAGGCCCTCAAATTTCAAACTGACCCACTACCGGACAGTCCAACGGACTTAGCGAAGGGCCTACCGCTAGCCCTCACTTCGCCGGCGGTCTATGCTGTGTAAACTCACGCCGATAGACCGAAACGGATTGCACGCAGCTTGGCCGTCTTCACGCCGATCGGAAAGGTTCAAAAAGGGCGCCTTCTCGCATCGCTCGGATTCTTTTTCATTCTGGGAGCCTGCATTGCCACATTCTCTCCCTCGGGCGAGAAACTGCTGCGCGACGTCTTGATGACGACCATCTCGCCCTTCGTTGCGCCCCCGACAGACATCGTGATCGTGACGATCACAGAGCAGACCTTGGAAAGATTTCCCTATAGATCGCCGCTGGATCGGGGTGCCTTGGCCGACCTCGTGCAGAGAATCGATAAAGCTCATCCGAGAACAATAGGCATTGACTTGCTTTTCGATCAGCCAACCGAGGCGGAGAAGGATCGGCGCCTGGCTGAGGTTATCGAGGCGGCCGAAAGTCCCGTAATTGTCGCATCTGCATCACACGAGGACGACCTTACCGACAAGCAACTGTCGTACCTTAGTCGCTTCGCGCCAAGCGCCATCCGCGGACTGGCGGCCCTGTCTCATGATAGGGTCGACGGGGTTGTGCGGGAAGAATTTCCAGGGCGCCTGGTGAATGGCAACTGGCAACCTAGCTTTGCATCAGCGCTCGCGCAGACCGCCGGCATATCGGCATCGCAGGCTGCGGAGAAGATGGTCTACTATCGGGCTACAGGCATTCATCCGGCACGATTTACAATATATCCGGCGCACGCCGCCGCTTTCGCGCCCCCGGCCTGGTTCGCCGGGAAGTTCGTTTTGATCGGCGTTGACCTCCCGCTGCAGGATCGTCATGCAACCCCCTTTGCCGTGCTGAACGGCTCTGTTGCCGGAGCGCTGCCGGGTGTCGTTATTCATGCCAATGCGCTGGCGAGATTGATCAAGGGCGACAAAATCATTACGCCAGAGGCGGTGGCGGCGTTTGCGCCCTTCGTTCTCGCGACGGCGCTCTGCATCTGGGTCGCTTGGCTCCGCATATCAGTGTTGGTGAAACCTGTGGTCATCATCGGCGCAGTCGTTTCGGTTTTGATCTTAGAAGCAACCGCGTTTGCCAAGGCCGGAATTCTGTTACCTATGGTCGCGCCGTCGATGCTGCTGCTAGGGCTCTCCGGATTCGTCGCAATTCTGGCATGGCACCGGGACTCGAAAGAAAGGCGTTTCGTCCAGAACGCGTTCTCTCAGTATCTCAGCCCGGCAGTCGTGGCAGAGCTAGTCAGCAAGCCGGCGTCACTGCGCCTCGGCGGATCCGAACGCTTGATAACGTGCGTGTTCACCGACCTTGAGGGATTCACCAGTTTGGGCGAACGGACGGAACCAGAGGTATTTGCTACGGTTCTGAATGAATACCTCGAGGCGGTTTGTGGTCTCTTCATTGAACATGGCGCCACGATAGACAAACTAATAGGCGATGCAGTCATTGGTTTTTTTGGCGCACCGGGTGTGCAGGAGGACCAAGCCGAAAGGGCCCTAAAACTAACGCTTGCTACCGTCGCGATGTCTCGAAGATTTCGGACAGATCTAAAGTCTAGAGGCCATGACGTTGGCGTCACTCGTATCGGCGTCCATCGAGGACCTGCAGTTGTCGGAAATTTTGGGGGCAATCGATTCTTCAACTACACGGCCATGGGCGATACGGTGAACACCGCTGCCAGGCTCGAAGGCGCGAACAAGTTTCTAGGTACCGTGAACTGCATCAGCGAGGAGGTGGCGAACTCTTCCGATGACTACCTGCTTCGGCCGTCCGGTGTGTTGTGTCTGAAAGGCAAGACTGAGTGGATCTCAGCCTTCGAGTTGCTGGAAGACGGGCGTATGAATCGCGAGATGGTGGAGGCTTACTCGCAAGCTTACTTGCTGATGTCCGCGCGCGACAAGACTGCCGCTGCTGCCTTTGCATCGCTGGCCATTCAATATCCCAACGATGGCCTCGTTGCTTATCACCTTGGGAGACTGAAGCAGGGTGAGGCTGGCGATAGGATCTATCTTGAAGGCAAGTAAAACAAGCGTATGGTTGAACGTGCGTCATGTATCGGCAACCCAAAATCATTTTCCTACTGGCTGCGGCCATCGCAGCAGTTGGTTCCTGCTCGAGCGCTCTTGCGGCCAGCGAGTATGTCGTTGTCGCTGTCGATCCTCCCGCGGACAGCCCTCAGCTCGGCAAACTGTTCAGACTGGGCGACCTCGTGCATATCGAGGGTGGATCGACTGTCACTTTGATGGGTGACGATGGCTCGGTCACTGCGTTGCCGGGACCCGCGGATATTGTGGTGACCGACGACGCATCGGATTCTGGATCAACGTCTAACGGGGCGGCAGGCGCTTCTTCGAGTTTGACTGCGATTTCGGATCTATTGGGGAATGCCACTGGTCAGCTCCAAACCATAGGTGGATCTCGTGGCGTTTCCGACACGACGGCCGCCACCTTGGAACCTTGGATGGTGCCGGTCGAAAATGGTCTGACAGGCTGCGTTTATGACCTCAAACTGGAGCTTTGGCGCCCACCGGGGCACAGGGCGGATGTTTCGGTTGCCTATAATGAAGAGTCGCTGGCGACAAGCTTGGTCTGGGACAAGGATACCCCAATTTTGGCAATTCCCGGAAACGTGCCACCGGATCTTCGATCCGTTGGGTTGGTGATCGACGATAAGTCATTTCGAATGCCTATCGTGCATTTGCCCACCGGCTTCAGCCCGTCGGATCATGTGGGACTGTATGCCTGGATGATAGGAAGCGGTTGTCTTCTTCAGGCATCCGCCCTGATCCGGAACTTGGCTAACCGATAGACCACCAGGGGTGGTCACTTCACGGCACACTGGAAGCGGTAGAGGCGCGCCTTCGCGTCAACCACCGCCATATCGAGCCAACTTCTCGATGGCGCGCTAAGGAAAGCGATCGCCTTGTGCCCAGCGGGTACGCCGACTGAAAGTTTGCGGCGCACGAATTTAACGCTTTCGTTGACGTAGGCTTGGACGGTTGCCGAATAGCGGCTGAAGTAGATATGCAGGTGGCAAAACGTCGTGCTCTGTTGCGAGGCTATGCTGGATCAGGGGGTCCGTCCAGAAGAGTTCTTCCTGCAGAACCGGCGATCTCGAGATGCCACCGACCCTCCGCATGCCCCCTCGGAACGCTGGAAGAGGGATGGTGCGTCGCACAAAAATATTGCAATGCACTATAAATGCCGTAACGTCAGTTTCGTAAATGAACGAGACGGCTTTTGTGAAAGGCCGTCCACCGGAAAGGATGGAAACTATGGCCAAGACTGCTGACACCGTTGAAAATACCGCATTCCCCACCTTCGACGCGTCGAAGGCTGCCGACCAGGTCCGCGCTGTCGCCGAAAAGGGCGTCGAGCAGTCGAAAGAAGCCTATGCGAAATTTGCGTCAGGCACCGAGACGACCCAGAAGGCTCTGCAGTCGAGCTTCGAAACCGCCAAGACCGTCGGCAACGAGTTGTCGCTGAAGACAATTGCTGCTCTGCGCGCCAATGCCGAAGCCGGCTTCTCGCACCTCGAAGCCCTGGTTGCCGTGAAGTCGCCGTCCGAGTTCATCGAACTGCAGACTGCCTTCTTGCGCACGCAGCTCGAAAAGACCGTCGAGCAGGCCAAGGAATTTCAGGCCGTGACGACCAGGGCTGCCGAAGATGTATCAAGGCCGATCAAGGATGTCGTTGAAAAGGCGATGAAAGATCTCAAAGTCGCCTAATTGAGTCTAAGCGATCGGAAATAACCGCGAAACAACACCTTCTCCAGCCGGTCTTTTTCCTTTTGGCTGGATGCTCTTTGGTGCCTGCGTTGCCATGGCGGTGCGGGCATGGCTCTCTCGGCTGCGATCATCCGCACAATCTGACGGCGGCGAGCGACGAGCCCGGCCAGGGCCTCGGCTTCGGTGCCGCGCAACGGGCACTTGCCGCTTGCTCGACCCAACGAAGGCAGCGTTACGGCAGCATCGGTGGTGTCGGTCCTGGCCCGCTTGCCGAGCGCATTGGCGTAGGCTGTCACCTGCCCCGGATTGACCACGACAACCGCCAGGCTAGACTAGCACCCTGTCCAAAGCGGCAACGGCTAAGCGCGATATCCTGCCCCATTCTTGGCACGTCGAGCCTTGACATTCGCCTGCGGCAAATTCAGCTGGGCCTTCGTTGCACGGATGGCGGTGCGACGCGGCCTTTCATCTGTGAGCGGCAGCGCGGACGCCGTCAAACGGCAGAAACTTCAAATCCATCATGTTGGCTCATTGCCAAAGCACCGCTTCAAGACAACAATGACCTCGACGCCGGCGCGCCAGACGCGCACAAAAAGAGCGTTGGAGGAAATGGAGGAGGAAGCCGCTGGCCAAGTCACGGACGCGCTATGCATGCGGCGTTTCGGTGCTCACGACCGACGAATCTGACGCGGATGCGTTCGCCCGGGCGGTGGCAGCGGAAGCAGCGGCCATTGACGCCGGGTTTGCCCTCCTGTTTTTCTCGCAGAGCCTCATAGAGGCCGTCACCCTGTCGGAAGCGCTGAAGACCCACGCGCCGGCGCTCCACTATGCCGGCTGCTCGACAGCCGGTGAGATAACGCCCAAGGGGCTGGAGGAAGGCCAGATCCTGGCTATGCTGCTTCCCTCCGTATCGTTTTCGGCAGCCAGCACCATGATCGAAAATCTGTCCTCATCGGGCATGGACGGGATTACCGGCGAAGTCGAGGCGCTGAGGCGTTCATTACACGAGCGCCTCGGGCACGAGCGGGCCGACACCACTTTCGCGCTCTGCTTGATCGACGGCCTGTCTTATGCCGAAGAAGCGGTGACCTCCGCCATCCATTGGGGGCTCGACGACATCCCACTGATCGGTGGGTCGGCTGGCGATGATTTGAAATTTGAGACAACACGGCTGATCTCGAACGGCAAAGTGACCTCCGACAGCGCCATCATCGTGCTGGTCACCACGGAAATTCCTTTCCACGTGTTCAAGACCGACAATTTCGTTCCCACCGACGAGAAGCTGGTGGTGACGGCATCCGATCCCGACCACCGCATCGTGCGCGAATTCAACGCCACCATTGCCGCCGAGGAATATGCCGCCTCGGTCGGCGTCGTCGCGCAGATGCTGACGCCACTGAGTTTTGCCTCGCACCCGGTGGTGGTGAAAGTCGGCGGCGAATTTTACTGCCGTTCAATCCAGAAGATGCACGCGGACGGCTCGCTGTCGTTCTTCTGCGCCATCGACGATGGTGTCGTGCTTGCCGTCGCCCAGCCTAAGGACATGGTCGAGGCGACCCGCGCCGCGCTCAGCGACGTCAGCGAAAGGCTTGGCGGCATTGACCTGATCCTCGGTTTCGACTGCGTGCTGCGCCGGCTCGACGCGCGCAATCGGCAGGTCTATCGCGAGATTTCGGAACTCTACAAGGTCAACAACGTCCTCGGCTTCGGCACCTATGGCGAACAGTACCGTTCGATGCATCTGAACCAGACCTTCACCGGCATCGCCTTCGGTGAACGCAATGCGGCCGAAGCGGCGGAGTAGGAAATCCGGGATGCCGCTCAGGAACATCGACGACCTGGAAAGGCTGAAGAAGATCAACGCCGCGCTGATCAGCCGCGTCGAGCGTTCCATGGACCAGCAAGGCAATGCCTTTTCGCTGTTCCAGACCGCCATTTCGCTTGAGAGCCGGGTGCGCAGCCGCACCGAAGAGCTGCATTCGACCTTGCGCCGGCTGGAGCAGTCGAACATCGACTTGAACGCAGCCAAGGAAAACGCCGAGCTGGCGAACCTGTCCAAGACCAGGTTCCTGGCGGCCGCCAGCCATGACGTGCTGCAGCCGCTGAACGCCGCGCATCTGTCGGTCTCGGCGCTTGCTGAAGTACAGACCAGCGAGGAAGGCAGAAAGCTGGTCCGCCAGGTCGAGCGATCGCTGGAGACGATGGAGGACCTGCTCCGCACCTTGCTCGACATTTCCAAGCTCGATGCCGGCGTCGTGCAGCCCGACATCACCGATGTCAGCCTGGAGACGCTGTTTTCGTCTCTGCGCTCGGATTTTCAGCCGGTCGCGGAGATGAAGGGGCTGACGCTGAAGTTCCGGCCGGTCGATGCGCTCGTTCGTTCGGACCGAACCTTGCTGCGCCGCATCCTGCAGAACATCCTGTCCAATGCACTGCGCTATACCCGCTCGGGCGGCGTGTTGGTCGGCACCAGGCATCGCGGCGACACGATCCGCATCGACGTCGCCGATACCGGCTGCGGCATCCCCGACGACCAGCGCGAGGCGGTATTCGAGGAATTCCATCGCGGCGTGATCCCGACGGATGCCGGGCTTGCCGCCGGCGGGCTGGGGTTGGGGCTGGCCATCGTGCGCCGCATCGCCGCGGCACTCGGCCATCCCGTCACGTTTTCGTCGAAGGTCGGACATGGCACGATTTTCCATATCGACGTTCCGGTCGGGATCGGCGACACGGCCGATCCAATCGCCAGCACCGTCGACATGGAGCGGCCGCGCGGCTACGGTCTGTTCGGCACAAGGGTGCTGCTGGTCGAGAACGACATCGACGTGCTGCAGGCGATGACCTCCCTGCTCGAGCGCTGGCAATGCCTGGTGCGCCCCGCCACCTCGACCGGTGACGCGCTCGACATGCTTGGCGACACCGACTGGTTGCCAGATATTGTCATAGCCGACCAGCATCTCGACGGCGGCGACCTCGGCACCACCACAATCGCCAAAGTCCGTGATTGTCTCGGCCGCGCCGTGCCGGCGCTGATCGTCACCGCCGACGGCTCGGAAAGTGTCGCCAAGGCCGCCCGCGCCGCCGGCATCGAGCTGATGCGCAAGCCGCTGAAGCCAGCGCAACTAAGGGCGTTGCTGGCGCATCTGCTGGCTTAGAGAATGGCTAACGCGATCCTCGATTACTTGGGAAAACCGGCGTCATCTCTTTTGACGTCACCGCCTTTTGAATCCTGGAAATTCAAACGAACTGTAGATCATGATCTTCCGGAAATCCGCATAGATTACGTTTCTGCGCGTCACAAATTTTCCTTCATCTGCGATCGCGATGAAAAAATAGACACCATATTCATAGAAGCTGACAATTTGGATCGAGACCTCCTTGATATCCCCTTTTCATCCAGTCGCAACGACGTGCTGAATATCTTTGGCGTGCCCTCAAAAAGCGGCGCGGCACGGAGAGATCCTTTTTTGGGTGAATACGGCCCTTGGGACCGCTTCGACGAGGCGCATCATTCAATACATATCTCATATCACGCTCATGCAAACCGGATAACAAGGGTGACGCTTATGCGCGCCGACGCGGTGCGGTGACTATGCCGGGCATGCCCATGCGCGACTGAGGGGGCCCCGGGAAACCCACAATGACAGTGCAGTTCTACGGCACCTTTGACTTGCCCGTCGGATGGGAAGACATAACTGACAACCTCCCCGAGGGATCGCCGCCTACCTTAGTTTAAAGAATCAGATGCCGGCGGCACCCTTCAATTCTCTATTGCGAAATATCGAAGCGGGAAAAGCCAAATGCAGATTTCGATGTTCTTAGAACGTTTATGGTCGAGTTTTGTCGAAACAATTTCATAGATGTCGAGCGGATTTTTGAGAGAAAATTTGGCGACGTAATGTGTGTTGGCGTTTCGTCGCGGACTACAGATCAACCCTTATTGGCCTGGTATTTGTCGAATGGAAACGATTTTGCGTTCGTGACCTACCTCGCGCAAGGCGAGGAATACGATCTCATCGATGAGGTAGGCGAAACGAGAGAAATCATTTCGTCTATATCATTCGGATAGGGAGCAGCAGATCAAACGCCTTTGAGACATTCACCTGATCGCAGCGCCTTGCTGCTTCGTTTGCAGGGGCATCGGCACCGACCCCTCAAAACCCCGCCGGATCGCGAAACAGCTCGGCATTGTCGAGCTTTGAGACCTCGATCACCGCCTGTGTGCGGCTGTAGACGTTGAGCTTGCGCAGGATTTCGGAGACATGCGCCTTGACGGTGGTCTCGCCGACCTGCAGCTCGTAGGCGATCTGCTTGTTGAGCAGGCCCTGGCGCAGCATCTGCAGCACTTTGAGCTGCTGCGGCGTCAGCGTGGCCAGGCGCTGCACCATCTCGGCGCGGTCGGTGCTGTCGGCGTCGCGCGGCCGGCCTTCATAAGTGTCGGGAACATAGATCGCGCCTTCCATCACCGAGCGGATGGCGGCGGCAAGGTCGCTCTTGCGCGCCGATTTCGGGATGAAACCGGCCGCACCGTAGGACAGCGCCTCGGAAATGATCTTCGGTTCCTCATAGCCGGAGACGATGACCACCGGCAGGCGCGGATAACGCGTCCTGAGCTGCAGCAGCCCGTCAAACCCATGCACGTCGGGCATGCTGAGATCGAGCAGCGCCAGGTCGAACGGCTTGGCATCCGTCAGAAGCTCGAGCGCCTCGGCAATCGAGCGTGCCTCGACCGTGTCGACTTCCGGATAGGCCATCTGCACGGCACTATGCAGCGCCTCGCGAAACAGCGGATGGTCGTCAATGATCAGGAACCTGGCGCGATCGGTCATCAGCTTCATTTCGGTTTGGTCTGGCCTAGAATAGTCCTGCAACCATGGCCAGCTTATTGGCAAATAGTACATTGCCATCTTGGCCGGCTAAAGCAGAATGTGCCCATGATTTCCGCGGCGCCACGCGGCAGATGTGGCCGTTCTGAAATGCATTGCCTTGCCCGGTGGCTTCGCGTGACAGCCAGTGACCGCCGGCTTTCGCACTGTTGCCGGCCGCCACACGACGCTTCCCCGACGCCCGCCTTATTCGCGGCCGCACCGATGGTATCGGCTGGTCTGGGGTCGCGCTGGTATACGGGCTGGTTTCCTGGACAAAACGCAGCAAGCTGATGGTGCCGCCGTTCACGCCAGGCGCTCGATAATCGTGCTGGTAAGGAGCACCACCTTGCCGCCATCGCGCTTTGGGCGCGACTTTGCCCGCGATATCCAAGCTAGTCGACGATCTGGGCCGCGCCAAGCCAGAACCAACTGATCGCAGTCGCTGATCTTGAAGAGCCATACGATCCGGTTGGACCAATTTCAGCGTATTCCCGTTGAGCCCAGCGCCCCCCGAGGCTGACAGCACGTCAGCAATGACTTACGAAGCGTGTCCGTCTACGCGCTCGCCTGCGTTCGTTCCAACGCCTGGGACCGGGCGATTCGTCCGGCCCCAAAGATAGTGTCTGATCAGTCGTTAGGCCGGCAACGCGCCGGATCTCTTGGCCGTCCAGGTGGCGATATAGTCCATCAGTCCTGGATTGAGGCAATCATAAGGTTCGAGCCCGATCGACTTCAGCTGTGAC
>NZ_JAMYNL010000035.1:0-41837 GCF_040319065.1 Mesorhizobium sp. M0968
AGTCCGAGGTGGTCTCCTCGATCTGCTGCTTGATCTGGGCGACGCGGCCCTGGATCTCGGCCTTCTTGCCGGCGCCGTCGACGATGGTGGTGTTCTCCTTGGAGATCGACACCTTCTTGGCGCGGCCGAGCATGTTGAGGCCGACATTCTCGAGCTTGATGCCGAGGTCTTCGGAAATGACCTGGCCACCGGTGAGGATGGCGATGTCTTCCAGCATGGCCTTGCGGCGATCACCGAAGCCCGGCGCCTTGACGGCAGCGATCTTCAGGCCGCCACGCAGCTTGTTGACGACCAGCGTGGCCAGGGCCTCGCCTTCGACGTCTTCCGAGATGATGACCAGCGGCTTCGAGGTCTGCACGACAGCCTCGAGGATCGGCAGCATGGCCTGCAGGTTGGAGAGCTTCTTCTCGTGGAGCAGGATGTAGGCGTCTTCCAGATCCGCAACCATCTTTTCGGCGTTGGTGACGAAGTAGGGCGAGAGATAGCCGCGGTCGAACTGCATGCCTTCGACGACTTCGAGCTCGGTCTCGGCGGTCTTGGCTTCCTCGACCGTGATGACGCCCTCATTGCCGACCTTCTGCATCGCTTCCGCGATCATCGAGCCGACCGAAACGTCGCCATTGCCGGCGATGGTGCCGACCTGGGCAACCTCTTCCGAGGTCTTGATCTTCTTGGCGTTCTTGATCAGCGTTGCGACGACGTCGGCGACGGCGAGGTCGATGCCGCGCTTGAGGTCCATCGGGTTCATGCCGGCGGCAACCGCCTTGTGGCCTTCCTGGACGATCGACTGTGCCAGAACGGTCGCGGTCGTAGTGCCGTCGCCGGCGATGTCGTTGGTCTTCGAAGCAACTTCGCGAACCATCTGCGCGCCCATGTTCTCGAACTTGTCTTCAAGCTCGATTTCCTTGGCGACGGTGACGCCGTCCTTGGTGATGCGCGGTGCGCCGAACGACTTGTCGATGACGACGTTGCGGCCCTTGGGGCCGAGCGTGACCTTCACCGCGTCGGCGAGGATGTTGACGCCGCGCAGCATGCGCTCGCGAGCGTCGCGGGAGAATTTTACGTCTTTGGCAGCCATTTTTAGCTCCTGGCAGGGGCTTGGATTGAGCCCGAAGATTTAAATGAGGGTGAGGCCGATATTCAGCCGATGATGCCCATGATGTCGGATTCCTTCATGATCAGAAGGTCTTCGCCATTGAGCTTGACTTCGGTGCCCGACCACTTGCCGAACAGGATGCGGTCACCGGCCTTGACGTCCAGCGGGACGAGCTTGCCGGCTTCGTCGCGGGCGCCGGAACCGACGGCGATGATCTCGCCTTCCTGCGGCTTTTCCTTAGCCGTGTCGGGGATGATGATCCCGCCCGCGGTCTTGGATTCGGATTCGACCCGACGAACGACCACGCGGTCATGAAGCGGGCGGAACTTCGACTTTGCCATTTTTTATTCCTCGATGAGAATGGTGAGAACAGTTCCTCCGTCCGGCGGCGCCGGACATGTGGTTAGCACTCATCTTGGGGGAGTGCTAACGTGGCGCTGAAATAGGCTGGCAACTCGCGCGAGTCAAGGCGCCCGGTGAGCATCATCAGGACAATTGCTTCAAACGGTTACTTGACTAAGTCAACTAAATCGCTGATCTTGCCGGGAGGAGGATGCCATGACCATTCATCATCACCCAGGCAAGGAGCGGATCGACGCGGTGCGGGCCTTCAACCGCTTCTACACCCGCCAGATCGGGCTGCTCGACGAAGGGCTGCTGAAAAGCACCTTCTCGCTGACCGAGGCGCGAGTGCTCTATGAGCTGGCGCATCGCGATGGCCTGACCGCCACCGACCTTGGGCGCGATCTCGGCCTCGATGCCGGTTATCTCAGCCGGCTGCTGAAGAAGTTCGAGGAGCGTGATCTGGTCGAGCGCGCCACGATCGAGACGGATGCACGGCGTTCGACGATCGCGCTGACCAAGGCCGGGCGGCAGGCCTTCGCGCCGCTGAACCAGGGTTCGCACGACCAGGTCGCGGCATTGCTCGACCGGCTTCCAGTTCCCGAACAGGACAGGCTGGTCAAGGCCATGCAGACGGTACAGCGTCTGCTGGGCGGAAGCGCCGAGCCCAAAATTCCCTATATGCTGCGGCCTCTGCAAGTCGGCGACATCGGCTGGATTATCCATCGGCAGGGCCTGCTCTACGCACAGGAATATGGCTGGGACGAAACCTATGAGGCGCTGGTCGCCGAAATCCTCGGCGCATTCGTCAAATCCTTCGATCCGAAATGGGAACGCAGCTGGATCGCCGAGCGGCAAGGCGAGGTCGTCGGCTCGGTCTTCGTCGTGCGCCAGTCGGACGCGGTGGCGAAGTTGCGCCTGCTCTATGTCGAGCCGTCGGCGCGCGGCCTCGGTATCGGCAAGCGGCTGGTCGAGGAGTGTATCGGCTTTTGCCGCGCCACGGGTTACACGACACTGACGCTGTGGACCAACGACGTGCTCGCCGCCGCCCGCCACATCTATGAGGCTGCGGGCTTTAAATTGACCAACGAGGAGCGCCACCATTCCTTCGGCAAGGATCTGGTCGGCCAGAACTGGAATTTGGAGCTGTAGCAGCGCCGCAGAATTTCGAGCATCGGCCTGGGGCGGTCGCTCAGGTCGCAGGCTTAATGTTTTGGTTCAAGCGAAAGAAATTGGTGGGATCATACTTGTTCTTTAGTGCGGCCAACCTCGGATAATTCTCGCCGTAAGCCGCCAGAACCCGATCAGTGCCTTCTTCGCCGAGATTATTCGCATAGACGCCGCCGGTCGAGAACGGTCTCATTGCATCCCACAGGTCGCGCGCCCATCGGATGTGCGTTTCGTCGTCAGACGGGTAGTCCCAGATCGTAAAGCGCATCCCGATTGGCGTAGGGCGTTCCGTCCATCGGTACTCGCGAGATGGCGCCGCCAACCTGCTGCAGGACCAGAAGCGATTCGCTGGGTGCAGTCATGTAAGCCGCAAGCATGGTATCGATCGCCTGATCTGTGATTTCGCGCATGAACTGCGCCTTCCAGTAGTAGCGCCGCCCGCGCGGAAAGAGGCTGTCCCCGGCCGATTGGATTTGAATTTAGGGGACAGGAGCAATCCGGCGCTCAACTGGCGTGCCATGAATGATTTGCTGGCCTTCGTCGAGTGGGCCGATGTAGCACGCCGATATGCTGAAGAAGCGTTCGCCCGAGGGCGCCGTCACAAGCGCTGCATCCAGGCTCAGCTCATCCGGGGCGCCGCTCGAGAACCGCATGGCTTCGCGTTACAAGCGCCCGGCGTAATAAATTGCTAACTACGATCGCCCTGCACCAACTGCCATGCACACTCGCCGGTTTCTGGCACAATCCGGCTCCTTGAATTATGAGCACGCTTATTATATATGTCGCTCATGGTTTCCGACGGCATCGACAGATTAGGCTTTTTGATCCACGACGTGCAGCGCCTGATGCGCAAGCGCTTCGAGGCGCGCGCCAGTGGTTTCGGCCTTTCTTCAGCGCAATGGCGGCTTCTGGTACGTGTCGCCAAGGAGGCGGGTGTCGCGCAGGCGCGGCTTGCCGAGCTTCTCGAAATCGAGCCGATCAGCGTCTCGCGTCTTGTCGATCGCATGGAGGAGGGCGGCTGGATCGAGCGCCGTCCCGACGCAACCGACAGGCGAGTGCGCATGATTTTCCCGACCGCCAAGGCAAACGCGGCCTACACCCACGTCAAGAGCCTTGCCGGCGAGGTCTATGAGGAATCGCTCGTTGGCGTTTCGCCGGAAGATCGCCGCGTCCTGGTCAGGGCTCTGGAGACAATGGTGCAGAATCTTGCAGATGGTGAGGCGCCGCCCTCGGAAAAAGTGAAGAATACGGAAGGCGCAGCAGCATGAACGCGGTAGCCAAACTAGATGAGAATGCGGCCAAGCTGGAGCTGGAAGCTCCCGCGAAGCCGGCGGCAGCTCCGGTAACGGTCGCTCCGCAGATAGCTCCGGCGCCGGTGGCGCCGAAGCAGAAGCGCCGTGCCGGCCGCTTCCTTTTGATGTTTGTGCTGCCCGCTGCGTTGATCGCCGGCGGCAGCTATGTCTGGGTGACCGGCGGCCGCTATCAGGAGACCGAGAACGCCAATCTGCAGCAGGCCAAGGTGTCGATAGCCGCCGATACGGCGGGCCGCATCGTTCAGGTCGACATTTTCGACAACCAGTCTGTCAACCAGGGCGACGTGTTGTTCGCTATCGATCCCGAGCCCTACCGGATCGCATTGGCCCAGGCCGACGCGGCGGTGGCCGGCGCACGGCTCAATGTCGAGCAGCTGCGTGCGGCCTACAGCCAGGCGCTGGCGCAGGAGAAGTCCGACGAAAGCCAGGTCCAGTACGCGCAGTCGCAATATGACCGCGCCGCCGACCTTGCCCGCAAGGGCATCAACGCCAAGTCGTCTTTGGACGAAGCCAAGAACGACCTCGACAAGGCGAAGCAGCAGCTGGCCGTGGCCCAGCAAGGGATCGTCAGCGCCAAGGCGGCACTTGGCGGCGATCCCGACATCGAGACCGACAAGCATCCAACGGTAATGGCGGCGCTCGCCGCACGCGACAAGGCGGCCTACGATCTGGTCCAGACCACGGTCAAGGCACCAGCCGACGGCATCATCAGCCAGGCCGCTTCGTTCAAGGTCGGCCAGTATGTCGGTTCGGGCACGCCGCTGTTTTCGCTGGTCGAGACCGGCGACACCTGGGTCGACGCCAATTTCAAGGAAACCCAGCTCACCAACATGAAACCCGGCCAGAAGGCCGAGATCATGGTCGATAC
Organism: Mesorhizobium sp. M0968; assembly: GCF_040319065.1. Taxonomy (NCBI): domain Bacteria; kingdom Pseudomonadati; phylum Pseudomonadota; class Alphaproteobacteria; order Hyphomicrobiales; family Phyllobacteriaceae; genus Mesorhizobium; species Mesorhizobium sp. M0968. The sequence continues at coordinate 4,790 of NZ_JAMYNL010000035.1, forward strand.
TTATCCGGGCAAGACGTTCGAAGCCACCGTCAAGGCGATCGGCGCCGGCACCGGCGCCGAGTTCTCGCTGCTGCCCGCGCAGAACGCTACCGGCAACTGGGTCAAGGTCACGCAGCGCATTCCGGTCCGCCTGGAATTGACCGATGCCGACGCCAAGGCGGCGCTGCGCACCGGCATGAGCGCGACCGTCACGGTGGACACCGGCGTTTCCCGCGGGCTGCCGAGCATTTTCCGCCGCGCCACGGCAGGCGAGGCCAGGTAAGAGGCCAGGTAAAGAGCCCTGGTAGCGGCCGCATATAGCAAACAGCGAGATGGATGCAGGATTGGTCCGAGGGAGGCGCAGGAAAAGTTGAATGCGTAGACGGGCTGCGCTGTAGCCTGCCTCAGCAGACAAGTCGCGCAGGATCTTCGGTCCTCAGGTTTCCGGGCGGCAGGCGCCCGCTTTGTCGAGACGCTCAGTCGATGTAACCCCCACATCGATGCTCGCGTCCCACCGCGATGAGGGTCTCTCTACAGCGGGGCCTCGCCGTCCGGAAACCTAATGTACACGTTTTTGTTACCTGCTGGAAGTTTTACGTCATGAGCAGCCCAGAACCCTTTCGCGAAGTACCGCACCGTGGCCTGATCACAGTTGCGCTCATGCTTGCGACGATCATGCAGGCGCTCGACACGACGATCGCCAACGTTGCGCTGCCGACCATGACCGGCGATCTCGGCGCCTCCCCCGACAACATCAACTGGGTGTTGACCTCCTACATCGTTGCCGCGGCGATCATGACGCCGGTGACCGGTTGGCTGGCCGACCGCTTCGGTCGCAAGGAGCTGTTCCTGACGGCCGTGGTCGGTTTCACCGTCTTTTCAATGCTGTGCGGCATCGCCTGGAGCCTTGAGACCATCGTTTTGTTCCGGCTCATGCAAGGCGTGTTCGGTGCGGCCATCGTGCCGCTGTCGCAGACCTTCCTGCTCGACATCAACCCCAGGGAACGCCACGGCCAGGCCATGGCCATCTGGGGCGCCGGCATCATGCTGGGACCGATCCTTGGCCCGACGCTGGGTGGCTGGCTGACCGAGAATTTCAACTGGCGCTGGGTGTTCTTCATCAACCTGCCGGTCGGCATCATCGCCTTCCTTGGCATGGCGGCATATCTTCCCAGCGTCGCCCGGCGGGTGCGCAGCTTCGATTTCTTCGGCTTCACCATGCTCTCGCTCGGTGTCGGCGCGCTGCAGCTGATGCTCGATCGCGGCGGCGAGGTCGACTGGTTTTCCTCGATCGAGATATGGATCGAGCTTGGTCTTTCCATCACCGGTTTCTGGGTATTCACCATCCACACGTTGACGGCGGAGCACCCCTTTATCGACCCGAAGATCTTCCTCGATCGCAATTTCGTCACCGGGCTCGCGTTCATCTTTGTCATGGGCGTGCTCATCCTGGCGAGCATGTCGCTGCTGCCGCCAATGCTGTCGACCATCTTCGGTTATCCGACCCTCACCATAGGCATCGTCTTGGGCCCGCGCGGTGTCGGCACGATGATCGCGATGCTGTTCGTCGGGCGGATCATGCACAGGATCGATGCCAGGATCCTCGTCGTCATCGGCTTCCTGCTGACCGCGCAATCGCTCTACACGATGTCGAGCTTTTCGCCGCAGATGGACAACTGGCTTATCCTCAGTTCCGGCGTCATCCAGGGCCTTGGAATGGGAATGGTGTTCGTGCCGCTGTCCACCGTGGCTTTCGCCACGCTCGACGCACGTTTCCGCACCGATGCAACGGCGCTGTTCAGCCTGGTGCGCAATCTTGGCTCGTCGATCGGCGTATCGGTGGTGACGGTTCTGCTGGTACGCAACACGCAGATCAACCATGCCGAGCTTTCGGCCTACATCAATCCGTTCAATCCCAACCTCTGGGCGGCATCGCCGGCAGCGGCGGGCGGCGATCCGACGGCGCTGTCGCTGATGGATCGCATGGTCAATGTCCAGGCGATGATGATCTCCTACGTCAATGACTTCAAGCTGCTGATGATGATGACGCTGCTTGCTGTCCCGTTTGTTTTCCTGCTGCGCAAGCCAAAGGCTGCGCCGCCCGCCGGTGGGACGCCTGCCGCGCATATGGACTAAGCCTCAGGGCTTACGGCAACCGCGACCGGCCACGGTTTCCGTTGCCGTGCCGGTCGCGTCGGCGTTGAGCCAGGTTCACCTGCCATTAGTATATCCGGACCAATATGCAGTCGCTTTTGGGTTGAAGGCGAGCCTCCTTTGCTTGCCTCAAGCATCAGCGGGAGGAATTGTGTTTGGCCACGAAGTCATCCAGGCAAACCGCCGACGCGCCCGAATCCGCAAATTTAACGACGCTGGCACAACTGGCGACTGCCTCATATGAGGCCCTCGAGCGCGAGCTTCGCGCCACGATTGCGGCACTTCAGGACCAGGCACTGCGGTTCCAGACCGCGATAGAGAACATCTCGCAAGGCATCTGTTTCTTTGACGCCGATGAACGGCTGATCCTGTGCAATCGACGCTACACGGAAATCTATCGCCTTGCCCCGGAGCAATTGCAGCCGGGTGCGGCGCTGCGCGAAATCGTCGAGCGGCGCGTCGCTGTCGGAACCTCGGCAATGAATGCGGACGCTTATCTGGCGTTGGCCCGGGCAGTCAATTCGGGCACGGCTTCGGGGAACTGGACAGCCGAGCTCGCCGATGGCCGGACAATTCAGGTCTGCCATCAGCCGATGCCTGACGGCGGCTGGGTGGCCACGCATGAGGACATCAGCGAGCTCAGCGCCAACCGCTTGGTCGTCGACGAGCGTATCTCCTTGCAGACGCTCATCGACCTGGTGCCTGACTACATGTGGGTGAAGGACACCGAAAGCCGCTTCGTCGTCGCCAACCGAGCCATTGCGTCCGACAGCGGTCGAGACAGCACGAGCGACATGATCGGTCTGAGCGACTTCGACCTTCACGCGCCGGATCTTGCGCAGAAATTTCGCCTCATCGAGCAGCAACTGATGCGCGACGGACAACCGATGGTCGACGAGGAGGAGTTCGTCGTCGATGCGTCAGGCACCGGCAAATGGTTCCTGTCTACGAAACTGCCGTTGCGCAACGTTCAGAACAACATTTTCGGCCTCGTCGGCATTGCCCGTGACATCACTGCGCGCAAGCAGGCCGAAATCCTTCGCGACGGGCAGGCGCATATCCTCGAGATGATCGCAAAGAGCGCTCCCCTCGAAGACGTGCTCGAGCGGCTCATGCGTCTGGTCGAGTCCCAACTGGCGGGGATATTCGGTTCGGTCTTGCTGCTCGACAAGGATGGCAGCCACTTGCGCCACGCCGCCGCGCCGAGCCTGGCGAGAGACTACACCGACGCCGTCGACGGCGCCGCGGTAGGCCCAAGGGCAGGGTCTTGCGGTACCGCAGTCTATCGGCGCGAGCCGGTGATTGTCGCTGATATCATGCAGGATCCGCTTTGGCAGGACTATCGCGAACTCGCGCGGCCACACGGTTTGCGTTCATGCTGGTCGACACCGATCCTGTCGCATCAGGGCGCCGTGCTCGGCGTCTTTGCGATGTATTCTATGACGGTGCGCGAACCGACCGAGGCCGAGACTCGCCTCATCGATTTCACCACGCGCATCGCCGGGATCGCCATCGAACGCAAACAGGCCGAAGACCGGATCCACTTCATGGCCAATCATGACGTGCTGACCGGGCTTCCCAATCGCGCCTTGTTGGAGGACCGGCTTTCACAGGCGGTCTTGTACGCCCAGCGATACGATCGCTGGGTGACGGTGGTGTTCATTGATCTGGACAATTTCAAATTCGTCAACGACACGCTCGGCCACAATGCCGGCGACGAGCTTCTGAAGACCGTCGCAAGTCGCATGGTCGACTGCGTCCGGGCGACCGATACCGTCGTGCGGCTTGGCGGCGACGAATTCGTCGTCGTGCTTTTCGACCAGCCGGCGAACGTCGATCTCGTTTCCGAGACCTTGCAAAAGCTCAGGGCTGCACTCGCCGAACCGGTTCGGCTCGGAGCGCATCTTGTGCGGGCGACGGCCAGCATCGGCATTGCCAACTATCCCAAGGATGGGACGGATCCCGATACGCTGCTGGCAAATGCCGACGCGGCCATGTATCGCGCCAAGGAGTTCGGCCGCGATAATTTCCAGTTTTACGCTCCGGAGTTCAACACCAGGGCGCATGAAAAATTCGTGCTTCAGGAAGAGTTGCGAAACGCCTTGGCGCGTTCGGAATTCACGCTGCTCTACCAACCGCAGGTGGACCTTCGGTCAGGTCGGGTTTTTGCGGTCGAGGCGCTGATACGCTGGAACCACCCAACGCTTGGCACGGTAATGCCGACGATGTTCATCCCGACCGCCGAGGAGACAGGTCTGATCGTACCGATCGGCGACTGGGTTCTGCATGAGGCGTGCCGGCAGAACAAAGCCTGGCAAGACGCAGGACTGCCGCCCTTGACCGTTTGCGTGAATGTGTCGGCGCGGCAATTCAGGGAGCGCAACCTGATCGATCGCATCGTCAGCGCGCTGAAGGACAGCGGCCTGGAGGCCAGGTATCTCGAGCTGGAGGTGACCGAGAGCCTTATCATGCAGGATATCGAGCTGGCGGTCGCCACCATGAACGCCCTGCAAAGCCTGGGTGTCCAGATCTCGATCGATGATTTCGGCACCGGCTATTCCAGCCTCAGTGCACTCAAGACCTTTCCCGTGGCGCGGCTGAAGATCGACAAGTCCTTCATCAAGGATCTCGCCGCCGACGAGAACGATCAGGCTGTGGCCAGCGCGGTGATTTCATTGGGGCAAAATCTCAACCTGAGGGTCATCGCCGAGGGCGTTGAGACAGATGATCAGGTTGCTTTCCTGCGCAGGAACAATTGCGACGAAATGCAGGGCTATCATTTCAGCAGGCCGGTTTGTGCGCAGGAGATCGAGGAATTGCTCGGCGGCGGCCGCAAAGACTGACGGATCGGTCGCCAGCAGGCTTCCGCCGTCCAAATGGTGGAAGTTATCTGCCGAGCACAAGGCACCAGTAGCGAAGCGTGCTGTCGCGGCCGTCGCGCACATAGGCGAGGCCGAAGCGGGTGAAGCGCGGGTCGAGCATGTTGCGGCGGTGGCCTGGCGAATGCACCCAGATATCGAACAGCTTCTGCTGGTCGAAGCGGCCTTCGGCAATATTTTCGGCGGCAGCGCCGGCAATGCCATTGTCTTTGACGCGCGAGGCAAAGTCCTTGCCCCAGCCGGTGGTGTGATTCATTCGGCCGCCGCGTGCCATATATCCGGCCTGCTGGAGCGCCGCCTGCTCGAGCCGGGCATCGGGGGCGAGCGGCCCCAGACCCGCCGAAGCGCGGATGCCGGCCAGCGTGCCGGCGGCGGAAGCAGAGACACCGGCGCTTTCACCGGTAGGCAGCACGGCGGTTGCGCAGGCGGTGAGCCCGGCAAGGGCGCCAAGGCCGGCAGCTCTGAGCAGCACGCGCCTGCTTAGGCTTGGTTGGGCCTGATAATTTTCGATTTTCGTAACGGTCATGCCCGCCTGACATAACCGCGATCATGGCTTTTGCCGGGCAGGGCGGTGAAAATGCGTGATGAATGGTTTTGACGCGATGACACTTTGTCAGATTGATTTCACCGCTCAATCGAAACAGGCCTGCTCGGATGGCAGCATTCGCCCAGACGGCTGTTCGGGCTCGATACTCCCAGGAGCTCGATACCCAGTCAGGCCTTCACGGACAGAGAGTTTCGTTTGCCCTACCTTTGCGGCTTCACGAGCGCTGGCGAGGTATCCTCGGTTGCAAATTTTCGCTGGGGGATATCGCTTGCAGTGACGACCGCAGCGATTCGTACGCCTGAGCACCAAGCAGCCTTCGGTATTGGTCTTCGAGACGCTGATTGAAATCGTGGACGGTCCGGATCACCGCAAGCGCCGCGTCAGTTGCAACGATTAATTTGGCCCGTCTGTCGTTCGGATCATGCGAACGCCGAACATAACCGAGGCGCTCCAGTTCATCGATCAACTCACCCATCGATGCTTTGCCAATGCCCGCACGCTGTGCGAGGACGCTGGGTCGGGTTCCTTCTGCGTCGATGTTGGCGAATACAGCGCCGTGTTTGGGCTTGATTGCCGCATGGCCGCTCTCCCGGAGAACCTGGACCAAGGCGCTCGCCGACGATTGATAAGCATAGAGAAGCAGAGACTGCGTGTAGGGCTGATTATCCATCTTTTCAAACTTATATGGTGCCCATATAGTATGGCAACCGAACTATATGACAGGAGATCAGCATGGCTACCGGCAACGTCCGAACTGAAGGGGTGGAAAGTGTCGCGCACAGGCTGATCGAAGCTTGGAATCGTCACGATGCTCGCGCCTTTGCCGCCGTATTCGCGGCAGATGCCGAATTTACAAACGTCTTCGGGATGCAGGCGACTGGACGTGACAAGATCGAGCAGTTCCATGCCCCAATTTTTGAGAAGATGTTCAAGTACAGCCATCTATCCGCCGAAAGCGTGCGGAACAGGCTTGTTCGCCCTGATGTTGCCACGCTCGACCTGCGGTGGTCCATGACTGGCGCGCTCGATCCGATGGGAAACGAATGGCCGCGTCGGCGCGGATTAATCAGCGTAGTGGCGACGCGGGATCATGATGAATGGTTGATTGCAACGATGCACAATATGGAACTTGGGGACGATCAAATGACAAAGTCTCAGGAGAAACTTCAAGAGGATAAGTAGGCTCTTCGTTCACGTCAGGATCGAAAGCGACAGCCAGCCAGCATGGTCAAGCCGATCTGATCGGGCAACGAGATCGAACGGCGGATCAGGTGATCAGGATTGGCGAGCTATGCTACAGGAGTTGGTGCCGGATGGCGGTGCCTTGTCCCGGTTTGGCTGGCCACAATGGCGCGCCCCATAGCCGGTCGCCTTGGTCTTGCGGAATCTAATGTATGAACGGCTTGGAGCGCTCTGGCTCTCGCCGGCAGTTCTTTGCGGCGGTGATCGCCGGTCGGCTATTCCGCCGCCACGAGTTTGATTTCCGGCGTCGATGTAGCCCGGTCGGCCCGATCGTCCTCGGTATCTTCCCACCAATCGCCCAGGGCGTCGATGAGTGGCACAAGTTTGAGACCGGGCTCCGTGAGGTCGTAATCCACGCGAAGCGGATAGCCGGTACGCGCCGTTCGCCGCACGATCCCGGCTTCCTCCAGCTTGCGCAGTTCCAGCGCCAGAATGCGGTGCGAAACTGTCGGGTTGTCACGCCTCAAATCGCTGAAGCGCTTGGTCCCGTCCTTGAGGTAGTAGAGCAGCAAGGTGGGCCAGCGACCGCTGAGCACACGCATAGTCTCCTCGATCGGGCAGCGTGAGACGACATCTTTCATGGCGGGGACCTGGTTACAGAATAGTGCGTAATTTACATGGGGCGACCAGCGTTTAGGGTCAAGTTTCGCTGCGCAGCGTAATCCCTAAATCATGGAAGAGACAAAGAAATGGAACCTATTCTCCTTTACGGCTTCCCGCTGGGAAGTTCGATGGGGCTTGTCGCTGCATTTGAACGCGTCGGACAACCCTACCGCCTGTGTCGCGTCGATATGCTCACTGAGATGAAGAACGACGCCTATGCCAGCATCAACGGTCGTCAGGAAACACCGGTGTTGATCACGGACGAGGGCAGGGTGCTCACCGAGACCATGGCGATTGCCGCCTGGCTCGAAGCCCGCGATACGCAACGCCGTATCAGCTTCGATCCTCGCTCGCCGGAGGGCGACCGGATGCATCAGCTGATGGCTTTCGTGAACACCGGTTTCACCGCGGCTTTCACCCCGCTCTGGGCCGCATATGAAATGGAGTCGGCGGAACCGGTGCTGCTGGCGACCTTGCGTGATTTCGGCCGCAAGGTCGTTACCAACCGCCATGACCAGCTCGAGGCGATGATCCTCGACACGGATTTCCTGGTCGGCGACCGGCCGACGCTTGCCGATACCACGCTGATCGGCGTAGCGCGCTGGGCGGAGTTCCACCAGGCGGTCGACGGCGCAGCTTATCCCAGGCTGGCGGCGCTACGCCGCCGCATCGAAGCCGATCCGGCCGTGCGATACGCACAGGCCATCGAGGGTGGCGAAAAGCCGGCGGGTTCGGGTGCCTGTCTTGGCCATGTCCCCCTGGCCGAAGTGATCGATCGTTTCGCTGCCTAGCTTTTGTCACACATCTTAGCCGCGCGGCGCCAAAGTGTGGTGCCGCGCGGTGACCGCCCGTGGCTTTGGCCGGGCAGCGCAAACAATCTGTGCCCGATTAGTCAGGTGATCAGGTGGGATGCGTTGACACGCATCCAGTCGGCCAGCGAATCCAGCGTGCCACGCAAGGTTCTACCCAGCGGCGTTATCTCATACTCCACGCGCGGCGGCATCTCGGCATAGACCCTCCGATAGACCAGACCGCGATGTTCGAACAGGCGCAGCTGCCGCGTGAGCTCCTTTTGCGTAATCGGTGCGACGGCCCTCTGGAGCTCGCCGAAGCGGATCGGACAACCGGTGACGATCAGGCGATAAAGAATGGGAATGGCCCATTTTCCCGAAACCAGATTGACGAAATCGATCATCGGGCAACGATCGGTCGTGCCATTTCCGCCTTCGACTGGCGTTACCTCGATGGCTTTTGCCTGCGCCATGAAATTATTTCCTTTAGTACCCATTCGGTGCCTACTATACAAAGCATACTATCGTGTCGACAATGCCATTCTCATCGTCTTTGGGAAGGCAAATCATGGGTCGCCAAATCATGGGTCGCTTGAAAGCCAAATATGCCCTCATTACCGGGGCAACCAGTGGCATCGGTCTCGAAACCGCGCGCCAGTTCCTGGCCGAGGGTGCGACGGTGGCAATCACCGGCAGGAGCCCGTCCGGGCTGGAAGCTGCGCAGCGCGAGCTGGGCGGATCGGCGCAGGTGATCAGGAATGATGCCGGCAACCTCGCCGATCAGCGTGCGCTTGCCGCCGAACTCGCGCAGTGCTGGCCTCGGCTCGACATACTGAACATCAACGCCGGTGATGTGATGCATCAGCCCCTGCAGGATTGGGACGAGGTGGTCTATGACCGTCTGATGCAGACCAATCTCAAGGGGCCGTTCTTTTTGATCCAAGCCCTGTTGCCGATGTTCTCCAACCCGTCATCGATCATCCTGTGCGGTTCGGTCAGTGCCCATATCGGCCTGCCCCAGAGTAGCGCCTACGCCGCCAGCAAGGCTGGCCTCCTGTCGTTGGCGCGCACCCTCTCGGGTGAGATGATCGAGCGCGGTATTCGCGTCAATGGCCTCAGCCCCGGGCCGACCGAGACGCCGGCCTTGGGCAAGCTGGGTCTGCCCGAAGCGGACGAGAAGGCGCTTGGCGATCAGATACGCGCGCTAGTGCCGATCGGCCGGATGGGCAAACCTTGGGAACTCGCCAAGGCGGCGGTGTTTCTAGCATCGGATGAGTCGAGCTTCGTCGTTGGCACGGAACTGCTCGTCGATGGTGGCGTCGGAAATCTATAACCGGGATTTACCATCGTGACCATCGACTTGGCGACAATCACCCCTAAATCGACTACCATAGTGCTTATACGAGAAGTGGCAGCTACGGGCGGCCATCCTGGCGGCGGCCGCCCCGACCCACGGGAGAAAGGTTATGGCCGGCTTTCATGTCATGGCGGACGCACGTGGAATGCATGTACAGCCCACGGTGCGCCGCATCAGCACCGAGGATCTGCTCGATGCGCTCCGTCTCGGCGTAGAGGATTTCTGGGCCAAGCCGTCGCACTACGTGTTCCTGTGCCTGATCTATCCGGTGGTCGGCCTGATCCTGACGCAGTGGACGTCGGGCTCGAACGCCATCCAACTCATCTATCCGCTGATGTCCGGCTTCGCTTTGGTCGGTCCGTTCGCCGCTATCGGCCTTTACGAAATCAGCCGCCGGCGCGAGTTCGGCATGGATACATCCTGGTGGCATGCGCTCGACGTGCGCCACTCTCCGGCGCTGCCCGCGATTGCGGTCATCGGTATCATGCTGGTGGTACTGTTCCTGCTCTGGCTGTTCACCGCGCAATCGATCTATACCAGCCTGTACGGCAATCAGCCTCCGGCCTCTATTGTCGGCTTTATTCGCGAGGTGCTGACGACCAGCAAGGGCTGGACGCTGATCCTGCTCGGCAACCTGGCCGGGTTCGCCTTTGCCGCGATCGTGCTGGCGACGACCGTCGTCGCCTTTCCGCTGCTGCTCGACCGCGATGTCGGCGCGGTCTCGGCAATCGAGACGTCGGCAAGGGCAGTTCTGACAAACCCGCTGCAGATGGCGCTGTGGGGCCTGATGGTCGCCGTGCTGCTGGTCATCGGCTCGATCCCGCTATTTGCCGGGCTTGCCGTCGTCATGCCCATCCTTGGCCACGCGACCTGGCATCTTTACCGCAGGGTGGTCGAACCGGAGCGGGCACAGCCGGACCGGCGGCCGATGTAGGACCGATCAGCGTTGCGCGTCGGTTGCCATCTTGACGGCCAGCGCGGTCAGTACCGTGCCCATCATCCAGCGCTGGATCACCAGCCATAGCGGCCGCCCGGCGAGGAAGATGGCGATCGAGCCGGCCGTCACCGCGATGATGGCGTTGACGGTCAGGCTGATCGCGACCTGCGTGGCACCGAGCACCAGAAGCTGCGACAGCACGTGGCCCTTGCCGGGGCTGATGAATTGCGGCAGGAGCGACAGATAGAGCACTGCCACCTTCGGGTTGAGCAGGTTGGTCATCAGACCCATGGCGAACAGCTTGCACGGTCTGTCTTTCGGCAGTTCGCGGATCTGGAAGGGCGAGCGCCCACCGGGCTTCACCGCTTGCCAGGCGAGCCACAGCAAATAAAGCGCGCCGGCAAGGCGCAGCACATCATAGGCAAAGGGCACGGCGAGCAGCAGCGCGGTGATGCCGAACGCCGCCGACAGCACGTAGAACAAAAAACCGGGCGCCACACCGCCCAGCGAGATCAGCCCGGCCTTCGGCCCTTGCGACAGCGAGCGCGAGATCAGATAGATCATGTTTGGGCCGGGCGTCAGCACCATGCCGAGGCAGACCAGCGCAAAGGCAAGGTGGTTGGCGGGTTCAGGCAAGAGCGCATCTCCGGATGAGGACACTCACCACATGCTTCCATCACCCGCAAGGGCATGAGGGCAGGAGCCTTTGCGCCAGTGCGCCGGGGCCCCTGCCTTAGTCGCCAATCCCATCGCCTTCAGCCGACGATGCGCAGGTTCGACAATTCGTTGGCGATTTCCTTGAAATTGTCGGACAGCGTCGCGCCTGTCGCATTCCAGAACAGCTTGGCCGGCTTGCTCGGGTCCGCCGGATCCTTGCGGAAGCGCGAATCCGAGGAACATGCCTTCAGCGCATCGATTGCCTTCTTGTCGCCGGCATCTGTGGGTGACAGGTCGAGCGCCACCGTCATCACCAGAATATTTGAATTCTTTGCGTTGGCGCAGAGCGTTTTCATCTGCTCGTCGAGTGCTGCCGTGTAGTTGGCACCGGTATAGGTGGTCTTGCCGATATCGGTGCTGGTATTCATGAACAGGCGGGTTACGCTTCCAGATCCCGGATAGGTCAGGCCAGTGTAGCCGTAGGCGGCGTAGGTCGACCTGTTGTTGGCGTAGCTGCTGTCGCTGACGGCGCTATAGGTATTGGCTCCGTCGGTCAGCACCACGACCACCTTGTCGTTGCCCCTCTCGCTGTTCGGCCGACCATCGGTGAACGGTGGGTTGCTCGATACAGTTCGCCAGCCCCAGGCAAGGCCCTCCGGCACGTTGGTGTTGCCGTTCGGCGCCATCGCGTCGATGGCGTCCTTGATCTCCTGCTTCTCTGCGTCCTGGCTGACGTCCTTCAACGGCGTGATCGGGTTGGTGGTGCAGGAGGAATTCGGCCCATCGCCCGCGGCTGCGGATTGCGAACCGTATGGTTTTACCAGGAAATATTTGCGCATGTCAGACTGGCGCTGGGAAGCGGTAGGACCGGCGACATAGGGCCAATCGGCCCACCAGTTGTTGCCGTAATTGTAGGACGTGCCGATGACGTCGTTGATGCCGTCACGGTTGAAATCGAGCCACAGAGTGCCAGCCTCATCCGGGGCGAACATCGGCACGAAAAGCGTGGCCGGCGCGGCTGTATCGGGCGTGGTGTCGTCGACATTGTAGGGATATGGCCGTGCCTCGACGCAACCTTGCCAGCTCGCATAGCGGCTTGTGGTGTAGATATATTCCGGTGCGCTCCAGTGGCCGTACTGACAGGTGCCGTTCCTCTTGTATGTGTCGCAGACATATTGCTTCGAATTGGGTACCTCTTCGCGGCCCGATTCGACCGTCATGTCGGCGTAGAGGCTGAAACGGGTCAGCGGCTGGTCCTTGGTCTCGCCCCAGCCGGCGCCGCGCTTGTACCAGACGCCGTTGAGCTTCTCGGCATATTTGTCCGGATTGTTGGCGGCACTCATCGTCGTCCAGTCGAAATCCTCGTGCTGGATCGGGGAGATGCCGTCCTGATCCATCCAGCCGTCCTGGTCGTGGGTAGGGCCGACATTGACCGAGGCCGCAAACGGCACGAGAGAAAACTGCACCGGTTTGGTGATCTGCTTCATCTGCTGCGCCTGAAGCGCCAGCGTATCGACAAGCTGCTTGGCGGCCGACTTCAGCAGGTTTATTCGCTTCTCGCCGGTGCCGGAGCCGAGATCACTCATCGAGCCGGAATTATCCAGCACAAGCGCGACTTCGAGGGTGTTCTTGAGGCGGAGTTCCGAACATTCGGTGAAGGTCGTGTCGCTTGCCGTGCCGCCGATCAGCAGGCTGGCGGCCGGTAGAAAATAGGGATGGAAGGTGAGGCTGGCGCAGAGCTTCAAGGTGCCGCCGCCGGCATTGTTGTTGGGCAGCGTGACGGTCAGCGCTGTATTCGCCGGGTCGATACGTGCGAGATTGGTTTCGAAAAATGTCTTGGCGTAGGCCTTGACGTCGTCGTCGCTGGCGCCGGCAACGATCTGCTGGGCGGCGGCGAGGCCGGCCGCATCAAGGGCGTTCAGCGTTTCGTGCTTTTGGCGCAGCAACTCCCCGTAGTCGACACTGAGCGCCAGACCGGCCATCAGCGGCACAATGGTGATTGCAGTCATTAACGAGTAGTTGCCACGTCTGTCGTGTCGGAATTCTCCGACTATTGCCTTCAGCATTCCCGCCCGCCCCATTTTTCCCGGACGATGCCACGCATTTTTAAATTTCCGATTGCTGAAATACGTTCAAGGCCGGTACGGGTTTTCAATCCCTGTTAACCACGCGTCCGCAATCGGCAATGCTGCTCCGAGCTTCCCGCGGCAAAGCTTCTAAAAAAGGGGGATAAGGCGCTGGAAAAGAAAAGCTTTCACCATCGCGTGCTCGCCGGCGTCCCCGTGCGACAATCTTGCGGCGCTATGAAAGCTGGTGACAGGGTGAAGCGCTTCGGTTAATCCCAGCCGGTCGCGGCGGACCGTCGGTCGCGGCGCTTGCAAGCATCATGGTACAGGGACAACGGCATGGCGGATTCGCCCGACATCATCGGTTCGCTCGCAGACTTGTCGGGAGCCTATTCAGCCATCCTGTGCGACGTCTGGGGCGTGGTGCACAACGGCGAATGGCATTTCCCGGCGGCGGCTGCCGCGCTGATCGCTGCTCGCGCGGCGAAAATACCTGTCGTGCTGATCACCAATTCGCCGCGTCGCAGCGCCGACGTGGTGGCGCAGATGAACGCCATCGGCGTTCCTCCCGCCGCCTACGACCGTGTCGTGACGTCCGGCGACGTTACCCGCGACCTGATCGCGGAAGGGCCGCGAAAGATCTTCCACATAGGCGCCGATCGGGATTTCACGCTCTATGAGGGCCTCGACGTCGAACTCGTCGAGGAGTTCGAAGCATCCGGCGTGGTCTGCACTGGCCTGTTCGATGACGAGGTGGAGAAGCCGGAGGATTATGCCGATCTTCTGCTGCGGCTGCGTGCCAGGAACCTGCCCTTCATTTGCGCCAATCCCGACATCGTCGTCGAGCGCGGCGAACGCATGATCTGGTGCGCGGGCGCTTTGGCCCGCGAATACGCACAGCTTGGCGGACGCACGCTGATCGCCGGCAAACCCTACGCGCCGGTCTATGATGTCGCCATGAAGGAGATCGCCGTCATTCTCGGCCGCCCGGTCGAGCGTTCGCAAGTTCTGGCCATCGGCGACGGCATGATGACCGACATCAAGGGCGCGGCCGACAATGGCTTCGACGTGCTCTACGTATCGGGCGGCATCCATGCCCGTGATTACGGTGAGACGCTGCAGCCGGATCCGGCCAGGCTCGCGGCCTTCCTGGAAAAATATGGCTACAGGCCGGTCGCGGTGATTCCCAGGCTGCAATAGGTTCAAGCCATGACGGCAATGTTCGAACGCATTTCCGCAACCGCACCGCTGCCGGCCCATCTGCGCGGCGGCGTGGTGGCTATCGGCAATTTCGACGGCGTCCACCGCGGCCACCAGGCGGTGCTCGAACGCGCGCGCGCCGAAGCGGAGCGTCGAGGCGTACCCGCCCTGGTGCTGACCTTCGTACCGCATCCGCGAAAGGTGTTCAGGCCGGACATGCCGTTGTTCGTGCTGACGCCGCCGCCGATGAAGGCACGGCTGTTGTCGCATCTGGGCTTTGCGGCGCTGGTCGAGCAGCCGTTCACACGCGAGTTCGCCGCCTTGTCGGCGGAGGCTTTCGTCACCGGCGTGCTCGAGCGCAATCTCGGCATAAGCCACGCCGTCACCGGCTTCGATTTCCATTTCGGCAAGGACCGCCAGGGCGGCCCGGCCTATCTGATGGCTGCCGGCGAGCGCCACGGCTTCGGCGTCACGCTGGTGGATGCGTTTCGTGACGAAAGCGCCGAGGTGGTGTCGTCGAGCCGCATACGCACGCTGCTGTGCGAGGGCAATGTGGCCGAGGCCGCCGGTTTGCTCGGCTACCGTTTCACCGTCGAGGCGGAGGTGATCGGCGGCCAGCAGCTCGGCCGGACACTCGGCTTTCCCACCGCAAACATGAGGCTTTCGCCGGAAGCCACCCTCAAGGAAGGGATTTATGCCGTCCGCTTCCGCCGCGCCGACGGTTCGCTTCACGATGGCGTCGCCAGCTTCGGCCGCCGGCCGACGGTCGACGACAATGGCGCGCCATTGCTGGAGACCTTCGTCTTCGACTTTTCCGGCGACCTCTACGGCGAGATTTGTGCCGTGTCCTTCTTCGGCTACCTGCGCTCGGAGGTGAGGTTCGACGGGCTTGACTCGCTGGTCGCCCAGATGAAGCGTGACGAGGCCGAGGCGAAGGCACTGCTCGCCGGCGTCAGGCCGCTTTCCGGGCTGGACGCGGCCATAGCTTTTTAGAGCATGGTCCCGAACCGAAGGTCAGCGAAGCAAAAAGTGGGAACCGGTTTTCCGATTAAGATCATGCTCAACCAGAATTTATCTCTTCAGCGCCAAGCCAAGGGCGATGAAGCTCCAGCCCTGGAAGATCAGGTCGACGGCCAGGAACAGGCCCAGCACCCACACGCTGTTGACGGGCCAGCCCATGGCGATGACCAGTCCCGCCAGCGCGCTGATGACGCCGGCCGCGACCACCCAGCCCCAGCCGGGCTGCGGCCGGTGGCTGTAGCCGACCCAGGCCCTGAGCACGCCTGAGGCAAGAAGCGCGACCGCCAGGAGGAAGGTCAGCACCGTCGAGGCGAGGACCGGATTGTCGAACGCGAAGAAGCCGGCGACGGCATAGAGGAGGCCGCTGAGCAGCCAATAGAAGAAGCGGCCCCATGTCTTCACACCGAAGGCATGGATGATCTCGACAATGCCGGCCATCAGCATCAGCCAGCCCACGACAAAGACCGAGGCGACGGTTGCGATGAACAGATTGCCGAAGGCAATGCCGCCGAAGACAAGCAGCAGCACCCCGAGCGCGACGAACCATCCCCATTTCGCCCGCGTCTGGCTGATCGCATCTTTCAAGGCATCGCCGTGCAGTGTCATCGCCCTCTCCCTCAAGACTACTTGGCCTTTTTTGTCGGCTTTGAAGGTAACGCCGATGTGCCTTCTCGTAAAGCGAGCAGGCAGTGAGGGTCACACCCAGGCTCGGCGGTACGCCTGCTTTTGGCAAGAGCAGCCGCTGCGAGTTTATTTCCGTGAAACGTGGGCTTGCGCCCTCAGGCCAAACCGTGGCCACGCCGAGGTTTAGTTGGAGAATAGCTCCTGTCCGCAAAGCGGCCGCAACGTCGAGCTTTGATACCGAGCCAGACCTCCAAACGCCGCGCAACGCCGGTCGCATCCGCATCCGCATGTCACAACCTTGCGTCCGGCATACGAATTGTCCGACATCGGAATTCCCCCTCTTTTGAACCTTGCACCGTCGAGCAATCGAAAATTGGCTCACACGGCAGCGCACCGCCAATATGGCACGGACGTCGGGCGATTTCTCGCTGATGTTGATCGGACTGATCGCAAGATGATCGTGGCGCTGGTTCGTCGCTATATTTGCAAGCAGGCAATCGGTATCTTGTCGATGACGTTTGGCTGTTCGCCTTTCTCGGCGCTTGGCAAGACTGGGGAAGCAAAATGAGCGATGTGGACGAACACCTCGATCTGACAGAGATCAACGCCGTCCGCAGGCTGTTGACGTCAAAACCACGAACGGTCCGCTGGGACGAACGCCGGGCGCGGCTCGACGAAGTCGGTTCGGTCTGGCCGGTCGCGGAGGACATCCGATGCGAGCGCGTGGTTTTCGATGGCCTTGAGGGAGAGTGGTCCCTGGCGCCTGGGAGTGACAGGGATAAGGTTCTGCTCTTTTTCCACGGTGGTGGCTACTGCTCCGGCTCCCTTAAAAGTCATCGTCGAATGGTTACCGAGGCAGGTCGGGTAATGGGAATACGCACCCTCGCGATCGACTATCGCCGCGCACCGGAACATCCTTTCCCTGCGCAACATGAAGACGCACTCACCGCATGGCGCTTTCTGAGCCGGCAAGGCATCGCGTCGGACCGCATCGTGGTTGGCGGAGACAGTGCGGGCGGCAACCTCACTCTGTGCCTGGTCAGTATATTGCGCACGTCAGGCGAGCCGTTGCCGCAATGTCTTTGGCTGGTTTCGCCCTGGACGGACCTTTCGATGTCCGGCGCGACACTATCAACCAAGGACGCAATCGACCCTATCATCCACCGGGGGTATTTGGAGGAACTGGCAACGGCCTATGTTCCCAATGGCGTTGGTCGGCGCGATCCGCTGATCTCGCCCTTGTTCGCCGATCTGAGCGGATTTCCCCCAATGCTGATACAAGCCGGTTCGGCCGAGACGCTGTTGTCGGACGCAACTCGGCTCGCCGAAGCCGCTGGCGCGGCTGACGTTAAAGTAGGTCTCGAAATTTGGCCGCATATGATTCACGCTTGGCCGGTTTGGAATGCGGGGTTGAGCGCCGGTCGCCGTGCCCTTCACAGCGCAGGCATGTTTGTCCGCGAATGTTTGTAACCCCTGCCGAGGCAACTGCTATCGTATTCCAAACACTTGATCTGGAATCTTGGTGCGCCAAACAATCGACTGGAACGCGGAACAGGCCGGCCAACGCGGCCAATGTTGCGGATATTAAGTCAAATTTTACCGAACTGGCGCCATGGCTTCAGTCAAGGCTGGTTGTATCGGCCAATGCGTTCGACGTATGGAGTAACGATGCGGTCTGTCCCGACGATCTTGGCCGCATTCATGCTCGGCACCTGCGGCGTTGCCAAGGCCGGCGAGGGCACCTTCGGCTGGCTGTCCGGAGACTGGTACCTGACGGTCGGCGCCACCGGCATGGTTGCTCCGAATTTCGAGGGCGGCAAGAAGTACCTGCTCAGTGCCTCGCCGATCATCTCGCTCGGCAAGGCTGGTCCCGCGGCGCGCTTCACCTCGCGCAACGACAATATTTCATTGGCATTGATCGACGATGGCGGCGTCCGCGCCGGCCTGACAGGCAAGTTCCTGTTTTCCCGCGACGGTGGTGACGCCGACGAATTGAAGGGTCTCGACCCGGTGCGCTGGGGCGGCGAGGCTGGCGGCTTCTTCGAATTCTATCCTTTGGATTGGCTGCGTGCCCGCGCCGAATTGCGGCACGGCATTCGCGCCCATAACGGTTTTGTCGCCGACATCGCCGCCGACGCCTTTTACGATGTGACGCCCGACGTCAGGATTTCGGCCGGACCGCGCGTTTCGTTCGCCTCATCGGACTATTTCGACGCCTATTACGGCGTTGATGCCAAGGAGTCCCTGGCCTCGGGACTTAGCGAATATCATCCCGGCGGCGGGGTGAAGTCGGCGGGCCTGGGCGGCGCAGTGACCTGGAAGGTGACCGAGCCGATGACGGCCAGTCTGTTCGGCGAATATTCCCGCCTGATGGGCCCGGCCGCCGATTCCAGCCTGGTCAAGGAGCGCGGCTCCAGGGATCAGTTCATGATCGGCGTGTCGACGACCTATCGCTTCGATTTCTCGATGTGAGCGGGCGGGCGTCGGCTCATTTGATCAAACGGCTGTCGAACGGATAATGGTATAGGCCCGCAATCGTAATGCGTGACGCATCGTCATGG
Organism: Mesorhizobium sp. M0968; assembly: GCF_040319065.1. Taxonomy (NCBI): domain Bacteria; kingdom Pseudomonadati; phylum Pseudomonadota; class Alphaproteobacteria; order Hyphomicrobiales; family Phyllobacteriaceae; genus Mesorhizobium; species Mesorhizobium sp. M0968. The sequence goes on from NZ_JAMYNL010000035.1 coordinate 23,407, forward strand.
GTCGGGTTGAGCAGATAGTTGTTTGCCTTGCGCATTATGATCGAAGGAATTTTCATGAGCGCGTAACGATTGGCCGAGAGAAAGTCCGTGCCCTGTCGCCGTGTTGATTCCATGTCCTTGTCCCAGCCGTCATGGATAACCGGTTCGGTCATTTCTATTCCGTCCGGAACGTCGATTTCGATAAGCTGGTAGGTTTCCGGAACGGTTTCGCGCGTCGCATGCACCAGTATCTCCAGCAGTGCCGTCGAAGGGTGGTCGGTGCAATAGACGATGGGCATTCCGCGCCTGTTCCATCTTCCATCAACGAGCGTTCCGCCACGACCCGAGAGATCCGCGAAATTGGAGATGCGCCAGATGCGCATCGTCAGGCAAGCATGCCAAAGTCGATACGGATAAGCTCTTCGGAAACGACGTGGGCGCCGGTCTCTGTCTCAAGGAGATCGATCGGCCTTGCACCATCCAATGCTATGATCTCGCTTCTCAGCCAACGCTGGGCTTTCTCATGGCTACCGAATACCCGATCCGCCTGCTCGGCGATGCGTTCAAGGCGCAGGGCGCGGTCGGATTCAGCTGGCGAAAGCGGCTCGGCATGTTCCTTGCGACGCGCCAGCGTGCGGCGGGGGGCAACGATACGATAGAGTTCTTCGCTACTGAAACCCAGACTGCGCAGATGATCGATCTTGTCCGTAGGGACGGAAAAGTCGTGTGTTGCGCGAATTGCCCTTGCTGCGACCGACATGAATTGTTTCCTTGGCACTGCAGGCCATTCTGCTTGCCATTTGCCTACAAATGTATGCGCAATTGGCACCTTCCGCAAGGAAGCATCAGAGTTCGGGCTTTTCAATATCGCCTGTCTCGGTTAAAAGCCCAGCCATGACGAGCTTTTCGCGCCTTCTCGCGCCTGCGATACGAATTACAGGCCCGGTGCTCCGGGCGGCCTGACCGCCGCCGGAGCCGCCGGGAATCTTGCGCGCGGCCTCTCGCGCTTTTTCCAGATCATGATAGTTCAACGCCCGGGCTCTTTTGCCGCCGGCAACGCATATGGCAGACGAATGACTGATACCGAGACCGCCGAGACGATCGATTATTCCAAAACGCTCTACCTGCCGCAGACGGATTTCCCGATGCGCGCCGGGTTGCCGGAAAAGGAACCGCTGCTGGTCAAGCGCTGGCAGGACATGGACCTTTACCGCAAGTTGCGCGAAGACGCAGTCGGCCGCGAAAAATACGTGCTGCACGACGGCCCGCCCTACGCCAATGGCAACATCCATATCGGCCACGCACTGAACAAGATCCTCAAGGACGTCATCACCCGCTCGTTCCAGATGCGCGGCTATGACTCGAACTATGTACCAGGCTGGGATTGCCACGGCCTGCCGATCGAATGGAAGATCGAGGAGCAGTACCGCGCCAAGGGCAAGAACAAGGACGAGGTGCCGGTCAACGAGTTCCGGCAGGAATGCCGTGAGTTTGCGGCGCACTGGATCAAGGTGCAGGGTTCCGAATTCCAGCGGCTCGGCGTCGTCGGCGACTTCGACAATCCCTATACGACGATGGCTTTCCATGCCGAGGCGCGCATCGCCGGCGAGCTGCTGAAATTCGCCATGTCCGGCCAGCTCTATCGCGGCTCCAAGCCGGTGATGTGGAGTGTGGTCGAGCGCACCGCGCTGGCCGAGGCGGAGGTCGAATACCAGGACTATGAGTCGGACACGATCTGGGCGAAGTTTCCGGTCGTCAGCCTCGCTCGCCAGGTCATCAACATCAAGGATGGGCAGTCAGCCCTTGATCCCAAGCTGACGCAGACGTCGCTCGATCTGCTTGATGCCAACGTCGTCATCTGGACGACGACGCCGTGGACGATCCCCGGCAACCGCGCCGTCAACTACTCGCCGCGCATCAACTATGGTCTCTACGAGGTTACGGCGGCCGAGAACGCCTTTGGTCCTCAGCCCGGCGAAAAGCTGATCTTTGCCGAGAAGCTTGCGGACGACGCTGCCGCGAAGGCCAAGGTCACTCTGAATCGGCTTCGCAGCGTTGGCGCCGAAGAGCTTGAAAACCTTACGCTTTCGCATCCCCTCAAAGCTCTGGGTGGCGGCTACGATTTCCCCGTGCCGATGCTCGCCGGCGATCACGTCACCGACGATGCCGGCACCGGTTTCGTCCACACCGCGCCGGGACATGGCCGCGAAGACTTCGACGCCTGGATGGATGCTGCCTCTGATCTTCGCCAGCGTGGCATCGACACCGCGATCCCCTTCACCGTCGACGATGCCGGCTTCTTCACCAAGGACGCGCCGGGCTTCGGCCAGGATCGCGAGGGTGGAGCGGCGCGCGTCATCGACGACAATGGCAAGAAGGGCAACGCCAACCAGGCTGTCATCGACGAGCTGATCAAGCGCAACGCGCTGTTCGCGCGCGGCCGCCTGAAGCACTCTTATCCGCATTCCTGGCGCTCGAAGAAGCCGATCATCTTCCGCAACACGCCGCAATGGTTCGTCTATATGGACAAGGAGCTTGGCGACGGCACGACGCTGCGCAGCCGCGCCCTGAAAGCCATCGACGATACCCGCTTCGTGCCCGCCGCCGGCCAGAACCGCATCCGCGCCATGATCGAGGAGCGCCCCGACTGGGTGCTGTCGCGCCAGCGCGCCTGGGGTGTGCCGATCGCCGTCTTTGCCGATGCCGACGGCAATGTGCTGCGCGACGAGGCAGTCAACCGGCGCATCATGGACGCCTTCGAGAAAGAAGGCGCCGACGCCTGGTTCGCCGCCGGCGCCACGGAGCGGTTCCTCGGCAATCACGATGCCTCGAAATGGCAGCAGGTCATGGACATCCTCGATGTCTGGTTCGATTCAGGCTCGACGCATGCCTTCACGCTCGAGGACCGGCCCGACCTGAAATGGCCGGCCGACGTCTATCTGGAAGGCTCCGATCAGCATCGCGGCTGGTTCCACTCCTCGCTGCTCGAAAGCTGCGGCACCAGGGGCAGGGCGCCCTACGACACCGTCGTCACCCATGGCTTCACCATGGATGAGGAGGGGCGGAAAATGTCGAAGTCGCTCGGCAACACCGTCGTGCCGCAGGACGTCATCAGGCAGTCCGGCGCCGACATCTTGCGGCTGTGGGTGGTGACGACCGATTATTGGGAAGACCAGCGGCTCGGCAAGAACGTGCTGCAGACCAATATCGACGCCTACCGCAAGCTGCGCAACACCATCCGCTGGATGCTGGGCACGCTCGCCCACGACGATGGCGAGGAGGTGCCGCTGGATAAGATGCCTGAACTGGAGCGGCTGATGCTGCACCGGCTCGCTGAACTCGATGAGGTCGTACGCTCGGGCTACGACGCGTTCGAATTCAAGCGCATCACCCGCGCGCTGCTCGACTTCATGGTGGTAGAGCTGTCGGCCTTCTATTTCGACATCCGCAAGGACGCGCTTTACTGCGAAGCGCCTTCCAGCGTGAAGCGCAAGGCTTCAGTGCAGGTGGTGCGCCATCTCTTCGACTGCCTGGTGAAATGGTTGGCGCCGATGCTGCCCTTCACCATGGAAGAGGCTTGGCTCGACCGTCATCCGGATGCGGTCTCCGTGCATCTCGACCAGTTCCCGGAAATCCCGGCGGACTGGAGGAACGAAGCGCTGGCGGAGAAGTGGCGCAAGGTTCGGCAGGTTCGCCGTGTCGTCACCGGGGCGCTGGAAATTGCCCGCGCGCAGAAGGTCATCGGCTCTTCGCTGGAAGCGGTGCCGGTCGTTACCCTCGACGATGCAGTGCTCGAAGCGGCGATCGCCGATGTCGATATGGCCGAGATGGCGATCACCAGCGATCTGGTAATCGTGCACGGCAAGGCGTCGGCGGGCAGCTTTACCCTCGACGACGTCAAGGGCGTCGCCGTGGTCGTCGAGAAGGCGGAGGACCGTGGCCTGGTGAAGTGCGCGCGCTCCTGGCGCTACACCGCCGATGTCGGGTCAGATCCGGAATTCCCGGATGTTTCGGCCCGTGACGCCGCTGTTCTGCATGAGCTGAAGGCTTTGAGCCGTCTTTAAGGCGGTGCACAAATGCCACGGCGGGCGGCCGATCGGCCCCCGCGCGTTGCCCTTAACGAGTGGTTGAGGTAAACACGCGAAACTCCGGACGACAAATTGTCGCCGGAATTCCGTCGGAAGAGCATAGGCGATGGGGACCGGACCTTTCTTTGGCCGGCGGCAATCGAGAGGCTGTCTACAGTGGGACTTTTTGGCATGACCGAGAGAACTTACGCGCGCGTTGCGCTGCTGGCGCCGCTTGTCGTATCGGGCCTCGCTTTGTCCGGCTGCATGGGCTCGCCCACTTACGGGACCGACAAGACCGCGGGCGCGCAGCTTGCCGGCGACCTCACCGGGGCTTTTTCCTTCGCACCCAAGCGCAAGGATAGTATCGACTACAAGCCGCGCCCCACACTGGTGAAGCCAGGGCCGGGGCAGAAGGAAGTCTTGCCGCCGCCGCAGGAAAGCATCGAGACGGCGAGTGCCGAATGGCCCGAATCGCCGGAGCAGCGCCGTGCCCGCCTGCGCGCCGATGCCACCCTGCATCAGGACGACCCGGCCTACCAGGCGCAGGTCATCGATGACGTGCAGACGGATCCGGCGTCGGTCAAGGCCGCGCTGAAGCTGTCGGGCTCGAGCCACCCGCCAGCCTGGACTCCGGCCGATTCGGACAAGAGCCGCGCCGCGGAAATCATGCGCCGCCGGGCTGAAGGCAAACAGGGCGACCCGACCACCCGCAGATATCTGAGCGAGCCACCGGTGCAATACCGCGCTGCCGCCGCCACCGCGCCGCAGGGTGACCTCGGCGAGGACGAGTACAAGAAGGAACGCCGCCTCAAGAGGGAGGCGGCTGCCAAGAGTAAGAGCGGCGGCATGTTCGACTGGCTGCCCTGGTAGGCTGACGGCGCCAGAGACGTTCTTGCCCTGGATTGGCTGGCTGGATTGGCTGACTTGGATGGACCGTCTGCCGGACCAGAAAATCAGGCTCCGCGTCGCTCGCGAAAAAAGTCCTTCAGCAATGCTGCTGCGGCGTTCTCGGCCATGCCCGGATAGATGTCGGGCACATGGTGGCAGGTCGGTGACGTGAAGAAGCGAACGCCGTTGACCACTGCGCCGCCCTTCTCGTCCGCAGCGCCGAAATAAAGCCGGCGCAGCCTGGCGAAGGAGATGGCGCCGGCACACATGGCGCACGGCTCCAGCGTCACATAGAGATCGTGGCCGCTGAGCCGCTCGCTGGAAAGCTTGCGGCAGGCCTCGCGGATCGCCAGCATCTCGGCATGGGCGGTGGGATCGGCAAACTCGCGGGTGCGGTTGCCGGCACTCGCAACGACCGTATCGCCGCCGACGACGACCGCGCCAACCGGCACCTCGCCACGCTGGGCGGCGGCTTCGGCTTCTTTCAGCGCCAGTGCCATGAAATCCTGCCGCTTCACGCGGTTTCCATTCCGATTATCTCCTCGCCACTAGAGCGCGATCCTGTTACTACCCGCGCAAACGAGCAAAGGCCACATGGACGACAAAAACAAGAAATTCCCGCGCAAGGCCGGCCCGAAGCCGGCAGGGACGCGTGGTCGCGATAGCGCTCCCGGCAAGGGCGGCAAGCCGTCCTTCGGCGCCAAAAAACCTTACGCTCCGCGCGGCGACCGGCCGGCGGCGACCGAAGGCGAACGGCCGAAGCGCGACTTCAAAGGCGGCGACCGGCCATTCAGCAAAGGGCCGCGTCCGGAAGGCAAGCCATATGAACAGCGCGAGGGTCCACGCAAGCCTTATGCGCCGCGCGGCGACCGGCCGGCAGCTGCCGAAGGCGAGCGGCCGAAGCGCGACTTCAAAGGCGGCGACCGGCCATTCAGCAAAGGGCCGCGTCCGGAAGGCAAGCCTTATGAACAGCGCGAGGGTCCACGCAAGCCTTACACTCCGCGCGGCGACCGGCCGGCAGCTGTCGAAGGCGAGCGCGGCGAGAGGCGCTTCGACCGTCCCAAGCGTGATTTTGGCGGCGATCGACCCCATGGGGCACAAACGGCACAGGCCGCATCGGAAGGCGGCTTCAAGCCGCGCCCGCGTCGCGTCGAGGCAACGGAAGAAGCCGGCGAACGCATTGCCAAGCGGCTGGCGCGTGCCGGCCTGGCCTCGCGCCGCGACGCCGAGGAACTGATTGCGGCCGGCCGCGTCAAGGTCAATGGCAAGGTGTTGTCCTCGCCGGCCTTCAACGTCATGCCCGGCGACATCATCCATCTCGACGGCATGGAGATCCCGCCGATCGAGCGCACCAGGCTGTTCCTGTTCCACAAGCCGGCCGGCGTGGTCACGACAAACCGCGATCCCGAAGGCCGCAAGACCGTCTTCGATGTGCTGCCGCCCGGGCTGCCGCGGCTGATGACCATCGGCCGGCTCGACATCAACACCGAAGGCCTGCTGCTGCTCACCAATGATGGTGGCCTGTCGCGCGTGCTCGAACTGCCGGCGACCGGCTGGTTGCGACGCTACCGCGTGCGCGTTCACGGCAAGGTCGAGGAAAGCGCGCTTGCAGGGCTGCGCGAAGGCATTGCCGTCGACGGTGTCTTTTATGGCGCCATCGAGGCGACGCTCGACCGCGAGCAGGGTTCGAACGCCTGGCTGACACTCGGCCTGCGCGAAGGCAAGAACCGCGAGGTCAGGAACATCCTGGGCGCGCTCGGTCTCGACGTGACGCGGCTGATCCGCATTTCCTACGGGCCGTTTCAACTCCACGATTTGCCGGAAGGCCATGTGCTGGAGATCAAGGGCCGCGTGCTGCGCGACCAGCTCGGCGAGCGCCTGGTCGAAGAGTCCGGCGCCAATTTCGATGCCGATATCGCCAAGCCGTTTTCCAACAAGCCGGTCAGGCGTGAGCGCGAAGAGGAGCCCGAGCGGCCGAAATTCACCCGCGACGGCGAACGCCGGCCGATCGGCGAGGGCGGCCTGATCAAGAACCGCAAGCGCCGCGAAGGCAGCCGCGACGAAGCGCTCGGCAAGCTGTCGACAAGCCCTGACAGGACCTTTGGGCCAAAAAAGAGCTTTGGCGAGCGTGGCCCCAGACCTGAACGCAGCGACTTCGGGGACAAACCCCGCGGCGACAAGCCTCGTGGCGGCTTCGGTGGGAAAAAATCCGAACGCGAGCAGCGGCCGATCGAGCCGCCGGGCCAGCGCAAGGCCAATGTCTGGATGGCGCCGGGCGCACGGCCGATCGGCAAGGGCAGGGCGGAGGCAGACGCCGCCAAGGCGGCGGAAAACAAGGCGCGCAAGGCATCGTTCAAGCCGTCTTACGGCAAGCCCGGCGGCAAGCCGCAAGGCGGCGGTGCAAAGCCGTTCGGCAAACCGCGCGGCGAGCGCCCGGATGGCGGTGGCGACCGGCCGCGCGGCGGCCCGAAGGGAAGCAATGCGGATCGTCGGCGGTGAGTTTCGCGGGCGTCCGCTGGCGACGCCCCGCACCTTTGCCATCCGCCCGACCACCGACCGCACGCGTGAGGCGGTCTTCAACGTGCTGGCGCATCGCTTTCCTGAAAAACTGGACGGCGCGCGCGTGCTCGACCTGTTCGCCGGCACCGGCGCGCTCGGCCTCGAAGCGCTGTCGCGCGGCGCCTCCTACGCTGTCTTCATCGAAGAATCCGCCGAAGGGCGCGGCCTGATCCGCACCAATGTCGAGGCCTTCGGCCTCACCGGCCGCACCAAGATATTCCGCCGCGACGCGACGGGCTTGGGCGAGGCGGGCACCATCGCCGCATTCGGCCTTGTCTTCGCCGATCCGCCCTATGGCAAAGGCCTTGGCGAACGTGCGTTGCGCTCGGCCAAGGCCGGTGGTTGGCTCGCCCCTGGCGCGCTCTGCGTCGTCGAGGAAGCGGCGGCGGCGCCGTTCGAGGCAGGGCCGGGCTTTTCGGTTGTCGACGAGCGCAACTATGGCGAGACGGTCATCCGGTTCATCGAGGCCGCCTGAGTTCGGCTTCCACGGTGGCGCCTTCAAAATGACGAACAATTCGCTTTGCCTCGACCAGCAACCCCGCCTATCGTCCCACCACAAACCGGAGCCATCTATGACATTTCAGGCTGAATGGCTGCGCGAAACGCTCTTGGGACTGGCTCTGGTGATGGCCGCGCCGGCTCTGGCGGATAACAATCCTGACGATGGCGTCGTGACCGATTTCCTGCTCGACAACGGCATGGAGGTCGTCGTCGTCCCCGATCACCGCGCCCCCATCGTCACCCATATGGTCTGGTACAAGATCGGCAGCGCCGACGAGCCGCCGGGCAAGTCCGGCATTGCCCATTTCTTCGAGCATCTGATGTTCAAGGCGACCAGCACCCATGCGGCGGGCGAGCTCGACCGTGCCGTCGCCGCCATCGGCGGCTCGGACAACGCCTTCACCTCATACGACTACACCGCCTTTCACGAGACGGTGGTGCCGCAGGCGCTCGGTGAGATGATGGGCTTCGAGGCCGACCGCATGCGCAATCTCATCCTCAACGACGACGTCATCAAGACCGAGCGCGACGTCATCCTCGAGGAGCGCCGCTCCCGCATCGATAGCAATCCGCAGGCGGTGCTCGACGAGGAGATCGACGCCACGCTGTGGCAGAACCAGCCCTACCGCATTCCGGTCATCGGCTGGATGCAGGAGATGGAGAAGCTGAACCGCACCGACGCGATGGCTTTCTACAACAAATATTATACACCCAATAACGCCGTGCTGGTGGTGGCCGGCGATGTCGAGCCGGAAACGGTTAAGGCGCTGGCCGAAAAGACCTTTGGCAAGATCGCGCGCGGCCCGGATCTGCCACCGCGCATCCGCCCGGTCGAGCCGGAGCAGAACACCAGGCGCACGGTGACGCTGACCGACGGGCGTGTCAGCGTGCCGAGCTTCACCACGCAATGGGTGGTCCCGTCCTATCACACGGCAAAGCCCGGCGAAGCCGAAGCGCTCGACGTGCTGTCCGAAATCCTCGGCGGCGGCAACCGCAGCCGGCTCTACCAGGAGCTTGTCGTCAGGCAAGGCATCGCCGCCGAGGCCGGCGCCTTCTTCCAGGGCACCATGCTCGACGACACCAATTTCACCGTCTACGGCGCGCCGCGCGGCGATGCCAAGCTTGCCGACATCGAAGCCGCGGTCGACGCCGAGATCGCCCGCATCGCGAAAGACGGCGTCACCAGCGACGAGCTGGAAAAATCCAAGGACCGTTTCGTACGTTCGATGATCTTTGCCCGCGACAAGCAGGAGGACATGGCCAACATCTACGGCTCGACGCTCGCCACAGGCGGCAACGTCCAGGACGTCCAGCAATGGCCGGACCGCATCCGCAAGGTCACCGCCGACCAGGTCAAGGAAGTCGCTGCCCGCTATCTCAATCTCGACCACGCAACGACCGGTTATTTGCTTCCCGAAACCCAGGCTGGGAATTGATTTGATGATGAGTTTGAGCGTCGGCGCCGCCCCTCACCTGCCTGCCCGCATCCTCTCCCCGTATAGGGACGGGGAGAGGGGCGCCGCCATCGACGGTTTCGTCAATCTTCAGCGTTTGCAGAGCGAGCGCCGGGACAGCGGCCAGCCCCTTCTCCCCGTAACTATACGGGGAGAAGTGCCCGGCAGGGCGATGAGGGGCGGCGCCGACCTTGGCAATTGGCGCGCCGGCCCTCTTCTGGCCACCCTCATTCTCTCCCTCGTCTTCCTCCTCCTGCCGGCGCTTTCCGCTCGCGCCGCCATGAACATCCAGGAGGTGACCTCGTCGAAGGGCATTGCCGCCTGGCTGGTGGAGGATTATTCGGTGCCGATCGTCGCCATCCGCTTCGTTTTCGATGGCGGCGCGACGCAGGATCCGCCCGGTAAGGAAGGGCTTGCCAACCTGATGAGCGGCCTGTTCGACGAAGGTGCCGGCAACCTCGACAGCGAGGCCTTCCAGATCAAGCTCGACGACGTCGGTGCAGAGATGAGCTTCGAGGCGCAACGCGACGGCATCTACGGCTCGATGCGCATGCTGGCCGACCAGCGCGACGGCGCCTTCGACCTGTTGCGGGTGGCGGTCAACCAGCCGCGCTTCGACCAGGTGCCGATCGACCGCATCCGCGCGCAGATCCTGTCCGGCATCATCGCCAACGAGCGCGATCCCGATACGCTCGCCCAACGCAAATGGCTGGACGCGATCTACGGCCGGCATCCCTATTCGCGGCCCGACCAGGGCACCAGGCAAAGCATCGCGACGATCACGCCGGCCGATCTCAGCGCCTTCCACAAGGCGAATTTCGCCCGCGGCGGCCTGCATGTCGCGGTGGTCGGCGCCATCGACGCCGAGACGCTGAGGCAGAAGCTCGATCTGGTGTTCGGCAGCCTGCCGGAAAAGCAGGCGCTTACGCCCGTTCCCGACATCGACCTGAAGCTCGGCCAGCAGCTCGAGGTCGTTTACGACCAGCCGCAGGCCTCGCTGCAACTCGCCTATCCCGGCGTGAAGCGGAACGCGCCGGATTTCTTCGCCGCGGTGCTGATGAACGAGATCCTCGGTGGCGGCACTTTCACCTCGCGGCTGTTCGACGAGGTGCGCGAGAAGCGCGGCCTGGCCTATAGCGTCAGCTCCGACCTCGTCGACCACCAGCACTCCGAGGCGCTTTCCATCACCACCTCGACCCGCGCGGACAGGGCGGCCGAGACGCTGGCCGTGGTGCGCGACGTGGTCAAGCGCATGGCCGATGAGGGGCCGACCGAAGCCGAGCTGGCGGCGACCAAGAAATACATGATCGGCGCCTATGCCATCAACAATCTGAATTCCTCCGGCGCGATCGCCTCAACGCTGCTCGAGATCCAGCTCGGCAAGCTCGGCATCGACTACATGCAGCGCCGCGCCGCCCTGATAAACGCGGTGACGCTGGACCAGGTGAAAGCGGTGGCGAAAAAGCTGCTCTCCGCCGAGCCGGCCGTCATGGTGGTCGGGCCGAAGCTGGGAAGCAAGGGATGAGCCCACTTTTCCTGCACTGGCCTGCGCCGGTTGGCTCCCCCTTCTCCCCTTGTGGGAGAAGGTGTCGCCGAAGGCGACGGATGAGGGGTGCTCCAGCTTGGCATCGACCGAGCTCCGTCCAACACCCCTCAACCGTCTCGGCGCTCCGCGCCGATCCACCTTCTCCCACAAGGGGAGAAGGAAAGACGCGCCACGACCGCAAACTGCCGACAATCCGGGCGAGGGGGCATTTGCCCAAATTCGATAGCTCCGCCACATGGGGCACCCAAAATGGCGCCTAGCTTCGGCATCGCCTTTGGCGGCGGCGGGGCGCGTGGGCTGGCGCATATCCATGTTATCGAGGCGCTGGACGAGCTGGGCATAAGGCCGGCAGCAATCGCCGGCTCGTCGATCGGCGCCATCATGGGCGCCGGCATGGCCTCGGGCATGACCGGCAAGGACATCCACGACTATACGCGCTCGATCCTCGGCCGCCGCGCCGAAGTGGCGACGCGCATGTGGCGGGCGCGGCCCGGCACTTTTGCCGAGGCGATGCAGGGCGGCCTGCGGGTCAGCCAGTTCAATGTCGAGCGCATCCTCAAGGCGTTCCTGCCCGACGCCATTCCCGAGACCTTCGCCGAATTGAAGATACCGCTGAAGGTGACGGCAACGGACTTTTATGGCCACAAGCTCGCCGTGTTCGACGAAGGCGAGCTGCATTCGGCGCTGGCCGCCTCGGCGGCGATCCCGGCGGTGTTCCGTCCGGTGATGCGCGACGGCAGGCTGCTGATCGACGGCGGCATCTACAATCCCGTGCCGTTCGACCTGATCGAGCTCGACGCCGACATCATCATCGCCGTCGACGTGGTCGGCGCGCCGACCGAGGCCGGCCGCAAATTTCCGACCTCCGTCGACCTGATGTTCGGCGCCACGCAGCTGATGATGCAGTCGATCATCGCCAGCAAGCTGAACCAGAGCCGGCCCGACATTCTGATCCGGCCGGCCGTCTCGAAATACCGGGTGCTCGATTTCATGAAGGTCGAGGCGCTGATGGCCGAGACGGTGGCGATCAAGGACGAGCTGAAGCGCGAGATCGAGAAGGCGGTGGAGGCCCGGGCCAAGGCCGAAGCCAGCAAGCGCACCAACCGTCTCGGCGGATGACCGTAATCAAGCGTCCGGCGTCAGCGCCCGCTGGACCATGAGCGTATCCTTCGTAAGTGGCGCGGATCAGCTCGCGATTGGCGGCCATCTCAGCCCCACTTCATCTCGCCGGTGGCAACCTTGGAGCCGATGTCGAGCGCGACGCCCATGCCGAGGCCGGGGAAGCGGGCTTCCATGGCGCTCTTCAGTGCGGCCGCGTCCTTGGCCTTGGCCAGTTCTTCCTCGAAGGCGATGAGATAGGTCTTGGTGTGCTCGACGCCTGAAAGGTCCGTAGCGGCCTCAGGCGTCATGTGCCCGGGCACGACGATTGCCGGCTTGCGCGCCGCGATCTTTTCGAGATTGGCGAGCCAGGCGGCGCGCAGTTCCCTGGTCGGCGTGTCGGCGGTCCAGACATGCACGCCGGCAAAGATCATCACCCCGCCGAACACCGCATTCAGCGACGGCACGAAGAGATAGCGCCGGTTGGCGAGGCCTTCCGCGGCGACGATCTCGATGGTCTCGCCATCGACGCTGAGCGTCTTGCCGTCGAATGCTTCGGGGATGACGACGTCGGCCAGCGCCTGCGGGCCATTCTCCTTGAGTTGCGGCCCCCAGACGGCGAGCTTCTTTTCGACATTGCCGTTGATGGCGGCCACCGTCTCGGCCGCGGCGATCACCCGTGCCTGCGGGAACGCCTGCTTGATCGGCTTGAGGCCGAAATAATAGTCCGGGTCGGACTGGCTGACATAGATGGTGGTGAGCGTCTTGCCGGTCGCCTTGATCGCCTCGGCCACGGCCCGGCCGTCGGGGTAAGTGAAACCGCCATCGATCAGCACGGCTTCGGCGGCGCCGGAGACCAGCACCGGGGCGCGGAAGAAGCCGTTTTGCCCGGCGGGGAAATGTTTCCAGGAAAGCCCGCCTGCCGCATGGCCAAGCCCGGCGGGAGCAAAGACCGCGGCAGCGCCGGCGGCGAGGGTGGTTTTCATGATGCTTCTCCGTGTGAACATGGATGTCTCCTGGGATCCGGAATTCGGCGGCCTCGATGCCGGCAAGATGGCAAAAGCGGAATGCGTATTGAAGGCCGACAAAATAGACGTAATGTATGCCATTGCCTGACAATGAGACTGCCTCCGCCATGAGCGAAGCATGAACCTGAACCGGCTGGCCTATTTCGCGGCGGTGGTCGATGCCGGCTCGTTCACGCGGGCCGCCGAGCGGCTGGGCATCACCAAGGCGGTGGTCAGCCAGCAGGTGGCGCGGCTGGAGCGCGATGTCGGAACGACGCTGCTGATCCGCACGACGCGGCGCGTCCATCCGACCGAGGCCGGCCGAACGTTCCATGCCCGCTGCCTGCACGTCCTGCAGCAGGCCGAGCATGCATTCGACGAGCTCGCGCAGGCCGCCGCCGAGCCGACTGGCACGCTGCGCATCGCCGCGTCCAACGACTACGGCACATCGGCGGTGGTGCCGGTGGTCGCCGCCTTCAGCGCGCGCTATCCCGCCTGCCGGGTGGAGCTGACGCTGGGCGACGAGACGATCGACCTGGTTTCCGGCCACATCGACGTGGCCATCCGCGTCGGCTGGCTGGCCGTTTCCAGCCTGCAGGCCCGGCGCATCGGCACCTTCCAACAATTCATGGTATGCGGCGCCGGCTTTGCAGGCCGGTTCACCGCCGGCGAACCGCAAGACCTCGCCGGGCTGCCCTTCGTCGCCAACATGGCGCTGCGCGAACCGCTGCTATGGCAATTTTCGCGCGGCGATGACGAGCAGCAGGCCGTGCGCATGCAGGCAACGATTTCGATCGACGCAACGCCGGCAGTGCTGGCAGCGGTCCGCGCCGGCGCCGGCCTGTCGGTGCTGCCGGACTTTTTGGTGCGGGACGAACTGGCCGCCGGGCGGCTGGTGCAGATCCTGCCCGAGTGGCGGCTGCCCTCCGGCGGCATCTACACGGTCTACCCCGCCGCCCGCTTCCGCCCGCCCAAGGTGACGAGGTTTGTCGAGATGCTGATCGCGGCCGAGCAGAAGCTGGAGGCAGGCGGGCGGGGGCGGTAGCTTGGGTGAGGCGCTGATGGACGAAGCTGCGATCTCCCCCCTTGAGGGGGAGATGGCCGGCAGGCCAGAGGGGGTCGGTTCGACCGGGCGCGGCCTGCCTCTTGCGTCGGTGGGGGTTGGCGCATTACGCGAGACGCCCCCCTCTGCCCTGCCGGGCATCTCCCCCTCGAGGGGGGAGATTGGCTCATCACGCCATCCCAGCCGCATACTCCAGCGCCACCACGCCGTTGCTGAATTGCCTGGCCGAGATCAGCTCGAGCGGCAATTGCGCGCCGGGCGGGAACAGCAGCTTGCCCTGGCCGACGGCACCGGGGTAGCTGAGCAGGCGGATGCGGTCGGCCAGGCCGTGGCGCAGCAATTCCTGCGCGACGCTGAGGCTGCCATGCACATAGATGTTGCCGCCGCTGCCTTGCTTCAGCCCTCTGACCGCTTCCGGCAACGCGCCCTGCAGCAGCTCGGCCGGCTGCCAGTCGAGCGCCTGCAAGCTGGTCGAGGCGACATATTTCGGCAGCGCGTTGAACCGGTCGGCGAAGTCTCCGGTCTCCTTGGGCCACGAGCCGGCAAAGATCTCATAGGTCGTGCGCCCCAACAGCATGGCGCCGCTGTCGGCAAGCTCGTCGTCCTTGAACTTCTGCATCTCATCGTTCCAGGCCACGCTCGGCAGCTTCTCGACCTCGGCAATGCCATCGACGCTGATGAATTCGGTGATGATGAGTTTTCTCATGGCGGGTTCCTTTCTGGCAGGGCCGAATGGCGCGGGCCTTATGCGACATGCGCCGTCAACTAGCGCGGCGCTTTTTCAGGGGGAGGGTTTTCCCTGTTCGCTTCCAAAGACCGATACCGTGGGAAAAGCTTCTCCGACCTGCCCATCGTTCGGTCATGCCACAAGGTCCGCATCGGAGGCCGGTCTTTTTTGCCGATTGGATCTGGGTCGTAGTTACGGGCTGGCTACAGGTGGGCAATTACCGGCTTTCAGCAGTCCTTCGCGGACGTGCTGCACATCAGACTCCTGGGCAAAGTGCAGGGTGGCGATAAATGAATCGAGGTCGAATTGGGGATCGAGCGTTCTGATCTTGCCTAGATGCGCCGCGGCCGCGATTTCGTCGCCGAGCCAGCCGTAGCAGGCAGCGGCGAAAGCGTGCTGAGCCGAGTCCATGGTTGACAGATGCATGAAAGCTTCGATCGCCTCGCCATACTGGCGCGCGGCGAAATGCGCCTTTCCCAGATGGCTCCAGAACCTCTCCGGGTGGTGCGGGTTCAACTGCATCGCCTTGCGGATCCATTCAATTCCCTCTTCCGGCCTCCCGAGCCACGTCAATAACTCGCCTTGCTGCACCACCACGAGGTCGTAATTGGGATTGAGGGCCAGCGCGCGCTCTTGATGGTAGCGTGCAGTGGTCAGCTCGTTGTTGTTCACGTTCACTGCGGCGAGGATGCGGTGGACATCGGCATCGTTGTTGTCCAGCGCCAGCGCCCTGTCCAGCGCTGCCATGATGTTGTTCCAGATGGCATCCCTGTCTTCGCACCAGTTATGGACCCAGGCCTGGCCAAGAATGCAGGCCCGCCAGGCATGGGCATGGGCATAATCGGGGTCGAGCGTGACGGCCCTTTCTATCAAGGTTTGCGCGCGTTCATTATCCGCATTCGTGCTTCGGTGATGCAGCACCTTGGCAGCAAGCACACATTCATACGCGGCCATGTTTGCAGGTTTCGCCCGCGCGAGCTGGTCCCGCTGAGCCGCCTCGACACGACCGGGCAGCGTAGCTGCGATCGCCGCGGTCACCTCATCCTGAATCGCGAATATGTCGTCCAGCTTCCGGTCATATTTGTCCGCCCAAATATGAGCGTCATTCGCCGTGTCGATGAGCTGAACCGTCACGCGCACCCTGTCGCCGATCTTGCGGACGCTTCCCTCCACCAGGTATTGGACGGTGAGTTTCTCGGCCACCTCGCGCACATTCACGGCGCGGTTCTTGTAGACGAAGCTGGAATTGCGCGAGATGACGAACAGCTCATGGTGGCGGGACAGTTCGGTGATGATGTCCTCGGTCAGTCCGTCCGCGAAAAATTCCTGCTCGGGGTCGCCGCTCATGTTGGTGAATGGCAGCACCACTATCGAAGGTTTCGAGATGGATCGCTTCGCCTCGACTTCCGGCAGGACAGAACTATCAAACCCAACGCGATAGAGGCGAACCGGGCGGCTGATGTTCTTTAACGTCTTCTCGCCCAGGTCCTCCATGGCAATTTCGAGACGGTCGGCAATTTGGGTCGCCACCGCTGCGGTCACGCAGATACCGCCGACGTCGGCGAGTTGCTCGATACGCGAGGCAATATTGACGCCGTCGCCGAAAATGTCCTCATCGTCGAAAATGATGTCACCGAGATTTATGCCGATCCTGAATTCGATACGCCGTTCTTGCGGCACATCCGAATTGCGCCGTTTCATGCGCTGTTGGATCTCCACGGCGCATTTCACGGCATCGGTCACGCTCTGGAACTCAACGAGCATGCCGTCTCCGGTGGTTTTGATGATCCGGCCCTTGTTCTTCGCGATGGCGGGATCGACCAGTTCTATGCGATGGGTCCGAAGGCGTGCGAGCGTGCCGGATTCGTCGGCCTCCATCAGCCGACTGTAGCCCGCCATATCGGCAGCCAGAATTGCGGCTAGTCTCTGTTCCATCACTTGAACCAAAAACCAAGCCTATCCTTCCTGGGCTGCCAAATCCAGCAATTTGGGCTTGTGGCTGAATCAAGACGTCTTCTACGCAGCAGCAACAAAGGGCGGATCAAACCTTCCGCCTTCCGCCAGGTGGCTGCGAACTCGATCGCATCAATCGCGGGAGAGCGACGCCATTCGGCGCGCCAGGCCACGCTCGGCAGCTTCTCGACCTCGGCGATCCGTCGAGGCTGATGAATTCGGTGACGATGAGTTTTCGCATGGCGGGTTCCTTTCTGTCGGGACGGGCCGTGCGGGTCTTGTGCGAACTGCACCGTCAACTAGCGCCGCGCATTTTCAAGGGGAGGGCTTTCCCTATTCGCTTATTCGCTCCCAAAGACCGATACTGTGGGGAAAAACTTCTCCGACCTGGACTAAGCTCCCAAGATCGGATTGGTATCTGAGGCAGATATCTCCAAAAAACGAACTGTAAAAAGATCATGGGATTCGGGGTCTTCATTCACCGGTCAGATTCGATCTACAACGACCGCCCCGCTGAGCAATACCAGTTTCCTAGCCAGTATCTGCGCCGCGTCGAAGCATGCGTAGGCGACTGGATCATCTATTATGAGCCCAGCAAGGTAGAAGAGAGCCGCGGCTATTTCGCCATAGCCAAAGTCCAACAGGTCATCCCCGATCCTGCGAAGCCTGACATGTACCTCGCTCTGATTGAGCCCGGGACCTATCTCGACTTCGCCAATCCTGTTTCGTTCAACGGGGCGAATGGCATCGTGGAGAAGAGTGTACTCAACGAGGAAGGACGGATTTCCGGTCGCGCCCAATCTGCCGTCCGCCCAATCGGTCTAAGTGACTTCAACCGCATTATCGATCTCGGCCTGGGCAGCAATGAGTCGTTGCTGCCGCGCGTTGATGAGATCGGGACGTCGCTTGGCTTTCAAGACGAGCAGGCGCCATTTGAGTTGGAGCAGAGCCGTGATCGCGTGAGTTACATCGCGTCGCGAATCGTGCGGGATCGTATTTTTCGCCGCATCGTCTTGCGCGCCTATGATGAGCGCTGTGCGATCACGGGACTCAAGTTGATAAACGGCGGCGGCCGAGCGGAGGTCTCCGCCGCGCATGTTCGACCGGTTGAAGCCAATGGTCCCGATATCATCAACAATGGGATCGCATTGTCCGGCACCGCGCATTGGATGTTCGATCGCGGGTTGATCAGCCTATCCGACGATTTGGAAATCATGATCTCCCGGCAGGTCAACGATCTCGACAGCGTGCAGGGATTCATAAACAAAACCGGTCGAGCACTTACGCCCAGTCGACATTTTGAACGCCCGCATCCTCATTTCCTACAATGGCACCGCGAGCACTGCTACAAGCAGTGAAAGCACCGTCGGCGTGGGAGCGTGTTGGTGGGCACTTCTGACTCGTCGGAGGCCTTCATTCTCTCGTTGCGAATGGCAGCAATGCGCCCCTTCCTGGACATTACCAAAGCAAGACCACGGGGAATTCTGACCCACGTCCCGAATTCATGGCCTTCGTCTCGCTGGAATGTCTAACGCGACTCCGTCATGATGTCCCAGCCCTGTCGAGCGACGCTGCCAAAGCCGTTG
>NZ_JAMYNL010000036.1:0-41043 GCF_040319065.1 Mesorhizobium sp. M0968
CCTCGTAGCCGGCGGCGATCATCTTCATGCGAAAGCCGATCATGTCCGCCAGGCTGTGGACGACCTGGTCCGGGCAGCGCGGATCGTCGATGCAACGCGCCAGACGCTCGGCCACCCGCAACCGCTTTTCCACCTCGGCCAAGGCCAGAACGCCGCTGTTGGACGACAGCATGCCGCCGTCGAAACGGGCGACGACGGACTTGCCGCCGACTGATGACAAACCGCTCAGCGGCAGCGCAAGATCGTTCATGGTGGGTGTGGTCTCCGGGAAATGGTTCGGATCGGCTTAACCAACCAAATCCTACGTCATTCAACGATCAGATCCCGAGCAGCCAGCCAGTATTCGACCGTCGCTGGCGCCTCCGCCCACTGAGGCCTTGTGCTTCCTCCAGCGAGTCAAGCCGATCACCATGCGTGTCGCCAGTTCTGGTGCTCACCCACGTGCCATTTGCGATCTTGTGTCGGTGAGAGCACCGCAAGCACCTCCCCTGCTAGAGGGCAAGGCGGCTTGCGTCGCCCGTGTTGTTACTATTCTTCGCTGTGGTCGGAGTTTTTCCTTGGCTTCGGAATCGGGACATTCGGCTTTGCAAAAAAATAGGCGATCGTGGTCGATCGTCACGCCCCCGAGTTCGGCGGCACTATGGGACGACGACGGCAGCGCAAGCTCCATTTGCGCGAGGGGCTCGTCCCTTCAACTACTTGATGCATTTGCGCTTTGCGTACCTCCGTGCATGTTGCTCGATGCCAGGCGGAGACCTCCGTCTAAACGATCGCGCATCTATGCAACGCCCACGCGTTGATCGCCATCATCGCGGCGATCGCTTTGCCGCGATCGCCGCAGCCGTTTTCGAGCACGACAATCATGCCAGGCGGTGTCGGCAGCGATGCGCATGCAAAAATTCACAGATGCATTCTGGCCAAATGCTAGCTGCCCAGCAAATGTCCGGCATTTCGCAAGGCCCCTAGGAAGAGACTGGCATGGCCGTTGGCATTGAGCTTGGCCTGCATCGACAGGGGCATGCTGTGCCAGTTCTCCAAGGGCGCAGTGAAATGTGAGAACGTACCGTTGACGATGCAATGGTGGGTAACAAGGCCCTGTCTGTCCAACGCCAGCACGCCGATCTGGTCGCCCTGATATCGGATGGCTGCGACCCGCTGGACCTCCGCGTCACCGTCGACCCGCACGTCGAAAAGCAGGATGCCGCGGCTCCTGGTGGCTACCTCGGCGGCCTTTTCTGCGAAGCTTAAGGAGAGCGAGCGAACGCTTTCGACCGCCAGCTGTAAAATCATCAAATCCAGTTCATCCACTGCCATAAGATACCTGCGCGCAACACATGGGTGATAGCAATCGACCACACCGCTTGTTCACAGATGTCGGCTCACGACCGATCATTCAGGGTTTGCCGGTCGTCTATTGACCGAGGGCGTGCTCCGGTTCGAACCGATCCTGAAGCGGAATGCGCTGGATCTACGGAGCCCGAGGAGCAGGCCAGCCAAAGTTGCCGCGACAATTGATGTCGTGATCATTCCAGACATCTGCATCGGCGTCGCTGAACATCCACTGGTAAGTCCGTTCTCTTGCGGCAAGCCTATCCTCGGGCCGTCTTGTACCTGAAGCCCTCGCGGTGGCGTCCCTCGAAGCTCGGGACCGCCGGGCGCTTGATCGTCGAGAACTTTGTTTACGAAGGTCCGGACCTCCTGCAGAGCTTATTCTGGTGCGCTCGCCTTTGAGCATTCCGCTGAAGCGTGACGTTTCGCTAGTCAGTGTTCCTTGCAGGCTCACCGCGAGGGCGCCTTGCACACAGCGGCACGTCAGCGCATGAAACTCGTCCCCCGTTCACTTCACAAAATGGATTTCCTGAAGTACTGGGAGCGCAGAGAAATCTCCGGTCGCAGCCTACCCGGTTAAAACAAGGACCCAAAAATGAAGACTCTCGTCGTCTGCTCCGGCGGATTGGACTCCGTTACCCTTGCTCACAAGGTGGCAGCGGAGCACGAACTCGCCGGCCTCCTATCTTTCGATTACGGCCAACGGCATAGAAAGGAATTGGGCTTCGCCGCCCTTTGCGCGGAGCGACTGAGCGTCCCGCACCGCATCATCGACATCCACGAGATCGGCGGCGGCCTTTCCGGCTCCGCGCTGACCGATAATGTGGACGTGCCCGACGGGCACTACGCCGAAGACACGATGAAGGTCACGGTGGTGCCGAACCGGAACGCCATCATGTTAGCCATTGCCTTCGGCTTCGCCGCAGCGCACGGCGCTGACGCGGTGGCGACGGCCGTGCATGGTGGGGATCATTTCATTTATCCCGACTGCCGTCCGGCCTTCATCGACGCTTTCCAGATGATGCAGGACCACGCGCTCGACGGCTACGCGAAGATTCGCATTTATGCACCCTATGTGAATCTCACGAAGGCGGACATTGTTAGGAATGGAGCAGCATACGGCACGCCATTTGCGCAGACCTGGTCCTGCTACAAGGGCGCCGAGCGTCACTGCGGGAGGTGCGGGACCTGTGTCGAGCGGCGCGAGGCGTTTCATCTCTCTGGGCAGCCGGACCCCACCGACTACGAGGACTCCGACTTCTGGCTCGATGCGCTGCGAAGGAGGACCGCGTAATGTTCCGCATCACCAAGGAATTCCACTTCTCAGCCTCGCATCAGCTCACCTCGTTGCCACCCGATCACCAATGCGCGCGCCTGCACGGGCATAACTACATCGTTGAAGTGGAGCTTTCAGCGAATGGACTGAACGAGAACGGCTTCGTGCGCGACTATCACGATTTGGCGCCATTCAAACGCTACATCGACGAGAGCTTCGACCATCGACATCTCAACGACGTGCTGGGACATGAGCAAGTCACGGCGGAATATCTGGCCAGACATTTTTATGAATGGTGCAAGGCACGCCTGCGCGAAACCTCGGCCGTGCGTGTGAGCGAAACGCCGAAAACCTGGGCGGAATACCGGCCATGACCGATACGCATCCCGCAATCCGCGTGAGTGAGATTTTCGGGCCGACGATCCAGGGCGAGGGCGTGCTCATCGGTTTGCCGACGGTCTTCGTCAGAACCGGCGGGTGTGACTATCGCTGTTCCTGGTGCGACAGCCTGCATGCGGTGGACAATCAATTCCGCCATGAATGGGAGATGATGTCCGTTGGCGCGGTGTGGCAAAACGTGCTTGCGCTTTCCGGTGGCCGCCCGCTGATGGTATCGCTGTCAGGCGGCAATCCGGCCATCCAGCCGCTCGGCGCGCTCATCGAGCGAGGCCATGGTGAAGGTTACCGTTTTGCGCTGGAAACCCAAGGTTCGGTGGCCAGGGACTGGTTTGCCGACCTTGACGTGCTAGTCCTCAGCCCAAAGCCGCCGTCAAGCCAAATGACGACCGATTGGGCCGCTTTCGAGGCGTGCCTCCAGGCGGCACAAGGCAGGCCGCAAGTCGTGCTCAAGCTCATTGTTTTCGACGAAAGGGACTACGCCTACGCGAAAGACGCCGCTGCGAGATTTCCGCGGCTTCCGATCTATCTGCAACCCGGCAATCACACGCCGCCACGCCCCGCAAATGAAGACGCGCCTGTCGACCTTGACGGAATATTGAAGCGCATGGAGTGGCTGGTTGATAGCGTGACCCGCGACAGGTGGTTCGAAGCCCGTGTGCTGCCGCAGCTGCACGTTATGCTCTGGGGTAACAAGAGAGCTGTGTAGCCTAGGCCCGCTTTTCACTGAAACTGCGCCGACGAATATTCGGGTGGACGGGTTGTCCCACGCTTGAAGGCGCTGCCGGGGTGCTTGCGGACTTCTACCACCGGCACCAAGAGCGTGGCCAGCCGCTTACGATTAGGATTGTTGCCGAGGCTCGGTTTCGACGGGCGTCGGCCTGGCGCGAACCAATCAAAGGTTAGCGCGAGCCACGGGTGGAATAGTATGGTGTTGCGATCCGGCGCGCCTGCTGCAGCTGGCACGGTCCTTGCGGATTCTCGTTGCAAGGCCGAAGGGAGCTGTCGGCCGACAACCATGATCTGGCCAGGACGATTGTCGACTGCTTCCGATACAGAAAAGAGGCCGGACTCGACGTGGCGCTTCAGGGACTGCGAAATGGAATACGGCGCCGGAAGGCACGACCGGACGATATCGTCGCTATGCCAAGACGCGTCTGGTCCGCTCCGAATCCTGTCTTGACACGATGGTCGCCGGTCAACAGTGAAAAACGTAGCGCAATCGGTTCACGATCGACTGAGAACCATGACCGTTCCTCTGCGGTGCTCAGACTGCCGCTGAGTGCCTGGCCGTTCCACTTTCGAAATATTTGTCGAACTTCGCCGCGATGCTTCTGACAAAGGGCCGGCTTTCCGCCGGCACGACGAAGCGGTCACCATCAAGTTCAAGCAGCCGCGCAGGACCATGAAGAGCCGTGGAACTCGCCTTGAGGAGAAGTCTTTGGCCGGCTTCGCCAAAGCGCTCCACCAGCTCAATCGCCGAGAAGGCGAAGTCACACATCAATCGCTCGATGATCCAGCCGCGAACACGGTCGTCGTCGGAAAGCGCGATACCCCGAACAGCGGCCAGCCCGCCATCAGCAACCATGCGTCCATACTCGGCGGTCGAAGGCATATTCTGTGCATAGCCCTGGCGAAACTGGCTGATGGATGACGGGCCAAGGCCGATCAAGGTCTCGCAGCGATCCTCGGTATAGCCCTGAAAGTTCCGGTGCAGTGTTCCGGCGCGGGCGGCAAGCGCGAGGGCATCGCCCGGTTTGGCGAAATGGTCGAGGCCGATTGCTTCGTATCCCTGGTCCACGATCGCCCGCGCCGCAAGTTGCGATTGAGCAAACCGCTCTGCCGGACCCGGCAGCCATGCCTCGTCGATCATCGTCTGATGTTTCTTGAACCACGGCACATGGGCGTAGCCAAAAAGCGCTATCCGATCCGGTTCCAGGGTCAGTGCCTGCGCGACGGTGGAGGCGACACTCTCCCTGGTCTGGTGTGGCAAGCCGTAGAGCAGGTCCAGATTGACCGATTCGACGCCGCGCGAACGAACGCCGTCGACTACCGCTTTGGTCTGCAAAAAGCTCTGCTCGCGGTTAATTGCCTTTTGCACCTTCGGGTCAAAATCCTGGACGCCGAGGCTCGCACGGGTCATGCCGATTTCGGCGAGTGCGTCGAGGCGGGCATCGTCCATATCATTGGGTTCGATTTCGACGCCGATCTTGGCGCCGGGAAGAAAGGTGAAACTGTTGCGCAGGGCGGTTCCCAGCGCCACGATATCTTCCGGTTTGAGCATCGTCGGCGAACCGCCGCCGAAATGGACGGCACGCACGCGGCCCTTGCCTGCGACAAGACTGGAGACGGTGGCGATCTCGGCATCCAGTGAGCGCAGATATGTGGTCACTGGTTCGTAGTGGCGTGTCTGCTTGGTATGGCAAGCGCAGAACCAGCAAAGCTTGTCGCAATACGGGATGTGCAGATAGAGCGAGATCTCATCGCCGTCGTTGAGCGCCTCCAACCAGCCTCGGTAAACGACGGCATCGACCCCCGCATGGAAATGCGGCGCGGTCGGATAACTGGTATAGCGCGGGACGTTCTCGCCAAGTCTGGCAGCTAGCTGCAGTCGCATGTCGTGGTCCACCGTGTTTGCGTCGCCGGAACTGTGGATGCTTGGATGAGCCTAAGCCCTGATTTCGATCAACCTTCAGCACGGACAAACTGCCGCAAGGATTTTTCTACCGTCGATTGCTATCCTGCCCGCACTGGACCGGTAGAGCGATCGAATGACATTACGGCAGGACATTCACAGTTCCGGCATTCCCGTTCTTTGCCTGTCTTGCGAGGCACGGCACCGCGGTGTCTGTGGTGCGCTCGAACCAGACCATTTGGCTCAGCTCGCCAAGACGTCGTCGCGGCACAATATCGAGCCGGGGGTCGAACTGATCGGCGACGCCGAGGCGGTCGACTGTTATTCAAACGTGCTTTCAGGCGTGGTGAAGCTGACGAAGAGCCTTTCGGACGGCCGCCAGCAGATCGTCGGTCTCCAGTTCGCGCCGGATTTTCTGGGACGGCCCTTCAAGATGAAAAGCGCGATCAATGCGGAAGCGGCAACAGCTGTCTCGCTATGCTCGTTTCCGAGAGCGGCCATCGAACGGTTGATGAAGGAATCACCGGAATTTGTGCATCGCCTGTTCAAGCAGGCGCTGAACGAACTCGACGAGGCACGCGAATGGATGGTGACTCTGGGGCGCAAGACCGCACCGGAGAAGGTGGCGAGCTTTCTCCTCATGATCGCCCGGAACATCGATTCCAGTGTTGACCCGGCGGCTAGGTCGGCGTGCTTCGAGCTGCCGATGACGCGTGCCGACATCTCTGATTTCCTTGGAATTACAAACGAGACCGTGAGCCGTCAGCTGACCAGCCTGAGAATGGACGGCGTGATTCGGATCGAGAACAACCGCCGTGTCACCGTGGACAGCATGAGCCGGCTGGAACGGCGCTGCGGCGGCCGAGGCGCAACCGCCGTTTGAATGACACCGAAGCTGCATGGCCTACGTCACTTATTTCGTTCGGGGCAGGGCATGCTCGCGTTGGGCTTAGAAGAAGCCGCATAGCGACAGCCCGCTCTCCATCCGATCGCCTGAGCCAGGTGTGTTTCGGCCAACTCGTCGGCGAAGCATCCATCCTCGAGGTGCTCGACGTGCAACCGGCTGTTCCAGGCAGGATTGCACTCGGCCGAAGTCAATACGCCTCATACGCAGGGGAAAATCGCCGTCTCCCCGAACCATGAATGTCACGAAGGCAGCGCAACGCTGGCGCTGGATGTCCCAAGGCATTGAAACGATCGACGTTCGGCAAGGCATCGGCCTACTTTCCAGCGTCACAGAAGGCGCGCTTCCCCACACGCCCGCGATCGCCTCCATACCCGGCCCGACCGGGGACGCGGGGCCTGTCCGTAAGCGTGGCGGCCGGTGCTGCGCTTCCACATTCGATCGCCACAGTCTGATCGCACCGAACTCGATGCTGCTCGAAGCAAAATCGTGCGGCTCTGACATGGATCAGGGCGAGCAGGCCACGGCTGCGCAATAAGGCACTGCGGTTGGCGCCCGCCGGAATTGGAAATCGGGGCTTGCGATGAAATTCGGCACAGAGATCGTCCTTCTAAGCCTGTTTGCGTTTGCGGCCCTGGTGGCTGCCGGCTTCGGCGTAGATGAACCTTTTCGCCGGCATATGTGGGTTTTGTTCTTCGCCGTGGCTGGCTTCACTGCGATTCTGTTGCGCAACACGGAGTTCAAGCCGGCAGTTCCGATCGACCCCGCCGCTTACATGGATGGGCCGATCCGCTACGGTGCCATCGCCACCGTATTCTGGGGCGTCGTCGGCATGCTGGTCGGCGTGGTCATCGCCCTGCAGCTCGCCTACCCCGATCTCAACATCCAGCCCTGGTTCAATTTCGGCCGACTGCGGCCTTTGCATACTTCCGGCGTGGTTTTTGCCTTCGGCGGCAATGCACTCATCTGCACGTCACTTTATGTCGTGCAGCGGACCTGTCGTGCCAGGCTGTTCGGCGGCGATCTCGCCTGGTTCGTGTTCTGGGGCTATCAGCTGTTCATCGTCATGGCCGCGACAGGCTACCTGCTCGGTATCACCGAGAGCCGCGAATACGCCGAGCCCGAATGGTATGTGGACCTGTGGCTGACCATTGTCTGGGTCGCCTATCTCATCCTGTTCCTCGGCACGATCCTGAAGCGCAAGGAACCGCACATCTATGTCGCCAACTGGTTCTACCTTGCCTTCATCGTGACCATCGCAATGCTGCATGTGATCAACAACCTGTCGATGCCGGTCTCCTTCCTGGGCTCCAAGAGCTATTCAGCCTTCTCCGGCGTCCAGGACGCCCTGACGCAATGGTGGTACGGCCACAATGCCGTCGGCTTCTTCCTCACCGCCGGCTTCCTCGGCATGATGTATTATTTCGTTCCCAAGCAGGCCAACCGACCGGTCTATTCCTACCGGCTGTCGATCATCCACTTCTGGGCTTTGATCTTTCTCTACATCTGGGCCGGTCCGCACCACCTCCACTACACCGCCCTGCCGGACTGGGCCCAGACGCTCGGCATGGTGTTCTCGATCATGCTCTGGATGCCCTCGTGGGGCGGCATGATAAACGGCCTGATGACGCTCTCGGGCGCCTGGGACAAGCTGCGCACCGACCCGATCATCCGCATGATGGTGATGGCCATCGCCTTCTACGGGATGTCGACCTTCGAAGGCCCGATGATGTCAATCAAGGCCGTCAACTCGCTCTCGCACTACACCGACTGGACCATCGGTCACGTCCATTCGGGCGCGCTCGGATGGGTCGGCATGATCTCGTTCGGCGCGATCTATTTCATGGTCCCGAAGTTATGGAACCGCGACCGGCTTTATTCGCTGCGGCTCGTCAACTGGCACTTCTGGCTGGCGACGCTTGGGATCGTCGTTTACGCCGCGGTGATGTGGGTCTCCGGCGTCATGCAAGGCCTTATGTGGCGCGAATACAACGAGCAGGGCTTCCTGGTCTACTCCTTCGCCGAAACCGTCGCCGCCATGCATCCCTACTACATCATGCGTGCCATCGGCGGCGCGATGTATCTGTCGGGCGCCCTCCTCATGGCCTGGAACATCGCCATGACCATCCTCGGCTACCAGCGCGAGGAGGATCCGATGCCGCGCTCCATCCCCGCCCTCCAGCCTGTGCGATCAGGAGCCAGAAAATGGTCCTGATGGACAGACACGCGGTCATCGAGAAGAACGCCACACTTCTTCTCCTCGGGTCCCTGCTGGTCGTAACGATCGGCGGTATCGTCGAGATCGCGCCGCTCTTCTATCTCGACAACACCATCGAGAAGGTGGAAGGCATGCGGCCCTATTCGCCGCTCGAGCTCGCCGGGCGCAACATCTATGTGCGTGAGGGCTGTTACCTCTGCCACAGCCAGATGATAAGGCCGTTCCGCGACGAGGTCGAGCGCTACGGCCACTATAGCCTGGCGGCCGAGTCGATGTACGACCACCCGTTCCAGTGGGGCTCGAAGCGCACCGGGCCGGATCTCGCCCGGGTCGGCGACCGCTACTCGAACGGATGGCACGTCCAGCATCTCACCGAGCCGCGTTCGGTGGTGCCGGAATCGATCATGCCGAGCTACGCGTTCCTGAAGGACATGCCCATCGAGGTGAAGGATTTCTCGACGCATCTGATCGCCAACAGCCGTGTCGGTGTGCCCTATTCAGACGACATGATCGCTCATGCCAATGCCGATCTCATGGCGCAGGCCGATGCGAATGCCGACACATCGGGCCTGGAGAGACGCTATCCGAAAGCCAAGGTTGGGGACTTCGACGGCGATCCGCAGCAGGTCACCGAAATGGATGCGCTGGTCGCCTATTTGCAGATGCTCGGCACGCTGGTCGATTTCAGGACCTATGACGAAGCCGCCGGTTACCGCTGAGGAGAATGGCGATGACCTACAATTTCATGCGGGAGTTTGCCGACAGCTGGGGCCTGCTTGCCATGGCGCTTTTCTTCCTCGGATGCGTTGCCTTTGCACTTCGTCCCGGCAGCCGCAGGCAAGCCGAGAGAGCCGCTCACATTCCTCTCAAGGACGACTGATCATGGGCAGCGAGCATATCGACGAGGTTTCGGGTATCTCGACGACCGGCCATGAGTGGGACGGCATCAAGGAACTCAACAACCCGCTTCCGCGCTGGTGGGTCATCACCTTCTACATCACCATTGGCTGGGCGATCGGTTACACCGTCGTCTATCCGGCATGGCCGATGCTGACTTCCGCGACCAGGGGTGTGCTGGGGTATTCGAGCCGCAGAGACGTCAAGAATGAACTGGCGGCGGCCGAAGTGGCCAAGGGTAAATTTGTCGCTGCCATTCAGGCGAAGACCGTCTCCGAGATTACTGCCGACGATACGCTACGCGAATTCGCCGTCGCCGCAGGTGGCGCCGCGTTCAAGGTCAATTGCGTGCAGTGCCATGGCTCGGGCGCTCAAGGGTCCAAGGGTTTTCCCAACCTAAACGACGACGATTGGCTGTGGGGTGGCAACGCCGAACAGATCCAGCAAACGATTGCGCACGGCATCCGCTTCGCATCAGACCCGGATACGCGCCTGTCGGAAATGCCTGCTTTTGGTGACATCATCACGACGGATCAGATCAAGCAGGTCGGCGCCTATGTCGCAAGCCTCTCCGATCCTGTTCAGGACACAAGCCAGATCGAACTCGGCGCCAATGTTTTCGCCGAGAATTGTGCGGCCTGTCATGGTGAGAATGCAAAGGGAAACAGGGAGCTCGGCGCACCCGACCTGACCGACGCGATCTGGCTTTACGGGTCTGGCGAAACAGCCATCGCCGCGCAGGTCCGCGCGCCGAAGCACGGCGTCATGCCGGCCTGGATTGGTCGTCTCGGCGCGATCAAGGCCAAGGAACTCGCGGTCTATGTCCATTCGCTTGGCGGCGGAGAATAGGTACCCAAGCCTATTCTCGTCCTCCCCCCACCGCCAAGCGACGAGGCCCGGCGCGAGCCGGGCCTCGGCATCATCCAGAAACCGATGGGTCGGGCTTCCGGCGAAATCGTCGCTGGTGACTGGAGCTTCTCGT
Organism: Mesorhizobium sp. M0968; assembly: GCF_040319065.1. Taxonomy (NCBI): domain Bacteria; kingdom Pseudomonadati; phylum Pseudomonadota; class Alphaproteobacteria; order Hyphomicrobiales; family Phyllobacteriaceae; genus Mesorhizobium; species Mesorhizobium sp. M0968. Next base: position 10,638 of record NZ_JAMYNL010000036.1, read on the forward strand.
GCTCGATAACACGCAAATAGAACGGCTCGAAGCCGATGCGGTCAACTCCGCCAAGACCCGTCAGCCGCTCTATGCCGCGCGCAAGAAGATCTTCCCGAACCGGGCCTCTGGCAGTTTCCGCCGCTTCAAGTGGTCGGTGATGGCAATCACGCTGGGGATTTACTACCTGACGCCCTGGCTGCGGTGGGATCGCGGGCCATTTGCCCCGGACCAGGCCGTGCTGGTCGATCTTGCCAACCGCCGCTTCTATTTCTTCTTCATCGAGATCTGGCCCCAGGAATTCTATTATGTGGCCGGCCTGCTGGTCATGGCCGGTATCGGCCTTTTCCTGATCACATCCACCGTCGGCCGGGCCTGGTGCGGCTATACGTGCCCCCAGACCGTGTGGGTCGATCTGTTTCTGGTCGTCGAGCGAGCCATCGAGGGCGACCGCAACGCGCGCATGAAGCTCGATGCCGGTCCCTGGACTGCGCGCAAACTCGTGCTGCGAACATCGAAACACGCCATTTGGCTGGTCATAGGGGTGCTGACCGGCGGCGCCTGGATCTTCTATTTCGCTGATGCGCCGACGCTGGTTGGGGAACTCTTCACCGGCACCGCCGCCCCCGTCGCCTACATCACCGTGCCCGTGCTGACGGCGACGACCTATACGTTCGGCGGGCTGATGCGCGAGCAGGTCTGCACCTACATGTGCCCATGGCCGCGCATCCAGGCGGCCATGCTCGACGAGAATTCCCTCACCGTCACCTATAATGAATGGCGCGGCGAACCGCGCTCGCGTCACGCCAAGAGGGTCCTTGCCGCCGGGCAGCCCGTCGGCGACTGCGTCGACTGCAATGCCTGTGTCGCGGTGTGCCCGATGGGGATCGACATTCGTGATGGCCAGCAGCTTGAATGCATCACCTGCGCGCTCTGCATCGATACCTGTGACGGTATCATGGACAAGCTCGGCAGGGAGCGCGGACTGATTTCCTATGCGACGCTGGCCGACTACAACGCCAACATGATGCTAGCGACCCCGGGCGGCTCCGGTTCAGTCAACCCGTCACTGGTCAGGAGCGCTGACGGCCTGTTCTCCGACAAGGTGGCCCGTTTCCATATCCGCAAGATCTTTCGCCCGCGCACCTTCATCTACATGGGCGCCTGGTCGGCGGTCGGTCTCGCGCTGCTCTATTCGCTGCTGACCCGCGAACGGCTCGAATTGAATGTCCTGCACGATCGCAACCCGCAGTTCGTGACGCTGTCCGACGGTTCGATCCGCAACGGCTACACCGTCAAGCTGCTCAACATGATCCCCGAACCAAGAACGATCATTGTCACGATGCAGGGCCTGCATGGAGCCGAAATGAGCGTTGTCGGCATCGACCTGCCGGCGGATCGCTCCTTCGCCATCCCGGTCGAACCCGACCGGCTGAAGCTGCTCAAGGTTTTCGTGCGTCAGCCGGCAGATCAGGTTCGGGGTGCAGCGCAAAGCTTCAAGTTCCGGGTCGAAAACAAGGCAACGTTCGAGTCGGACGAATACACGGCCACTTTCAACGCACCGGAGAGCGCCAGATGAGCGACACCTCGCGACAATCCCGCGAATTCACTGGCAGGCATATGCTGTTCACCATCCTTGGCTTCTTCGGCGTGGTCATAGCGGTCAATCTGACGATGGCGACGGTCGCCAACACGAGCTGGACCGGCCTTGTCGTCGAAAACACCTATGTGGCGAGCCAGCAGTTCAACAGGAAGGCCGAGGAGGGGCGAGCTCAGGCAGCCCTCGGCTGGACTGGCAAACTGACCATCGCAGGCGGTGAGGTCCGCTACAGCCTCACCGATGCTGTCGGCAAGCCGGTTGCCTTGCATGTCGTCAAGGTGCTGTTTCGTCATCCCGCCTACGAGGCCGAGGACAAATCCGTCACTCTTGCCGCTGCCTCCGGTCAGATATTCGCCGCGCACCACATGCCCACGGATGGCGTCTGGATCGTCGAAATCGACGCCGATGCGAGCCTTGCGGAACCCTATCGCGACGTTCGCCGGATCATGATTTCCCACGGGGCGCTGCAATGAGCTGCTGCGCGCCAGGCGCCGAAATGGCATTGGACCTGGAAAAGGTCACACTGGTCCTGCCTTCTGGCCAGGAAATCAGACTGGCGAGCCGCTCGATTGGCGAAAATCTTCGCCAGACCGACCTCTCGGTGCCGGCTGTGCATTGTGCCGCCTGCATCCAGACGATCGAGACGGCGATCGGCAAGCTGGATCGCGTCGAAGGCGCTCGTGTCAATCTTTCGACGAAACGTATTTCGGTCCGGTGGCGCGGCGAGGAGGTTCCGCCATTCGTCGCCACACTTGGACGGCTGGGCTATGGCGCGCACCTGTTCGATCCCGAGGCTGACGGGAGGGACAAGACGCTCTCGGAACTGATCCGCGCCGTCGCGGTCGCCGGCTTTGCGGCGGGCAACATCATGCTGCTATCAGTCTCCGTCTGGTCCGGCGCGCAGGGCGCGACCCGCGACCTGTTCCATTGGGTCTCGGCCTTGATTGCCATTCCTGCGCTCGCTTTCGCCGGCGGCATCTATTTTGCCTCGGCCTGGAATGCGCTGCGCCACAGCCGCATGAACATGGACGTGCCGATCGCGGTCGGGGTATCGCTCGCTTACGCCATGAGCCTCTACGAAACGATCAACCATGGCGACCACGCCTATTTCGACGCGTCGGTGTCTCTGCTGTTCTTCCTGTTGATCGGCCGCACGCTGGATCACGTGATGCGCGAACGCGCCCGCACCGCCGTGAAAGGCCTGTCACAACTGGCCGCGCGTGGCGCCATGGTGCTGCGCGACGATGGCGCACGCGACTATCTGCCGGTTGGCGAGATCGAACCGGGCATGCTGTTGCTGATAGCGGCCGGCGAAAGAATCCCCGTCGACGGCAAGATCACGCGTGGGACATCGGACGTCGACTGCTCGCTGGTTTCGGGCGAGAGCACGCCCAGAAGCGTGGCGCCAAACGATGCCGTCCAGGCCGGCGTGCTCAACCTTACCGGCCCGCTAACCATCGAGGCGACAACCGCCGCGAAGGATTCGTTCCTGGCGGAAATGGTTCGGCTGATGGAAGCCGCCGAGGGCGGTCGCGCACATTACCGCCGCATCGCCGATCGCGTTTCAGCACTCTATGCTCCAGTTGTTCATCTCACCGCCTTCGTGACATTCCTTGGCTGGATGGCGGCAACCGGCGACTGGCATCGGGCGATAACCATCGCCATCGCCGTTTTGATCATCACATGTCCGTGCGCGCTCGGGCTCGCCGTGCCGATCGTCCAGGTGGTCGCCGCGCGGCGGCTGTTCGAGAACGGCATCATGGTCAAGGATGGTTCGGCCATGGAGCGCCTGGCAACGATTGATGCAGCGGTGTTCGACAAGACCGGCACGCTCACGCTCGGCCAGCCCCGTCTCGTCAATGCGGCCTCGATCGATCCGGCCATGCTGACGATTGCAGCCGACATGGCCGCGCATTCGCGTCATCCGTTTTCAAAAGCCATAGCCGGTCTTGCCGCTGGCGGCGGGCAGCACAAATTCGATGCCGTCACCGAGCATCCGGGGTTCGGTATCGAAGCAACTGACGTCGGAAGTATCTGGCGGCTGGGCAGACGCGGATGGGCTGGATGGAAGGCCCGCACCGGCGGCGAAGGCAAACATGGCTATGGCGGGACGGTCCTGACGAAAGACGGGATCGTTGTCGCGACCTTCAATTTCGAGGATGCGTTGTGTGCCGACGCCAGGGCGGCGATCGAGCGATTGAACGATGCCGGCGTGTCGGTGGAGATGCTGTCGGGCGACACAGAAGCTGCCTGCGGCGAAGTCGCGGAAGCACTGGGCGTCGAGCGCTTCGTTCCCGCGTTGCTTCCCTCCGGGAAGGTCGAACACGTCGAAGCATTGACGCGAACTGGCCACAAGGTGCTGATGGTCGGCGATGGGCTCAACGACACGCCTGCATTGGGCGCCGCACACGTTTCGATAGCTCCGGCCACGGCGGCGGATATCGGTCGCAACGCCGCGGATTTCGTGTTCCTGCGTAAAAGTCTTCTGGCGGTCCCACTTGCTTTAGACATTTCGCGGAAGGCCGGACGGCTGATCCGGCAGAACATCGCCATCGCGATCGTTTACAATGGCATCGCCGTGCCGGTCGCCATTCTGGGGCACGTTACGCCACTGATCGCGGCGGTCGCGATGTCCGCCTCGTCCCTCCTGGTCATCGGCAATGCGCTACGCCTGCAAGGTTTCGTGTCAAATGCATCGGTGCAAGATGCCCGACATGACAGGCGCTCCGACATTGGCGCACTGGCACAATCCTCATGACGACGCTCGCCTACCTCATACCTGTGGCCCTGTTCCTCGGAGCGCTTGGGCTGGCGGGGTTCCTGTGGGCCTTGAGGAGCGGCCAATATGAAGATCTCGATGGCGCCGCCGAGCGGATGCTGATCGACCGCGACGAGCCACGCAGTTGACCCAGCCTGCCCTGCGAGGACTCGCTCGAATATTTTCCGCGGTTGCTTCGCGTCATGCCGATTTCGGCGCGCGACGGGTGCGAACGGATCAGCCAGAATACGTTGCCGAACTTTCGGCCAGGAAAGGGCCGCACCGAACGGGAAGCCGGCCATTCCATGATGACCTGACCAGACCATGGCGTGGCGATCGACCAGTCGACCGTGAACCCGCCGTTGCCGCGTTTATCGAGCTTGGTTGATCCACATCAGGGTTATCTCTTCATCGGCATGGTTTCATTGAGCATTTTTGAACGGAGAACGGATGTCTAACGGACGGTTAGGTCGCGTGGAGACGCTTGGGGAGATGAGCCGCAAACCGTGGATCGATTGCGATGCGTTCCAGTGCCCTTCGTCGCAGATAGCCGACGCAATGGCGGCACGCTGATGGCCGGCTCTGTCGATAGATTCGACGTTATTGTGGTCGGAGCCGGGCCGGTCGGACTTTCCTTCGCCGCGTCGCTTGCCCAGAGCCGACTCAAGGTGGCAGTGGTTGAACGGCAGTCGCTCGAAAGCCTGGCGAATCCGGCTTTCGACGGTCGCGAGATCGCGCTGACCCACGCATCGGTTGGAATCCTTCGCGAGCTCGGCGCCTGGGATGCCATCCCCGCTTCGGACAAATCACCGCTACAAGGCGCGCGCGTGCTCAACGGATCGAGCCCTTTCGCCCTGAGCTTCGACTCTCCCAGCGGATCTGGGGAACCACTCGGAATTCTGGTCCCAAATTTTCGGATCCGCGACGCCCTGTTCAAGCTTGTCCACTTCCAGGATCATGCCCAGCTGCTGTGCGGCCGCTCGGTCGTCAATGCAACAACCAGCCACAAAGAAGCAGTCATAAGGCTCTGTGATGGCAGGCAATTGGCCGCTCGGCTGCTCGTTGCAGCGGATTCGCGTCTGTCCGCGACGCGCGACCTGCTCGGCATTGGGGCCGACATCAATCGGCTTGGCAACTCCATGCTGATTTGCCGGGTGAGGCACGAGCGCGCCCATCACCAGATCGCGGTCGAATGGTTCGATCACTATCAGACGATAGCGATGTTGCCGCTCATGGAAGGCGTGTCGTCGCTGCTTCTCACGTTGCGCTCAAACGAGGCCGACAGACTGCTTGCTCTCGACGACGATTTGTTCCTGATGGAATTGACGAACCGTTGTCGAGGACGCCTCGGAGAGATGACCTTGGCAAGCACCCGCCATGCCTATCCGCTGGTCACGACCTGGGCGCACAAGTTCTGGGCTCCGAGTGCGGCACTGATCGGCGATGCTGCCCTCGGCATGCACCCGGTGACCGCGCATGGCTTCAACATCGGCCTCAGCGGCCAGAAGCAACTCGCCGATGGAATCCTGGCGGCATGTCGTGAGCGCCGCGACATTGCTGATCCTGACATGCTCGGCAGATACGAAAGCCGGCTGCGTCTGTCGGCGGCACCGCTCTATCATGCTACGAATGCACTTGTCGCTCTCTACTCAGGCGAGCACCCGACGGCACGGCTTGCAAGACATGCGGGGCTTCGCTTTGCCCAATATCTTCCCTTTATCCGCCATGGCATTTCGGCCATGCTCAGGCGGTGAATCGCAGGCAGCGCTGCCGCTCTGGAACGCTATCTCGGCCCGGCTTTTTGTCTCGCCGGGCGCGTTGATGCCGTTGGCAGGGCTGCTTCCATGGTGACGTTGCCGATTCTGGGATGATTCGGATCAAGGCACGCGTGCGGGCAAGAGCTCGATGGTCAGACGGCAAGGCCAAGAGCAGACGTGCGCCCCGAAGACATGGTGAGCGCACTGGTTAGCCCCGCTGGATAGTTAACCCGTCCTTCAGTGGGCCTGCGTAAGCTTGTCCTCGCGAACAACGATGGGAGCAAGCCGGTCCGTCCATGGCCCCGAAGAAAGTAGACACGCTGGAGGCCAAAATCCGTCAGGATCAGCTTGCTGACCTGAGGACCGGCCTCTTCGTGTCGATGCCGATAAGCGCTATCCTGTCAGGCCTGATTTTGACGGTGCACGCCCTTTCTGGCAGCGGCTTTGCCGCTGCAATCTGGTTCCTGGCCGTCAATGCGATAAATGCCGCCCGCCTTGCACTCGCGCGTTATCAGCTAAAGGAAACGGGGCGCCATGACGGTTTAGTGGGGGTTTTGCCGCGGCTTCGCTGGTTTGGCATCCTTGCCCTTCTGGCAGGGTTTGCCTGGTCCTTCCTGGCCGTCCTGACTGTTGGATACACGACACCTCAAGCACCGCTGCATCTGGTCATTCTGGCGGGCATTTCCGCTGGTGCGGTTACATACGGCAGTTCGTATGCCGCGGCGGCGACCAACTTCATCACACCTCCGCTCCTCATCACGGTGGGTTGCCTTTTGGCGAAAGGCAATTTTGAAGACTACATTCTGGCTTTTACCGTTCTGCTCTTCATGGGCGGCTTGGTTCGAGCTTCGTTTGTTGGGCAAGCACGGTTCCGCGAAGCGAGCCGCCTGAGGCATGAGGCCGAGCGGCTTGCGGCGGAGATGAAGGCCAGTTCCAGGCAGGACCACCTGACGGCCCTTCTCAACAGGCGTGGCCTCGAACACGCTATCGGACGGTTCGAGACCGCGGATAGCCCCTTCGTGGCAATGCTGATTGATCTGGACGGGTTCAAATCCGTCAACGATACCTACGGTCACAGGACCGGTGATGAACTGCTTGTCAGGATCGCCCGCCGCATAGAGGAGGAAGCACCGGAAGGCTCAACGCTCGCTCGTATCGGCGGCGATGAATTCGTGCTGTTTTTTCCCTCAACGAGGGTTTCGCTTTCTGCCAGTGATCTCGCCTCCAATATCATAGCCAAAATTGCCCGCCCCTATATCGAGGTCGCGTCCGTCCGGGTCGGGGCATCAATAGGAATATACCTGGCGGAAAGCCCGGGCCTGACCGAAATGTTGTTGCGGGCGGATATCGCCCTTTATACGGCCAAGCGTCGTGGCAGGAACGAATTTTGCCTGTTCGATGCCGAACTCGACAGGGAACTGCAACGCCGCCAGTCCGTCGAACGGGACCTTCATTCGGCGATAAAGACGAGAAGCTTGCAACCTTGGTTCCAGCCGATCGTGAAACTCGACACCGAGGCTGTGGTCGGCTTTGAAGCCTTGCTGAGGTGGTCCCATCCGACTCATGGTGCCATCTCTCCACCCGAAATCATCACAGCTGCACGCGAAACCGGAATGCTTCAGCTGCTGACGCAAACCGTATTCGCCGACTGTTGTGCTTTTATCGACGACTTGGTGAAAGCCGACTGTCGTGATCTCCGTGTGGCGATGAATGTTTCACCGCGCGAACTGGAAGCCGGCGATATCGACGACATGGTTCTGGATGGTCTGGCGGCAAGAGGTCTCCCTGCAACGATGTTCGAGATCGAGATTACCGAAGAATCCCCGGTTGACCCGGACAGAGTGGATGAAAAGCTCGGACGGCTTTCACATGCGGGCATTTCCATCGCGCTCGATGACTTCGGCACCGGCTTTTCTACGTTGGCATCGCTCAAGGACAGTCGGATACGCAAGGTGAAAATAGACCAGGGCTTCATTCGCGGCTTGGCCAAGTCCCGAGAGGACCGACTGCTTGTCAAATCGGTCATCGATCTCGGTAACATGCTCGGGATCGAGGTCATGGCCGAGGGCGTCGAAACAGAGGCGGATCGGCAAACCCTGCACAAGCTTGGCTGCCGAACCGCTCAAGGCTTCCTGTTCTCCAAGGCTGTGCCTCTGAGCCAAGCACTAGAAATGGCAATCAAACAGCACGCGAACCAGTTGTGACCGCTCCCGCCGCGCCGTCTCTCGCGGCCGTGCGCTCATGAATGGCGGGTATCTGAACGTCCTTGTTTGAAGAGCATGACAGTCCGTGCTGTGCGTCAGCCGGCGAACAGTTCCTTGTAGCCAGTCGTCACAATCCAGTTCGCACGGTCGATATGGCTGCGAAGAGCCTTGCGGGCGCGGACCGGTTCAAGGGCCGGGTCGATGCCGAGAATGAGATCGGCCATCTCCTCTTCGCTGGCATTGTCGGCGCAGGCATCCAGGATCCGCAGGTAGATCGTGAAATGCTGCCTGTCGTAGCTCGTGAGGTTATCCGACCAGGGGACTTCGTCACACAGAGTTGAGCTTCGAGTCTCATCTGTTCCCATTGATCGATTCATGCCTGTTGCGAGCCTCGGCTGTTGAGCGCTGGATGCAACGCAGCATATCCCAAAATGGGATAATCCGAAACCGGGATTAGTCGCTGATCCGGTCTTTACCCGACCGGTTCGCCTACATGCCCAAGTCTCTTCGATCGCCCCGCCACCAGCGGTTTCTGGCCCAGCTGGTTTCCTTGCGCAAGGCCAAAGGCCTGACTCAGGCGCAGGTGGCCGAGAAGCTTGATCGTCCCCAATCCTTCGTGGCCAAGTACGAGGGTGGAGAGCGTCGTCTCGACGTCATCGAGTTTCTCGACTTAACTGCGGCGCTTGACGCTGATCCGTGCGAGATTCTGTCCAGCCTGCGGTCCTAGCGGGCGCCCGCGCGCCTAACGGCTCGCGCCGGTGCCGTGAACCGAGCGCGCTTTTCTTCGGCAAGCTGCCATTCCGCTGCGGGTGGGTCTTTACCAAGCCATGCCGATATAGGGATGATAATCCTAATTATATATGTGACAAAGCATGCGTGATTCCTTAGCTATTTTGCGCTACGAGGAACACCATGAATCTGAGGGGGATAGTCGCGGCGGAAAAATCCGCCGTTGATACGGGGGATTGGAAGCGAGGTGAGATACCGCGCTCCAAGTGGCCGTCACGTCGAGCCAAGGCCAAGGCGTATAAGTATGGCCCGCTCTATCAGTGGCGAATCCTCACCTTTCAAGCGGCCGGCGAAGATTGTCGCGTTCTTCTGCTGTTCAACGAATCCAAGCGGATTTTCCGTGCTACCCTAGGCGTAACGAAGGGCGGCGAAACTCTTGTCATCTGTGACTATGAGTATCACGCCAGCGAACCTGGGTGGCATTGCCATGCCCGTTGCAGCGATTTGGCCAACATCAATGTCGCTCACAACCGGTTCGGCAGCGTCCGTCTTCCGAAGGCGGGTTCGTTCCATCGCCGAACAGAATTCAGGCATCTAAAGCAGCCTCTTTCTGCGCAGACCGCCTTTAATTGCGCAATATCGATCTTCAAGATCGATAAGGCTGAGGGAATGGTATGAAAGCCGAACTCTGCCACGCGTTTTGCAATGACATAACCGTAACGGAAGTGCCGGCCGGCCTTGCCGTGTCTACGGCGTTTCTGCGCGATGACGGAGACCGAGTTGCCTTCTACGTCACAAAGACAGAGGACGGCGCTTTCAGGCTTGAGGACGATGGCGCGACAATCCAGCAGCTCGAAGCGGCCGGCGTCGATTTTGACACCGATACGCGCCGACGCGGCCTAGAACAACTATTGTCTTCAGTTCATGCTCACTTCGATCACGATGACGGCACGATAAAGACCGCGTCTTTTCCAGAGGTAGAGCTGCCGGCTAGGGCGTTGGCGTTCGTCGGCGTTATGATCCGAATGAACGATTTTCTCCTGCTCACGCAAGAGAAGATCACCTCCTCATTCAAGGAAGACGCAGCGGAGCGAATAAGGTCCGTGGTAGGCGACCGTGCCAAAATCAGAGAAAATGAGGCGGTCAGTTCTCGCCTTTCCGAGGTGACTCCTGACATGGTTTTGGAGGTGAGCGGCCGACCGCCTGTCGCGATATTTTTTGGGAATAGCCCTGCGCGAGTGAACGACGCGATCTTCCTTCACTTTGCTGCGCTGCATGAGGTGAAGCAAGATTTGTCGGTAATCGCTCTATTGGAGGATGACCATGCCATCTCGAATGAATTACGCCGTAGGGCAAGCAATCGACTAGCGACGGTACCAGTTTACAGAGACGACGAAGACGCGGCGATAGCTCGTATCGCTCGCGAAGCACTAGGTAAGGCGGCATGAACGATAAGTCCGACGTAAAAACCGACGAGAAGCGCTTTAACGAGACGCTGAAGCGGATGCTACAGACGCCGCCCGATCACAAGGGCGGTAGGGCATTGGTCAAGCCGGAAACGAAAGCGCGGATATCAGAGCGAAAGACCAAGAGAGCAAAAGGTCTCTAAGGGAGCGAATAGCCTTGGTACCAGAAATGCTTTAACGTACCCTTCTGTACTATTTTTTAAGGGAGGGGTTAATGCAAGTCGATCGTTTTCGGAAAATGCTTCGAGAGTTTTCCAGGCAGGCTAGAACCGGTCAGATAGCGACTAGCACCAGCACTGGGAATGCCGTTGCTGGCATCGCCGAGCAGTTAGAGCGCGAGTTAGGCAACTCCATCGCAAATCGCCAGATAAAAAGCGATACCACCATTTCGTTCGCTCCTGATATTTGCCCCTGCTGCGGTAAGTAACCCCACGATGACGGGACGATATGTTGTTTCTCCGTATCCTATAGATGCGGAGAATCCCTACGACATTGCTTTTCACCTGACGAAAGACGCAACTGAAGTACCTGCAGAGCAAGGGCTTCTGAAGCACGAAGCCGAGCGCACGCTCATGGTCTTGCGAGGAATGTTTCATCCGCCTGATATTCGTTTCAGGGGATATTACAACGAACTTTTGGGCCTTTCTCAATACGGTTTGGTTGGCGAAACGGCGCAGCCTGATCTTGGCATCGGCACGCTCCACAATCTGCAACAGCGTATCTTCGACACGGAGAAAGGCCGGATGATTAGTGAGCATATGCGGAAGATCGTTGGGTGGCTTTCCTTGATCCTGATTGGCGTTGGAATCCTCGGTCTTCTGGCTGTGTTGGCTGCCCGGTGGCTGATTGGGCCAGATCAGACCCTTTTGGTAATTCAGCCGGCGTTGGCCATGGTATTGCCCGGCCTTCTCGCCGGTCTCACTTTCTCATCTTTCCTGCGGTGCCGCGCTGTCACGTTTTTTGATCTTCATGCAATTGATGCCGACCGGTTTACCCCTGCTATGAGGGCTATATTCGCATTGATACTTCTTTTCCTGACTGGCGCCTTCCTCAAAGCAGGCGTCTTCGAGATCGCGATAGGCGAAGTCCGCCTGTCGCAATTTGATGCGAATGGCCTCTCAGCTTTCATATTTGGCGCGTTCGTAGGGTTCTCTCAGGAGCCGCTAATTTCGCGCATCGAATCCATCAGCAAAGCAGCCGAACCAAAGGACAAATGAGGGAGAGCGTTACCTACTGACTGTGACGCTTTCGCCTACGCAAAAGCACTCGCGCCTTCTGCTTAGGTGATATCGGCTTCACCAATCCGCCGATAGGTCAGGCGTTTGCCTTCGATCATGGCAAGCAACTGGTCGTGGCGCTCGGTGTCGGTGACGCCAAGAAATCGAATTCCGACAGGTAGCGGTGCAAGTGAGCCTCGCCGCAATGCTGATAGACGCCAACCATGCCGCGCTTGAAGACCGAAAACACGTTCTCAATCGTGTTCGAATGGATCGACACGCCGTCCTCATAGCGGACGTATTCGCCAGCGGAATGGTTGGTCGTCTTGTGTGAGGCGTATTCCTCGCCAGTCATGGTGTAGAGCTTCGACTGGTCTGTATAGAGCGTCGAATTGCGGTCGACATTGTGCACTAGGATATCGCGCACAACAGCCTTGGTGGCATTCTGGACGTGAACCATGCGGGCTTTGCCGCCACGCTCGACAAGACCGATAACGGTGCGCTTCGGCTTCATCTTGCGCTTCAAGCGCGGCTGGCCTTTGCGCTGGGGCGAAAGGTAATCGCGGTCGACGCGTCCAATGTAGGTCTCGTCGGCTTCGACGGTCTTGCCTTCGCCACCAAGTGGGCCAGCCGACTTCACGTCTTCCGCCATCGCTTCGCGAATGCGGTGCGCCATGAACCAGGCGGTCTTGTAGGTGACGCCCAGCATACGGTGTAGCTGGTGAGCGCTCATGCCTTTCTTGGACGAAGCCATGAGGAACGTTGCCAGAAGCCACTTGTTCAAAGCGATCTTGGAGCGCTCGAATACGGTGCCGACAGTGACGGTAAATTGCTCACGGCATTCCATGCAGTTGTACAGGCCGGGACGGTGCGCCTTGCCTACCATCTTGGTGATACGGTCGGGATTGGCATTGCCGCAATGCGGGCAGTTAGGGCCATAGGGCCAGCGCTGCGCCTCCAGATGGATGCGGGCGGCGTCGGCGTCTTGGAAGATTGGGCTGTCGAGTTTCATGGCTGGGTGTCCCTGCCATGTTTGTAGCAGACGGCTCATACTTTGTCACGTATATAATTAGGATGATAATCCTAGGTGGGGCGATTCCTCAACGGAGATCGCAATGGCTAGGACCAAACTTTCCAAGCAGCTTTCACAGGCTGAAATCGAGCGCTTTGTGGCGGAGGCGGAACGGCTGCACAAGAGCATCGTCCAGCCGCTTCTATCACCTACCAGCAACCATTACCTGGCTCTCCAACGCACCCATGAAGCGCTGTTACAGACGGTGAAGGATATCACGGGTAAGGATGCGCCGTTCATTCAATGGTTCGGAACAGGACCGGTGAATTAGACCCGACTTGGTAGACTCCAGGCCGCAAACGTCGCATTCTCTCTTCGGAGGGAAGGGGCGTGGGCAACCATCGCTATCAAAGCAACTCCTGGCTGGCATTCTTGCCTTCGAATCGACCCTGCCGCTGTCGGCTGCATCATCAAAGCCAATATAAGCCACAAACGGGCGAGCGCGTCTATCATGATCCCGGACAGGAATATTACTGCGACACGCGCCTCAACCTGTCGAAAGGGGAGCGCTGGTTTTGTTCGGAGCAAGCCGCCCCACGGCGGCGATGTCGTCGAGTTTCTCGGCGTAACTGCGGCGCTTGACGATGATCCGTGCGAAAAATCTGTCCAGCCTGCCGTCCTGGCGGGCGCCCGCGCGCCTGACGACGCGCACCAGGTGCTCGTGAACCGAGCCCGCTTTTCTTCGGCAAGCTCAGGCGGTCTCGGCCATTCGGCTTCGCCCCTTGGCGTGGGCAGCCCTTCGGGCTATGACGGCCGCCGCCCTTGCGGGCGGCGCGGTTTGTCTGTTGGCCTTTCCCGGTGGCGCGGGGTGGGCGGCACTCCCTTCTAGGCCCGCCGCGGCAGCCCGCAACCCTTCGCTGCCGCTCAGGGTCCTCCTCTTCGTTCCGGTCCTTCGGATGCGGTCCGCCTACCACGGCGGGCCTTTCCGGTCGCGACTCGCCGCCCACCCCGCTTCCGGGGAAAGGCGCGGCGATTGGCGAGCGGAGGATGAGACGATGCATGCAAACAGCAAGCGTACCGCCAGCGGAGAGGCTGGCGCAGGCAAGGGCGGGCGCCTCGGCGCCAGCCTTTATCAGGAGATCACCGACCGCATCATTGCCGAGCTGGAGCGCGGCACCGTGCCATGGGTCAAGCCATGGGGCAGCGCAAAGGCAGGCCTTGGCCTGCCGAGGAATGCATCCTCTGGGCGCACCTATTCCGGCATCAATATCCTCATCCTGTGGGGCGCGGTCATCGAGCGCAGCTATCCCAGCCAGAACTGGCTCACCTTCCGGCAGGCGCTCGTCCTTGGCGGCAATGTCAGGAAGGGCGAGCGCGGCACGACCATCGTGCATGCCGACCGCTTTGTCCCCAAGGACGAGAAGGAGCGCGCACGCCACGAGGGCGATGAACCACAGGCCGTGCCTTTTTTGAAGCGCTTCACCGTCTTCAATGTCGCGCAGTGCGATAATCTTCCGGAAGACCTCTATGCCGCCGCCGAGCCGCTGCCTCAGTGCGAGATCGTGCCGCAGGCCGAGACGCTCATTCGCGCCAGCGGTGCGGATTTCAGGGTCGGCGGCGATCGCGCTTTCTACATGCCGGGCAGCGACCACATTCAGGTGCCGCCGCAGCCGGCGTTCCATCACCAGATCGACTATTACCGGACCTGCTTTCACGAGCTTGGCCACTGGACCGGCCACCGGACGCGGCTTGCTCGCGACCTCTCCGGCTCGTTCGGCTCCAAGGCTTACGCGCGTGAAGAATTGGTCGCCGAAATCAATGCCGCCTTCGTCTGCAGCAACCTCGGTATCGAGCCGACCTTGCGTCATGCCGATTACATCGGCTCATGGCTAAAGGTGCTGCGCGAGGACAACCGCGCCATCTTCCGTGCCGCCAGTCTTGCCTCCAAGGCCGCCGATTTCCTGCTTGGCCTTCAGGCCGATGCCGAAGGCGAGGCGCAGGAAGGGATTGCGGCATGACGATGCGCGATCCTCAACTGACCGCGACCGAGCCGACACCGCAAGGCGAGCAGATGCTCATTCCCGGTGTCCGGCCGATCACCACGCGCGATCGGCTCACCCTCCTGATGGACGCGCCGATGTGTCCGCGCGCGGCGAAAACCCGCTCGATATCGGCCTCTTCGATGAAGCCAGCAGAAATCAACTCGACCTGTTCTGACAAGGAGTCTTTCCATGATCCTGATCACCGATCCACTGCGCGCACGACTGCTCGCCAATGGCGCCGCCGACGCCGACATCGACCATTTTCCCGTTGTGAAACTGTTTAATCCCACAGGTGCCGCCACGTGGCTTTTGACCGAACTCGACGCCGATGGCGACACGCTGTTCGGCCTTTGCGATCTCGGCTTCGGCTTCCCCGAACTCGGCAGCGTCAGTCTGGCCGAGCTTGCATCCGTAAAAGGTCCGCTTGGCCTCGGCATAGAGCGCGACCTGCATTTCCAGGCGCGCTTTCCGCTCTCCGTCTATGCCGAAGCCGCCCGCATTTGCCGCCACATCACCGAGGCCGAGCGACTTCTGCGGCAGGCAGCAGACGCCCTTTCAAAGCCCCATTCCGAGCTTCCGCCCGACACGGCGGAACAGCAGCGCCGATAGGCGCAAAAACCGTCCCGCCGCGCCGGCCTTCGGCCTCTGCGGCGGGGACAACCTCAACCAAAGCGAAAGGAGAGTAACCATGCAGCTTGCCCACATCCCATTGGATCAGCTCAACATTTCCGCGCTCAACATGCGCCATGGAAAACGCGCGCCCGACATATCCGACATCCTGCCGTCAGTGCGTGCGCGCGGCGTGCTGGTGCCTCTCCTTGTGCGGCCCAACGGCCAACCGGAAACCTTCGAGATCGTCGCCGGCAGGCGGCGCTATTTCGCCGCGAAATCGCTTGCCGACGAGCGCGGCGAAGGCGATCCCTTGCCCTGCGCCATCATGGAGGACGGTGATGACGCCGATGCGCTGGAAGCTTCGCTGATCGAAAACCTCGCCCGCCTCGATCCTGACGAAGTATCGCAATGGGAGACGTTTTCGCGGCTCGTCAGGCAAGGCCGCACCGTTCCGGACATCGCTGCGACCTTCGGCATCACTGACCTGAAGGTCAAACGCATTCTGGCGCTTGGCGACCTCTTGCCCAAAATCCGCGAAGCCTATCGCCGCGAGGAGATCGACGCCGAGACGGTGCGCCATCTCACCATGGCGTCCAAGGCGCAGCAGAAGGACTGGCTGGCACTCTGTGCCGATCCCGATCAATACGCGCCGCGTGGCTTTCAATTGAAGCAATGGCTGTTCGGCGGCCAGTCGATTTCCACCAAGGTGGCGCTGTTTGCCATCGACGAATATCCCGGCCTGATCACCTCGGACCTGTTCGGCGAGGACAGCTATTTCGCCGATCCCGACCTGTTCTGGCAAAAGCAGAACGAAGCGATTGCCGCCAGACGCGACACCTATCTCAACGACGGCTGGAGCGAGGTGGTGCTGCTGGAGCCGGGCCAGTATTTCCACCCATGGGACCACGAGAAGACCCCGAAGAAGAAGGGCGGCAAGGTCTTCATCGCGGTCACGTATCGCGGCGAGGTCGAGTGTCACGAGGGCTGGCTGTCACGCAAGGAAGCCCGCCGCGCCCGCGAGGGCGGTGAGCAAGAAGAAACAGCCGCCAAGCCGCCGCGCCCTGAAGTCACCGGCCCGATGCAGAACTATGTCGATCTGCATCGCCATGCCGCTGTGCGCGCGGCCATGCTCGACCATCCCGCCGTGGCGCTGCGCCTCGTGGTGGCGCACGCCATCACCGGTTCCGGCCTGTGGCAGGTGCGCCGTGAGCCACAGCGCGCAGTCAACGAAACGGTGACTGCCAGCCTTGCCGGCTGCAAGGCCGAAGCTGCATTCGGCAAAAAGCGGCGCGAGGTGTTGGCCCTGCTCGGATCACCGGATGAGGATGGTGGCGTGGTCGCCGGCGGCAATGGCGACGCCTTTGCTATCGCCGGCGTGTTCGCCCGCCTCTTGGCGCTCTGCGACGACGATGTCATGCGCGTTCTCACCCTTGTCATGGCCGAGACGCTTGCAGCCGGCAGCGCCGTCATCGAGGCGCTCGGCAACCATCTGAACGTGGATATGGGCGCATGGTGGGAACCGGACGATGCGTTCTTCGACCTCTTGCGCGACAAGGAAATCGCCAATTCGATGCTGGCCGACGTCGGCGGCAAGCTGGTCGCGGATGGCAATGTCGCCGAGAAGGTCAAGACGCAAAAGAAGATCATCCGTGACTTCCTGGCGGGCGAGAATGGCCGCCTCAGGGTCGAGACCTGGCTGCCGCGCTGGATGAAATTCCCCGCCGAAAGCTACACCAGCCGCGGCGGTTTCCGCACCGCCGATCAGTGGGCACAAGTGCAGCCGCTGTTCGTCCGCGAATAATCGATCAGGACCCAAGCGGCGGTTCTTTCGAGTGCCGCCGCTCAGATCGCGCGCGCCGCTCCGGACCGCGCCGGCTGCCGATCGGTCGTCTTGTCGAGCCGGTGCCGCGCGCGAGAAATCCCGACGGCAACTCGCCCCCATTTCGGCAGCCCTGCAGCGCGCCGGGTTGCTTGCCGAGGCGCTCCGCGCATGGGGCAATTGTCCGATCCGGTTGGCGACAGAGCCCCCGCAGCCAGCGCCCTGTAATGCCGCCTGCTCGTTTGTGTCACCGGATCGCGCCACCTGTCTCCATGCGTCTCAGGGACCATTCCCCTGCGGCTGGCTTGACGACCTATAGGCGGATCCGGCCCGCCCGAAACCCTCGCCAACAGCTTTTTTCCCCGCCGCCTGCGGCGGCTTCCTCGCGCCGCTTCGCTTCAAAAAAGCTGTCCGCTCGGGTCCTCCGCTATCGCTGCGGCCGTCGCGGTTCCGGCGGTCCGGACGCGCCCATCACGGTCCGCCATCGCAGGGGAATGGTCCCCGGCGAGCACCAAAAGGAGACTGAAAATGACCGCGATCGGATACGTCACCAAACAGGAAAACGGCGGCTACAAGGGCCAGCTCAAGACGCTCAGTGTCCGCGCCGACATCGACATCGTGCCCAATCAGGCAAAGAGCGCCGACACCCATCCCGACTTTCGGGTGCTGACGCAAGGGGTCGAAGTAGGGGCCGGCTGGATCCGCACCGGCGAGACCTCCGGCAAGGACTATGTGAGCCTGTCGATTGCCGCCCCGGAGTTCGGCCCGCGCAAGCTCTACGCCAATCTCGGCCGCGCCGCCGGCCAGGATGACGACGACACATACGCCATCATCTGGAACCCGGTCGACTGAACCGCCTGCCTCGAGCCTCGCGCCGCAACCGGCGCGGGGCTCTTCTCAAGAAAGGGCGGCGAAAACTCGCCCCCCACTCTTCGCCCGTCCCCGAAACGATCTCGCTCGCCGATCCTCGCCTTCGCTTGTCCGTAACGAAACGAGGATCATCATGGACGACGAAAACGAACGCGCGGCCCGCGCGAAGAAGGGCAGTCCGTTTCTCAACACCGCGCAGGCCGCCTTCTATATCGGGCTGTCCCAGCGCACGCTGGAGAAGATGCGGCTCAAAGGCGGCGGCCCGCAATTTCGCAAGCACGGCCGCTATGTCCGCTATCACATCGACGAGCTCGACGACTGGTCGAAGGGGCGCGCGCAGGAGACCAGGCCCGAGAATGGCGGGCACGATTCCGGCTCGGCCGGTGAGGGAGGCCGCTCATGAGCCGGCGTCCCACTATCCGTCTGATCGGCAGCGATCTGCGGCGCGTTCGGGCGCGCAAGACGATCGCCGTGGCCACGATAGGCCTCGGCCTGATCGGCTTCGCCGCTTTCGCCAAACCATCGCCCTGGCTGATCTGGAACGCCTCGGCCAGTGCGCCGGTCGGCCTCTATCGCGTCGCGTCCGGATCACCGGCTCGGGGCGACCTCGTGCTCGTCCGCCCGCCAAAACCGGTCGCCGATCTCGCCGCCGAACGCTTCTATCTGCCCAGCAATGTGCCGCTGGTCAAGCGCCTTGCCGCGCTGCCTGGCGAGCATGTCTGCGCCTTCGGCGACGCCATCATCATCGGCGGCGAGATTGTCGCGCGCCGGCTGGCAACCGACACGCAGCACCGTCCGCTGCCTTGGTGGAATGCCTGCCGCAAGCTCGCCGCCGCCGAGGTTTTCCTGCTCGGCAACGATAGAAACCGCTCCTTCGACAGCCGCTATTTCGGGCCGGTGCCGGCCGAAAATATTGCCGGGAGGCTCGTGCCGCTATGGACCGAGTAACCCTCCTGATGCTGGGCATGGTCGCGATAGCGCCATGCGCCTGTTCCGCCGCGACCGACGCTCAGCCGGCCGCCATCTCCCGTGGTCCGCAGATGGCAAGATGGCAGCACTACGTAGCTGAGGCAAGCCGGCGTTTCAGCATTCCACAGCCCTGGATTTATGCGGTCATGGATGCCGAAAGCCGGGGGCAGACAAGGCTGAATGGACGGCCGATCACATCGAGCGCCGGCGCCATTGGCCTCATGCAGGTGATGCCCGGCACCTACGAGGAGATGCGCGCAGAGCTTGGCCTGGGAGCCGATCCGCACGACCCTCGCGACAACATTCTGGCAAGCACTGCCTATCTGCGCGCCATGTATGACCGCTTCGGCTTTCCCGGCCTGTTTGCCGCCTATAACGCTGGGCCGGACCGCTACGAACAGCATTTGCAGCGTGGGCGACCGCTGCCCAGCGAGACGGTTTCGTATCTGGAACAGCTCAAGGCGGCGGGGATCTCGGCCGCCGACATGGACGCGTTCACCGGCAAATCCCGTTCCGGAAAAGCGCCGGAAATCCCGTCCGGGCAGTCGCTGTTTTTCCTGCGAAACGGTATTTCCGTGACCGATCCGAATGGCCAAATCGTGGTGCCGCTTGGATCGGAGCGAGCAAGGTCAGGCCGGCCGGATCGCAGGTGAGGGCAGGGGTACCGTGGGTCGGGCGGGGCAGCGAGGCAGGGAGGCAGGTCCGCGGAAGGCAAGATAAAGGCATCGCCTCCTGGAGGCGGCGAAGTCTTTGTCTGCACATCGTTTTCCATGGAGGCTGCCTTCAGCGTCAGGAGGGCTGCTGCCGACAAACCTCTGATATTGCTTAAGATTACTAGGAGGCTCAATGCAGGATGAAGAGTTCAAGCCGAGCCTGGGCAAAATCGGATCGCGCGGCTCGAAGGCAGGCAAGCGTTTCGCCGGCCAGATCCGCGCCGCGATCAACCGAGCCGGCGGCGGCAGCGGTCGCCGTGGCCGCTTCATCGGAAGCCGGGCGGGGCGCGGCGGGGCTGCTGCCGCCGTTCTCAGAGCGCGCGACCCCCACGCGGCGTTTCGGCAGCGGCGCGCCGTCGTCAAGGCGCGTATCGTCAAGCTGGCCGGCAAGGGTGTTGACGGGGCACGTGCACACCTTCGCTACCTCCAGCGCGACGGCGTCACCCGCGAAGGCGAGCCTGGCGAGCTCTATAGCGCCGACAGCGACCGCGTTGATGGCAAGGCCTTCATCGATCGTGCCGATGGCGACCGGCATCAGTTCCGCTTCATCGTCGCCCCTGAAGACGGCATCGAGTATGATGACTTGAAGCCGCTCACGCGGCGCCTCATGGCGCAGATGGAAGAAGACCTCGGCACCAGGCTCGACTGGGTGGCCGTCGATCATTTCAACACTGGTCATCCGCATACCCATATTATCGTCCGCGGCAAGGACGACCGCGACGAAAACCTCGTCATCGCGCGGGACTACATCTCGTCTGGAATCCGTGAACGGGCGGCCGAGCTGGTCAGCCTCGACCTTGGCCCGAGAACGGACCGCGAGATCGAGCAACGCCTGCGCCAGGAAATGGAGCGGGAACGCTTCACCAGCATCGATCGGCAGCTGCTCCGCATGCGCGACCATGAGGGGCATATCTCACCGGCCAGCCGAGACACGTTTCGCCAGACGCTGCACCAGGGCCGCCTGCGCAAGCTCGAGCGGATGGGTCTGGCTGAGGAAGTCGGCTCGGGCCGCTGGCGCCTTGATGGCGAGCTTGAAGCGACGCTGCGCCGCATCGGCGAGCGGGGCGACATCATCAAGACCATGCACCGCGAACTGACCGGCAAGGGGCTCGCCCGCAGTGCCGCCGACTATGTTGTCCATGATCGATCTGCAGAGCAGATGCAGCCTGTCGTCGGCCGCATCATTGCGCGCGGCCTGGCCGACGAAATCACTGACCGCCATTACCTCGTCGTCGACGGCGT
Source organism: Mesorhizobium sp. M0968 (assembly GCF_040319065.1). Lineage (NCBI taxonomy): Bacteria > Pseudomonadati > Pseudomonadota > Alphaproteobacteria > Hyphomicrobiales > Phyllobacteriaceae > Mesorhizobium > Mesorhizobium sp. M0968. The sequence goes on from NZ_JAMYNL010000036.1 coordinate 31,627, forward strand.
GGACGGCAAAAGCCACTATGTTGATATCGGCAAAGGCGAGGCCACCCAACCGACGCCAGAGGGCTGCATAGTGCGGGTCACGCCGAGGGACACCGGGCCAAGGCAAGTCGACCGCACAATTGCCGAGATCGCCACGGCCCATGACGGGCGCTACAGCATCGATATCCATCTCAAGCATGACCCGTCGGCCACCGAACGCTTTGCCGAAACGCACGTGCGGCGACTGGAGGCGATCCGCCGGGCGACCGGTCGTGTCGAGCGCGAGCCGGACGGCACCTGGATCGTCGCACCGGATCATCTCGACCGTGTGTCTGACTACGAGCGTCAGCGGGCCGGGGCCGAGCCTGTCACGGTTGACAAGCTCTCATCGACGCCGCTGGAACAACAAGTCAGCTTCGACGGCGCCACCTGGCTCGATCGAGAGCTGGTTTCCGACATACCGCAGGCCTTGCACAGCTCTGGTTTCGGCCGCGATGTCCGAGAGGCGCAAGGCCGCCGACGGCAGTGGCTGATTGCGCAAGGTCTTGCTCGGGAAGAGCAGGACCGGATCGTCTATCGCGCCAACATGCTTTCGATGCTGCGCCAACGCGAGTTGAACCGCGTGGCCGGCCAGTTGTCGAACGAACTCGGTCTGCCCTATTCTGAAGCCCAGAGTGGAGATCGAATAGAAGGCACGCTCCACCGCTCCGTCGAGCTCGCCGGCGGAAAATACGCTGTCATCGAGAAATCGCGCGAGTTCACGCTGGTGCCATGGCGGCCGGTGCTTGAGCATCATATCGGCAAGGAGGTTTCCGGCGTCGTGCGTGCAGAGGGGATTTCATGGACCATCGGCCGGCAGAGAAGCGGACCAAGCATTTCGTGACATGGCTACACAACTTCTTTGCCCGCGTTGAAACGGGTACTCAGTCCGGACGGAGTTCGCCTGCTAATTGCCCGCGGCATTGATCTCGCGAGGGATAAATGGCTGGTCGTGCAAGACTTATCGTTCGCTCTACAAAAAGCGCCCCAATCATTCATCGTATTCCATGGTTCTGAGCCAAAACCCTCCTGCGCCACCACGGCACTCTTCCCGGTGCCACGGAAGCCGCGCCGACGACGGCGGTGCCGGCTGGTTGCGCAGGGCTGCCCCCGACCCAAACAGTTGCGGCGCATTGAGGACATTGCAATCATTGACGGTGCGGCCATCGGCGCGCTCGATGAGATGGTCCGCCAGCTAGAGAGGTGGGCTGGCGCCTGGTGACAGCGCCTAGGGCTTTCGGCGGCCGTGGTACGGCGAAGCAGGCTCGCGGCGTCGAGGATGAAGCCGCACTTCGCGATGTTCTTCTGCTCACACGACCGGGAGACAAGGTCGACACCGCGGGCCCGATGCTGTTGACCGGGCGTGAACTGGCAGCCCATCCCGCTGAGGATCTTCTAACGGGAGAAACCTCGCTGCGGTGGGGAAGATTTCGATCGTCGCCCGCGACGACGAGGCGGTCAGCGACCTGACCAGACGAGCTCGGCAGCTTTCCGCTGCGGCATGGTGACCGGCGCGATCATGGCCGCCGAATGAGATCGCTTCGAACGCACCGTCGGATGCTGGCTCGCCGACGCTTTACTGGCGCAGCGCCTGGGAGGGGCAATGCGGTGCCGCTACTGGGCACCGAGGCAGCTTTGGGCATGAGACCCGATCAATCGCGCCGGGCCGCGACGGTCATTGCGGCATCTGGAGTCGAGGCCGGGCGCGAACGTCCTCCAGGCCGCGCCGGTCCGGCGAGGCGGTCGAAATATCGCGAAAACTTGGCCACCGCGTGCACGTAGGATCGCTGGGTGGCCGGCGACAGATTGCGGATCGTCATGTCCTCGATCATGCGTCGGCGAAGAGGGCTCAACTCGGCCGTCTCAAACTCCTGTTCTCAAGATTGCGCTTCAACAGCCGCAATCCTTCAAAACAGAAGCGTCATCCGCAAACCCACGCACCAAATGACGCGTCAGCGGCTTCGTTCAATCCCTTTATGGGTCCGGACCCTAGCAGGTTGTGACCATTGCTGTGGCAATGCAGCAGTCCTGGATGGCTGCATCAAATAAGTTCCAAGATGCCCTGGGTGCGCTTCCACCGGACCACCTGGACGCTGCAGTTAAATGCACAAATCCACGCGCGTGCTGAAGCATCGTGAAAAATTCATGGATTATGACCCGATCCAATTTCGGTCGATGAATCAGCGCCCTTCGCCGGGGCTGTCGGTCCGCATCGCGCCTGACAGCGGCGCTATGCTGGCGCTCCCATGGCCGCCCTGTTGAACCGCTTTCTCCAGCACCGAACTGAATTGGTCCCGCTGGCGGACATTTCGATGCTTCCGCCTTGCGGGCCTTCTTTGTTGCGGCCGGCTCTGCGGCACGGCTGCGCCGACGTGAACGTGCTTGGCGGCACGTTTTGTGAGGGAGGGAAAGAGGCGCGCGGCCCTCTCCCTGCAAGTCGCCGCTGGCGGATTCCTCCGTCTGCCCGCTTCGCTCCGTGCAGACCGGGGAGACCCCTCCGCCCCCTTGCTCGCGCTGCTCGCCACGATGCCGGGGGACAGGCGACCTGAACCCGTGCCCAAGCCGATCTGATGGCAGCGGTGGGGCTGGACATGGGCCCGTGGTGGACATACGTGCCACACAAATCCTCATGCTCGCCTAACCGGCTGCAACGTATGGCAATCCGGGCAGACCCGACGAAAGAAGGAGTAGGTCTCGGCCATTCCCGTGTCCGAACCCAGAAAAGTTACTGGTTTCCTTACGGGCGCGATACAAAGGGCACGGGCTGGACTTGGCTGCCGGGGGCGGGGCTTGTCGACCGCTCGATCGAAAGTGAGAGACGAGGAGGAGAATCACCGACCTGCAGAGCGGCAAGGCGCTCGCCTACCTCCCTGTCAGTCACCGTTAGCCGATGGTTTAGACGAAGATAGTCCGTCCATGTCGGCGTGCGGAATGTCTCGGTCCAAAGAGTCGAGTTCTGAAGATCGCGCTGGAGGGTCCAGTCCCGCGCACCGGCACGGCTCTGAACGCGCCGCCTTTCGCGCATGCAGCTCAGAAATTCCTCGATATTCTCCTCGGGTATCGAGTACTCCACCTTGATCACGATCGGGCCGCTCCTGGGCTTCAAATCGAGGGCCAGTTCTGGTGGCCTGAAGTCGAAGGCCCCTTGATCCGATTCCTCCCATAGCCGTACCGGCAATAGCTTTCCCACAGCTGCAACCAGCAACAGCGCCGCTGCAGCACCTTCCAAAGCCCACGTCAGGGAATAGTACTGCGCGACAGCACCCCAGATCCAGCTGCCCGCTGCCATGCCGCCGTAGGTCAGGGCGTAATAGATCGACAGGGTGCGACCAACGACCCACCTTGGGCTTGCCAACTGCACACACACGTCGGTTCCGGTCCAGGTGACAACCCAGCCTGCGCCAGCGATTGCAAGCGCGATCGCTGCTACAGCCACCGATGATGTGAGAGCCAGTAAAAGGCAACACGTTGCGCAAGCAACGGATGCGAGCGTGATCAATCGATTTTGGGACGTGATGCGTCGCAAGTAGCTATTGCCAATGCCCGCGATGAAGGCGCCTGTGCCGAAGCCGGCTAACAGGACGCCGTAAACAATTGGCCCCCCCGCCAGTTGGTCGCGAACCACGAGGGGGAGCAGAGCAAGGATCGAGATGCTTGACAGCCCGAACAGGGTTGCGCGCACGATCGCCACTCTGATCTCCGAGGAGATTGCCGTGAAGCGCATGCCATCATGAATGGCCGTCGTCATCCGCTCGCGCGGAAGAGGCGAAGAGCGAACTTGCCACTTGGAGCGCAGCACAGCGCTCAACGGGACCAGGTCGGTCAGCGCAGCGAAGGCGAAAGCCGTAAGGGGGCCCAGCAAAGCCAAAATTACACCGCCCAGCGCCGGTCCTATACTCCGAACCACGTTGTACCCCACCGACATCAGCGTCACTGCAGCGGGTATGTCGCGCTTTTCCAGGATGTCGCCGACCGAGGCGTGCCAGGCTGGATCATTCAAGGCAAAGCCGCATCCCGCCAAGAAACTCAGTCCCAAGATCAGCCATGGACTGACAAAGCCCAGTCCAACAGAGAGAGCCAGCGCCGTGGATGCCAGTGCGATCAGGCAATGTCCGGCAAGCATCACGCCGCGGCGGCTGAAGCTGTCTGCAATCGCTCCAGCAAGGATCGACAAGAAGAAGGCGGGCAGTGTCGATGCAGCCTGCACGAGCGCAACCATCAGATCGGAGGCTGAAATCGTTGCCATAAGCCAGCTTATAGCCACGCTCTGCACCAGCCAGCCAAGGCTGGATATCTGCGTGGCTGTCCAGATCGAACGAAAGACCGGATTCTGAAGAGGGATCAGTGTGTTTGCCGCAAAGGGCGGGGAATCTTGACGCCGCATGACTTCTCACCTCCACCACGTAGTTCTTTCGCTCACTCACTTGCTGACAGCGGTGCGCTTACGCACAGCTGCGTCACAACCAAGTTCCGATATCGCGCTCGCAACAAAGTAGATGTCGCATCCACGGTGCTGATGCGCGATGAGTGTGCGAGTTGGGCGTCAGCTGGTCTGGGTCGCGCAGCCCGATGGGGTGCGGTCTGCCCTGCGACTCTTGGCCTTGGACGGTGCTACCGCCCCGATGGCCGGGTTGTCAAACTGCCACGGTGCTAGCAGCGCCCATCCCATCCTGACAGGCATGAGCGTACGACGCAGCGCATCGCTGGTATCGGAGGCGGGTGCAAGATCAAGGGTGGCATCGTCTTGACAAGTACGAGCTGGTGGACGCCTTCGCCCGACCTATCACATCGGCGATTTATGGGGCCGCCGTTCAACTCGTTGGTCTATGCACAAAAAAACATAATACGCTTCAAAAGACGTTTCGTGTCGGCGCAGGCGCCGAGGAGGGCGCGGAAGCCTTGACCATCGTCATCCCGCCACCGAACGTCACCGGCTCGCTGCACATGGCCATGCGCTCAACAACACGCTGCAGGACATTCTGGTGCGCTTCGAGCGCATGCGCGGCAAGAACGTGCTGTGGCAGCCCGGCATGGATCACGCCGGCATCGCCACGCAGATGGTGGTCGAGCGCCAGCTTATGGAGAAGCAGATCCACCGCCGTGACCTGACGCGCGACGAGTTCATTGAGAAAGTCTGGGAGTGGAAAGCCGAATCCGGCGGCGCGATCTTCAACCAGTTGAAGCGGCTGGGGGCCTCGGCCGACTGGAGCCGAGAACGTTTCACCATGGACGAGGGCCTATCCAAGGCGGTGCTCGAAGTGTTCGTCACGCTCTACAAGGAAAGGCCTGATCTACAAGGACAAGCGCTTGTCAACTGGGACCCGAAGCTCTTGATCGCGAGTCCGACCTTGAGGTCGAACAGCAGGAGGTCAACGGCAACCTCTGGCATTTCCGCTACCCCGTCGAGGGCGAGGTTTTGGATCCGGAAAATCCTAAAACCTTCATCACCGTGGCGACGACCCGCCCGGAGACGATGCTGGGCGATATGGCGGTCGGCGGTGCATCCCGACGACGAGCGTTTCCGGCATCTTGTCGGCAAGAACCTCATCCTCTGCCGATCGTCGGCCGCAGGATCGCGGTGGTGGCGGACGAGTATTCTGATCCGGAGAAAGGCAGCGGCGCGGTCAAGATCACGCCGGCGCACGACTTCAACGAATTTGAGGTCGGCAGGCGCCATAAGTTGCCGGCGATCAATATTCTCACCGTAGAGGCGGCGGTCACCCTCACGGACAATGACGACTTTCTCGCCGGGACGACATGGTGCGTAGTCGCCATGCTGCCCCTGGCCAGATCGTAGATGACCTCGGCTTGTTCGCCATGGCGAGCCGAAGCACGTTGACGGCCGTGCCGGGTGATGCGCCGTCCCAGACTATCATCCCAAAATCGGCGCGCGCCATCTCCCGGTCTTTGGCGGCGTACAGCCCAGTCGCCCAGATCATTGCGGGGTTCCTTGGCCGCATGGAAGACCCCGACATGTTTGTAGCCGTAGCCCGCCAGCAGGCCCTGCGCCTCGGCATCGGCTCCAGACGCGTCGCCAATCAGCACGCCGTGCACGGCAACAACGATTGGGCGGATCCGAGCGATGGCAGGTTCCGGCAGCTCAAATATCTCGCGTGAACCCCCTATGAATATCATCGACATCATGACTTTCCCTTCTCTCCAGGGCTCCCTCGCTCTGACCGCCGTCTCCCTCTGGCCCTGCGTGAGGGGTCACCCGAACGCCGAGACGGCGAAGCCGGCTCGGGGAGCGGCGGGACGCCGCAACTAGAGCCCGGTCGGCGGCAGGCAGGCGCGCAGACCTGCCGCTCCGGAGGCGCTACGCGCGCGGAGCTAGTGCCCTTTGTCGGCCAGCCAGAGGCTCACGTCCTGGATCGAGCGCATGAGCACCGACGGATTGTCCCGCGCGGGAATGAAGCCCCAGCTCTGCCAGTAGCGCTCTGCCTCGGCGTCGATCGCCCGCACCACCACCGCGCGGCCGCCGACGATGTCGGCGCCGGCGACGCAGCGATACAGCGCGTCCTTGACCAAGCCGCTACCGACGCCTTGTCCGGCATAGCGGTGGTCGACGGCGAGTTGTCCGATCAGCAGGCAGGGGATCGGATCGGGCGGGCGTCCGGTGCGGATGGCGCGCGGTGCGCTATTTGGCTGGATCACGCCCGGCGCGAGGCCGTAATACCCGACGACTGTTCCCTCGTCGTGAACGACCGGGACGCGGGTAAACCCGCGGGCCTGGTTCGTTCGCGCGAAGCCGGCCAGCCAAGCATTGAGCGCCGGCTTGCCGCAATCGAAGCTGTCGAGGCGGTGTGCGTGGTCGAGGAGTTCGATGCCTGAAAGCGCCACCTAGCGGTCCCAGGGCGGGGACCGACGCAGCCGCTCGGCCGCCTTCGCCGGGGGCGCAGCGGCCGGGGCTGAGATCGCCTGCATGAAGGCGTCATAGGCTTCCGGGGACACGCGGATGACGGTTTCGTTGAGGATGGCCGCCTGCGCCTCGTGCAGCGCGGCGCGCCGCATGAACTCCGTGCGCGACAGGCCGAGCAGCTCCGCGCCGCGGTCGATGATGGTGAGATCATCGTCGCGAAACCGCATCGAGACGGGTGCTTCCTTCCTGGTGGGTGTGGTGGCCATGGCGCGCTCCTGTGCTGCGGACGTATATACGTTAGTGTAACGCGGAACGCAATACTACGTTCCCTGGCGACGTCTCGTGGCGGATGGTCTCAGGATTTCTCGCCGCATCGGTTCTTCTCGGCTTCTCGCCCCAGTCGCCATTGCCGCAACCCAGAGCAAGGTGGCTTTGGTCAGCTCCGGCGGATCAATTACGGCTTAGGAAGCGCATTTGTTTTTGGCGGCCGGATGAGCGGGTCCAGAAGCGAAGTCGCTGCCATGACTGTCGCCGGACGAGCCCCGGCTATCCCGAACCTGATAAACATCTGACGCGATGGCGACTTTCGGGCCGTCACGCCACAAAGGAGGAACGGCTATGAAGGCTGGGCGGCGGCACTTTCATTCTCAGGCGCCGCTCTATGCCACCTGTCGGCCAATGTGACATCGCCACTGCGGTCCGGGCAGTCGCGGTTGTGGTGACCGCGAGCCACTAAGCTTGTGCCGTACCCTTACAATGATTCATCAAGGCGTTTACCTCGGCAATCACGAGATCCGGCGTGATGTCGAACTTGCATCGGACTTTGACCGGACAATGCCGCACTTGGTCCAGACCACATCCGCGACATTCAATAACACTCATAAGCATGCTGACCAAGGGACCTCGAAACCCCCAAATCTCCGGTAGATGTGACGCCGTGAAAATGCCGATAGTAGGGCGGCCAAGCTGGGCAGCGACATGGCCGGTGCCTGAATTGTTCGAAACGACGAGCGCGGCCGAATTCACGAGACAATTGAATTCCAATTCTGACAAGTCGACAGCCGTCCGAATGTTCGCGGCTCCACGTTCCCTAGCTATCTTCGCAACCTCCTCAAGCGCTTCCAGGCATTCGCCACGGCCAACGAGGACCACCTCACCACGGGTCGAAAGAGCAGCGACAACTTTGCCAAAACTTTCAATCGGCCAATCTCGCAGGCTGGAATTGGAGAACGGAGCCACGACAATCGGGGCATTGCCTGTAGTCGAATTCTGTGGGTGACCCGCTCCGCTTTCGAAATAGGCAGCTGCCTTTGCGACCAGAAAGAGGAGGATTTCTGACACATGCTGGAGACGCACCTGCTTACGGTCAATGAACCAATCAAGCCATCTACGGGGGATTTTGTTAGCAAGCCCTATTTTTTGGACCAGCTTGTAGAAAATGGTTCTGCGCAGTTTCAGATTGAATGGCGCTATCGCAATATCGATCTGATGCATGCTGTACGGATCAACTATCGCCGCACGGTGCCTGGCGGGGACTTCAAGCAAGATGGGCCTTGTTTCTTCCGGAACACGCATATCAATGGCAAGATCAAACTCGCCGGTCAGCAGCGGCCTTATGTCGGCGGCTTCTTTGCGCGTTTTGACTTTTGGGTTGCGAGGAAAAAAGTCAAAAGCAATGTGATCGTCGGCGAGGTCGAACTGTTTTGCAGTAGCGATGTTCCAGCTTCCCACCACCAGCGTAATGTGGGCATGCGCAAAACGCTGACGAAGGTCCTTTAGGGGCCCTAGAGACATCCAAAAGTCGCCGACATGATCAAGCTTGAGGACCAAAATTCTCATCCTTGCGCTTGACTGTTCCGGCTCTTCCCAGCTGCGGTATATAATTTGATTGCCGTCGTGCTTTGTAAAATATGCCATTGCCATTCCGAAGATTATACGGTCAACACTGATAGCCCAGTGACGCGTGTGTAGGGTTGGAGTGCTCCCCACTTGTCCGCGTCTCCGCAAGAATTCTGCCATCAGATCCAGGCCGCGCTCCAGCAGGAGCTGTCGGGCGAAGTCTGCATCTCTAGCGGTGGTAGCGCGCCAAGAAGCCAGCTATGTCCCGACCCGCAATGTGAAGGGCTTCGTCACGGTCTTGCATGCAGTGAGTTCGAGAAACGCCGAGTAGACGGCGTTCGCCAAGCCGCCGTCCCCAGATCTCGAGCATAACGGCAGTGGCCTCGCTCTTTGGTCGATGCTGATCCTGAATGAGACCGTCGCCGCCGGCGACGACATCGCCGGCCGGATTGACCGTCTCCGGCACGCCCTGTCGCTGTGGTCCCGCATCATGGTGGTTACAAAGGACCCGCCGCAGGCGCTTTTTTCTGCGCGTCCGGGTCGTCCAACATGAAGTGGACGAATCAACCCTGTGATGAAGTCGAGGGGCCGGGCCCCGGGGGGGGGGGGGGGGGGGGGGGGGGGGCCCATATTATCCGAGCGTGGGGCTTGGGATCCCCCAAACACAGGACCGGGGGGGTTGTGGGGGGGGGGGTATGGTG
>NZ_JAMYNL010000037.1:0-39271 GCF_040319065.1 Mesorhizobium sp. M0968
CGTAGAGAAGCGAGGCCCCGCGAAAGACGTCAAACGCCGGAGAAGCCGCAAGCTCGAAAGCGCTTGACCTCAACATGCCGAATAGGCTGGAGGGTTGAACCAATGGAGAGCCATACAGGGAAATTGGAGCGGAACCAGACTGCCGACCAACCCAGGTTGTAAGGAACAACGCAGGCCCTCGCGGGTTTAGAGGTGGCAGCGGATTCTTCGTGATGTGCAGCCGCTGTAGGGGGGTCCGTCGCCTCTCCCTCACCGGCGGCGGGCTCCTTTCGCGAAGGCGGTATTGGCCAGAGAACCTTTACCGCATCCAAGTTAGCTAGTTGGGGGGAGTAATATCCCCTCCTCTTTTGCAGCAGCCAGGAATGCCTTACGAGCCTCCTCAGGTTCCATCTCGTCGAATATCACGGCCATGCAAACGCGCACCGCGAGGTCCCAGCAAGGGCCACGCCTGGTCCACTTCATCAGCTCCTCGCCGGCTGCCTCGGCGTTGTTGACGTTGCGGATGATCCCGGGACGCTCGGTCTTGACGGGGACCGGAGGGGTGAACCAGTGGAGGGCCATGCGGTCACTCCTTGTCGACCTTATCAAGTTCCTCCAGCAAATACCTTTGCTCAGCCCACCCGTTCTACAGGCAGATTTAGCAGCTTGCGAAGGTAATTGCGGATTACCTCTAACTGTTGAAAATGGCGCAGGACGGCGCGCTGTGTTGCGATGCCACAGAGACTGGAGTTGGCTGACAGCTACTCGCGACCGTCGAAAGCCACGCAGAGGCCCATGGCAGTTGCTGCCTCGACGATCGCCTCAGTTAGTTCTTCGTCGGAGGCCACCAAATAAGGCGCAGCCTCCCGCGCTTCGCGTAGCGCCGCATTTATCGAGACCGTGTCGCGACGGTCCGCCCTGTTGAGGAGTACAGTGATTGCTTGCTCTAGAAGCGGACCGACCCTTTGCGCGACGCTCATCCAGCCCTCCCCAGGGACACGCCGAAAGGGAATCTACTCACTTCCTGACCGACATCAACGCCATGTACGAATCGTACAAATTGGCACGGTGCTAGGCCGCAATAGTCAGGAATGTTTGGTTGAAAAATTCGTCCGGGTGATCGGATAATTGGGTCGCGCGAAGAGGTCCGGACGCCCCCGCGGTGCCAAGCACTGTTGCTTCGCCGTCGATGATTGCCCGCTTTGCGTCCAATTCAGCCGCAGCCCGGACGATTGGGCTGTATCTGTCGGTCCAGTCGAAGCCGTTTCGTGTGAAGGCCTGCACCTTACCCCGTTGGATGATCAACTGCGTGCGATACCCATCATATTTGATCTCGTGAAACCACCCTTGGCCCTTGGGCGGCTTCTCGACCAGGGTGGGCATTTGGGACTCAATAAATGACAGCCGGCCAACGCCAGGCTCGGGTGAGCATGCGCCCGCACTCCAGACATTACGATTTGAATCAATATCGCTGGTTCGAATCGGTTCCGAAACAAGGTGCACGCTGGCGGCGTTGGCATTTTCCGCATATTAGCAATCCCTTGACTGTCGTCAAAGCCGCTCCAGAATCATGGGCATGGCTTGGGAAATTGCGGACATCAATATCGGCGATGAGGTGGCGATCACCGTGACGGTGCTGAAGCTGCTGGACGACGGAAGAGCTAGTGTCAGCATCCCCTCCTATGGTTTTCCGCATTCAGTCCCTGCTCCTAAAAGGTCCAAACCAGGTGACGAGCTACAGCTCACCGGCGAAGTCACGCGGGTCGACGAGGAAAATCGAAAGGTGACGGTGAAAGCTGGCGGGCTAATTACCGTGGATGCCGATACGATCACCGACTGGACGCCTGTTCGCCGCAAAAAGATGTCGCTTAGAGATGGGGCGGATTAGCGAACGCAGATCAAAGCATGGATTGCCGAGGATAATCCGCAAGGGCTGGCCGCCCTTGCTCCGGTGCGCATGGCATCAAGGACACCTGCCCGGCCGGCGTGCTGCCAATCGAGGAAGCTGCCTTGCCCAGGTGGCGCACTGTACGAAAATTACCAGCTTCGTTAGCCGGGAACAAGCACTCTACATCGAACGTTTTTGCAAGACTGAACTCTCCTCCTCCGGCCTGGCTGTAGCGGCCCGCTGCTCTGTACGGGCAGCGGGCCTGAGGGGTCGCACATGCCGCAGCGCCTGCGTACCAATCGCACCTGCCTTAGTCCTCATGATTTGGCTATTTGCCAGCGCGTTTTCGATCGAATTTGCGCAGACGAAGACCTCGACCCTTTAAGCCAACAGGGCGAAATCCTGGCGGAAACGGTAGTCGCGACTTTTCGAAATGCTCACACTGACGAGAGCGAACTGCTGAAGGCAGTCAGGTCTCGTCGCCGAAATTGAGCAGCAAAATTTCACCCGATCGACAGGTCGGCCTGCAGCCATTCGGCCTTGTCCCCGGAGCAGCCCCGGGGAGCTAATCAAAGCGAGCACCAATGATCGCGTCGCTTTGATTAGCCGCCGCGAAGGGATTGAAGGCCGTCCAGCAACGAGGCCCTAACTGCCAGCAAGATAAGCGTCACCGGTTGCGGCTGGCGGTGTTGGCGATCGTTTTGCACCCTCACCATTCCGCTCTTGCAGAGCAGTCCCAGTCCTCAGCCGCTGTTCCCATAGTCCGGCCGTTTGCCTCACATGCCTGCTCGTTCCCGTGTGACGCTCGCCTTCAAGACGCTCGCACTTGCCGGCTTCCATCCAGACGACCCAATCGAGCCCAAGCGCAAAGCCGTGCTGGACGCCATTGAGGCGCTGGAGAAGGCGACAGAGAAACCGACCGCGAAGTGATGCGATGCGCAGCCTAGGCCCCACGCCGGCCAGGATCGACCGGGAGTGGCCTTATCAGATCGCGCTGCCCGATGACCTATGTACCGGACACAGCTTTGCGCTAATCCGCGAATTCTGCGGAGGGCGCGGGCTGGCCCCGAATGGTAGGCAAGTGCAGGCGATATGGCCGAATCATAAATATGAGAACTGGCGGCTCTACTGGTTCGAGTCTCGAACGCGACTCAATACTCGGTCATGTGATAGGTTCCCGCCATGTCTGATCATATTCTGCCCGGTCAAAAGAAGCCCAAGCTAATCGTCGTGGTGGCGTTCGATCGAGGCGAGGACGGCGAACTGTTTCCGGCCTTTGGTCCGGCCGATCAGCAAAGCGAGGAACGCGCCATTCGCACCGGTCAGGCGCTCGCAGGGAAGCACGTTGGCGTAATAGCATGGAGCCGCGACGCCGACCCGGCCGTTGGCGACTACGGTCCGCCGACCGTGCTATTCACCAGCGGCGACGTGCCGGATATGGAGTAAATTCAGCCCCGAGATTCCATTTCGCGGTGTTCGGCGAACTCCCCTTCATTGGGTATTTGTGGATCATTTATTGGGTAACGCCGCTCTTGGCGTGCGCTCCTCGAAAGTCGGGGCCGAGCCCGACATGCTGAAGCACTGGGCAGCGTCCATGGCGGCGGCAGCTTCTGGCCAAGCGCATGCCTTCTGCTACTTGCCGCGTTTGATGTGGCGCAAAGGATCTGCAGAAGCTAACATAGCTTGTTCTTGGAGGCTGTCGTGCGTACGAGACGTTTCAGAAAGCCCGTCGTCGTTCAACCCGGCCGGATCGATCGCGACAGAGTTGTTGCGTCCGTATCCGACGCGGCCGAAGTTCTGCTGAGGGATTGGCCGAGGCCGGCGGGCAAGTCGCGGCTCGCCGCAATCGAAGCATGCCTTGCCGTAATCCGTGGAGAAAAACCACCAAGGATAGCGCGCCAGGCGTTCATCGCTGCTGCCAAGGAGGCCAGGATATTGCTCACGGAAGAAATTTAGGCTTACCCAGCACCCGTATGGGCATGTCCTTGAAGCACGGAGCGCTGCTGGATTCAGCGGCTTTGTTGCTTGTGGCATCGGCAGAGCGCGACGTATCGATGTAGTGCGATTTTATCGATATGATTCGATTGTGTGTCGAGGGCGACGATGTATTGGCTCGACTTGTCGATGGCACATTAATCGACCTCTCCTGCCCCGTCAGGATATGAGGACGTGAAGACGCAAGCCGTGCTGAAGCTTGTGTTGTGGCGTGAGCGGCGCTTACTGAACCGCGAAGCCAGGCAGCTCATTCCCAGCCAGGCCACCTAGACCATCTAGACCTGACGGCATGGCCCGAACGTCGTGCACTGTCAGGCTTTGGCCTTGCGCTTTGCTGGTGCTTTTTTTGGCGGCGTTTTGTCAACCGCCTTGCGACCGAGACCGGCAGCTTTGGCAAGCGCAGACCGCTGAGCCGCATAGCTGGGCGCTACCATAGGATAGTCCCAGGCCAAACCCCACTTGGCTCTGTACTCATCAGGTGTCATGCCAAGCAAGCCCAGGTGGCGCTTCATCGACTTGAACTTGCGCCCGTTCTCAAGGCTTATAATGTATTCGGGAAAGATCGACTTCTTAGGATTTACCGCGGGCGTAAGTATTGGCGATGGTGCAGCGACCGGCTCAGCCAGGCCAGACAACGCAGAATTGACACTGGCGATCAAATTCGGCAGATCCGCCACGGGCGTTGCGTTGCTCTGGACATAGGCTGCGACGATATCTGCTGTCATCCCCAGCAAATCAGCCCTTCGCTGCCCAATTGCTTCATCCATCAAAATCGTTCCCGTGTTGATCTCCGGCGTTCCTATTTGGAAAATTCGGCCTGCGCAATTGCAAACAACGATTATTTGACGCTAGATTACTCCAAGGCCGACTTTGCTGGTCATCCTCTGCGACATGCGTGTATGCGGCCAATTTCCCTTCAGGTGTAGCACCCTCATTCACCCGAATGCGATCAGCAGATCGTTTCCTCGGCAGCAGCCAGGAATGCCTTACGAGCCTCCTCAGGTTCCATCTCGTCGAACATCGCGGCCATACAAACGCGCACCGCGAGGTCACCAAGGGGCACGCTTCGTCCACTTCGTCAGCTCCTCGCCGGCCGTCTCGGCGTTGTTGACGTGGTGGATGATCCCGGGACGCTCGGTCTTGACGAGGACCGGAGGGGAGAACCAATGGGTTGCCGTGAGCGGAAACGTAGGGCGAGGAATTTCGTCGGCCGATTCTTGCTTCCGCAGCTCAGACTCTTCTGAAAGCTCCCGCGCCAGTGCGGCAAGCGTCGGTGTCAGAGTTGGTTCGCCCACAAACCTTAGGAGCCTGCGCAGCTTCCGGCAGTAGCCTTCCGAACTGATCATCCCCCGGAAGGCACGTCCCCTACGTAGCATGGCCATAAGGGTCACTGAAGGTTCCTTCTGGTTCGTCGAAGGCCGTAGAAACCCACGCTGCCAAAGTGGTGGCGCTCCAATCAGCCTCGACCTGCTCTCGCCGCTCAAGCTCCTGCAACAATGCAGCAAGGAACGCCGGCAGTTTCTCGTCGACTTCGAGACCAAGCCTGTTGCGGAGCATCTGACGATTATCTTCTGAGCTGATCAGCCGTTGAAAGGCTGTCCCTGCTGTTGGTCGTGCCGGCATAAGGTCGTTCCCACATTTGGTCTGAAACACTTTCGTTGCGAAAGGGTTCCGAAGGGGAAGCGAATAATTTGGTGAGAATCTCTGAGCGGGGATTGGATGACCAGCTCGCGCGAAGTTCCCCGTGCTCCTCTCGATCTCATAGAGGGTTGAACCAATGGGTTGCCATGAGGCTATTCGCGACGGTCGAACGCGACGCACATGCCAAAGGTTGGGGCAAGATCGACAATAAACTCTACCAGCTCGCAGTCACTTTCCGCCAGATGTGGCCCGTGTCGGCGCACCGCTGCGATAGTCTCTTTGACGGAGATGATGATGATTTGGCCGCGCCTGGCCTGTAGGGTTAGCTCGTGAACAAGGTATTTGGCCGTCACCTTGTCGGGTCGACAGTCCGTGCAAACGTTCATACGAGGCCTCCCACCTCAGCGAGAACCCAAGCGGCCACTTAGGTCACCTCTCGAACAAATCAATGTTCGAATCGTACTGAATAAAGGACTGAATCTTTGGGAGAAATTTCTCCTCCTACGGGGAGAGATACATCTTGGCTTCCTTAGCGGCAGCCTCAAAGGCCTTTCGGACCACCTGAGGGTCAATCGGATCGCCCTCCAGGTCTGACAGGCAGAGGGTCACCGCCTTGTGCCAGCGAGGTCCTCTGCGGGTCCACCTCTTGAGCTGCTCAAGGGCTCCCCTCGCATTGTTGCAGCCATGCCTGTCGCCGGTTTCAGTCTTCACGAACACCGGAGGGACGAACCAATGGGTTGCCATTGAGGGATAGTTAGGCGGGGTGGGAATGTTTGGAAGGATCTCTGAGCCGGTGATCGACTTTGGCTCGCGCGAAGAGCCACGGGATCTGCTAATCAGGAAAAAGCATACCCTCCTCCTCGACAGCAGCCAGAAAAGTCGCTGCGCGCGTCATTGAAGGCGGTGGGCATACCACCTCTGGCTAGCTCCGCTTACGTTCCCAGACGGGCAGCGCCTAACCTTCAAGTCGCACGACCCAGAGCGGATGAAACTAAAGCCGCTTCCGTTCCCGGCAGTTCGAACAGCATGGGCAGATGGCGACACTCGGCTTCGTCCACGATCAGCTCCTCGATAGTCGCGATGGAAAGATGGCTTTTGAGGCGCAGCCGGACAACCGCCGCGAGTTTGTGAACGGGGACCGGTACCGACCCGGCGTGATGGGCTAGCAGAGTATTGATCTCAGCAACTACCTTTGGATCGACGGCGTGGGGCAATGGCAGCATGAGAGCACTCCTTTCGGAAGTAACTCTAAGCGGATCAGGGCGATGAGTCTGGCCGCGTACCATTTTAACCAAATACGCGGACATCATTGGACGTCAGATCACGCTCGTTAGCGGCTGCGTGCATTAGAGCGGCGGGGCGCCGGCTGCATAGCCAATCGTGAAGCAAGATAACCTTTCCCGCATTTATTGCGTTTGTAGGGATGCCTCGCTTTTTCTTCGACTTCACCGATACCGGGCAAGTCTTCCCCGACGTCGAAGGCACAGATCTGCCAGACCTCGAAGCTGCAAAACAAGAGGCGGTAAGAGCCTTGGTCGAAATCACCAAAGATAAGCTGCCGCAATTGGTTCGGTGACGACCAACCTCCTGCATGACCGCGTGGCCTCGCATATGCGTCGGTTGCCCGCCGGTGAAGAGCCTGAGCGGCCAGTTGACGGCTGTCGAAAATGACTATTAAGTTCGGTCATAGAACGAATTAATCGGAGCTGCTGTTGAACGACCTGCCGCGCATTTCTCGTCAGTTCTCCCAGCGCTCCGTCATGGAGGCGATCGTGCAAGGTGGGCCGATCTCGCGCGCTTCGATCGCAAAGCAGACCGGCTTGTCCAAGCAGACAATCTCCGAGATCGTCAGGACGCTCGAGCAGGAAGGCTGGGTGCAGGAGACAGGGCGCACGAGCGGACATGTCGGACGCACGGCTGTCACTTACGAACTCGTATTTGACGCGGCCTACATCGCGGCCGTCGACCTCGGCGGTGCCAAAGTCCGGGTCGCGCTCACCGATCTTGCCTGCCAGATATTCGCGGAGGAAACGGCGCCGACCGATCCTCGGGGCGGACAGTTCATCGTCGACCAGATCGTGGATCTTGCGCTTCAGGCGGCCGAGAGGCACCGAATCTCGCGCACAAAGATAAGGCTGGCGGTGATTGGCGTTCCCGGTGCACCCGACAAGAAGACGGGCCGCGTTCTGCTTGCCCCGAATATTGCCGGCTTTGGCACGATGAATGTCGTTCGCGCTTTCGAGCAGGCATTCGGGTTTCATGTGATGATCGAGAACGATGTCAATCTGGCGGTGCTCGGCGAGAACTGGCAGGGGTGCGGCCGCGGTATCGACAATCTCGCCTTCATAGCGCTGGGTACCGGTATCGGCAGCGGCCTCATGGTTGGAGGCAATCTGGTGCGGGGCGCCAGCAATGCAGCCGGCGAGATGGGCTTTTGCCGATTGGCGCCGATCCTTTCGCGCCGACATCGTTGCGCGCCGGCGCTTTCGAGCGCGTGGTCGCAACCAACGCCATGGTTGAACGCTACTCAGCGCTGACGGGCAACATCGTCAACGTGCCGACGATTTTCCACAGTGCATTGGCCGGAGACAGGCATGCCGCGACGGTGCTCGACGAAACCGCGCGCTACCTGGCGCAAGGCATTGTGGCCATAGCGGCAATTGCCAATCCGCAAAAGGTCGTCCTGGGCGGCTCGATCGGGCTGCGGCCGGAAATCCTGTTGCGCGTTAGGGACCTGCTGCCGCGCTGCTTCCCCTACCCTATCGCCGTTGAGGCCAGCGAACTCGGGTCGCGGGCAGCGCTCATCGGCGCTGCCGCGATCGGGCTCGGCCAGTTGCACAACACACTGTTCGGCGTCGACGCGCCCGACGGACGCATTTCGCTTCCCCCAGCCAGTTCGGCCGTGCTGCGCGAGGCCACGCTATGACTGTCTCAAAGGACATCACCACTCGCTTGCGCGCGGCCCTCGATTGCGACGCAGCGGTTGAGCTTCTGCGGGGGGCAATCGGCCGCGAAAGCATAACCGGTCACGAAGAAAACTTTGTCGCCTTCCTTGAAGACCGGATGCGCGTGCTTGGCTTGAGCGAAATTCGGCGCGCGGAATTCGCGCCCGGCCGGCCCAACATCTGGGGTGAGCGCAAAGGTGCCGGCGCCGGCAAGCGGCTGCTCTTCATCGGCCACACCGATACGGTCCATGTCGAGGGCTGGCGCGAGCACTGGGCTGGCACCGCCAAGCAGGATCCGTTTGCCGCGCCAATGATCGACGGGCAGATCTGGGGCCGCGGCGCCGGCGACCTCAAGGCCGGCATCTGCTCCGCGCTGTCGGCACTCTCTCTGCTAGACACAGCCGACATCCAACTGGCCGGCGACGTTGCCTTTGCCTTCGTCGGCGACGAGGAGAGCGGCCAGCCTGGAACCGGCGTCTCCGCCGGCATCAAGGACTTCGTCGGCCGCATCGAGAGAGGCGAAATCGTGGCGCCCGATTTCGTCGTCTATGTGGAGCCTACCCGCCTTTCGGTTTATCCGGCCCAAATTGGCTTCTTCATTACCGACATCACCATCACCGGACGATCAGCCTATTTCGGCGTACCCGAACTCGGCAAGGATGCCTTGCGTGCAAGCCACGCCGTCATGAGCGCGCTGTGGAAGCATTCGGAAGATGTTGCAACAAGGGCCGAGCACCCGCTGATTGGGCGTGGCTTCCTGCTGATCACCGGCCTTGCGGGCGGCGGCTACATCGCGGTGCCCGAACGCTGCACGTTGTCGCTGATCCGCAAGCTGTTGCCCGGCGAGTCGCTGGACGAGGCCGCCGCCGAAATCGAGGCAGTGGTGCGCGGCGCCATCACCGATCCCGAAATCATGTTGGCGTTCGCCTATCCGGCCGGTCGCGATCATCCGCTCGGGGGTAACGCCGCCGAGATTGCACCTGACAGGCCGGAGGTCGGCGCTCTTGCTGCCGCCATGGCCCGATCGATGGCTGGTCGCGGCGCCATCGAAGGCGCGCCATTCTGGTCAGAGTCATCATTTTTCACCAACCGGCTCGGCATCCCCGCCGTGTACTGCGCGCCAGGCGATATTCGCAACTGCCACACCTTCAACGAACACGTCGATGTCGAGGAATATCTGGCCGGCGTCATCGGCTTCGCCCGGTTCATGGTGGAGTATTGCGGCGTTACGGAATGAAGGACAACTGAGAGCGAAAATGGGAGAACTATCATGCTGATAGACAGACTTGTTGCTACAGCACTTGCAGGTAGCCTGATGCTCATGGCCGGTGGAGCCGGCGCACAGACAGTGGGACCGAGCGGCGAGACGGCGACACCCAGCGCCGAGGTTAGATTGTCGGATGCAGACCTGGCCGCAGTAAAGGAGAAGGGCTACAAGGCCGCGCTGCTGTGGCACACCTCCTCCGACTTCACCAATGCGGTCACGTCCGGTGCCAAGGATGAATTTGCCCGTGCCGGCATTCAAATCGTCGCCACCACCGACGCGGGCTTTGACGCCGCGCGCCAGCGCAGCGACATCGAAACCGCGCTCGCGGCGAAGCCAAACGTCATCCTGTCACTGCCCCTCGATCCGGTCACTTCGGCCGAGGCGTTCCGTCAGGCGCTCACCGACGGCACCAAGCTGGTATTCCTTTCCAATCTGCCGAAAGGCTACAAGCACGGAACCGACTATGCAGCCATCGTCACTGACGACCTGTTCCAGATGGGCAAGCAGGCGGCCGATGCACTGGCCAAGGCGCTCGATGGAAAGGGCAAGGTCGGCTACATCTTCCACGACGCCAGTTACTATGTGACGAACCAGCGCGACCAGGCTTTCAAGACAACGATCGAGAAGGATTATCCCGGCATCAAGATCGTCGCCGAGCAGGGGATCTCCGATCCGGCGCGGGCAGAAGAGCTGGCCAGCGCGATGCTCGTGCAGCATCCCGATCTTGACGGCATCTACGTCACCTGGGCCGAACCGGCCGACGGCGTGCTGTCGGCCTTGCGGGCAAGCGGAAACACCAAGACCAAGATTGTCACGCTCGACCTCGCCGAACCGGTGGCGCTCGATATGGTCAAGGGCGGCAATGTGACCGCACTGGTGGCCGACAAGGCCTATGAGCTCGGCCGCGCCATGGCCGCTGTCGGCGTCAAGGCGCTGCTCGGCCAGGAGACCCCGGCCTTCGTCGTTGCCCCGGCGCTTACCGTGACCAAGCAGAACGTTGCGCAGGGCTGGAAGGATTCGTTGAACCGCGACGCGCCGCAATCGGTGCTCGACGCGGCCAAATGACAGGGCAATGCCCGGCGGCCAATCAGGGCCGCCGACATCATAAAAACAAGGGGAACCGACATGCGCATAGCAATTGGAATGTTGTCGGCACTGGTAGCACTCGTCGCTGCCAACGCCTTCGCAGCCGAGGGCACCACCACGGGACCGAATGGGGAAAAGCCGACGCCGGCAAAGAGCGTCGTGCTCACACCAGCTGAGGAGCAGCAGATCAAGGACGGCAAATACACCGCCGCGCTGGTCTGGCATGAGATGAGCGAATACACCAACGCGGTGAACAGCGGCGCCCAGGACGAGTTGAAGCGGCTCGGCATCACGGTCGTCGCTCAGACCGACGCCGGCTTTGATGCGGCCCGTCAGAAATCCGACGTCGAGACAGTACTCGCCAAAAGGCCCTCTATTATACTGTCCCTACCGGTCGATCCCGCAAGTGCGGCCACCGTCTATGATCCTGCGCGCCAGGCCGGCGTGAAATTGGGATTCGTCGACAATTCGCCGGCAGGCTACGTTCACGGCAAGGATTATGTGACCATCGTTTCGGACGACCTTTTCCAGATGGGCAACAAGGCCGGGATCGCAATGGCCGACGCGCTCGGCAAGCAGGGCAAGGTCGGCTACATCTTTCACGATGCCGATTTCTACGTCACCAACCAGCGTGACGGAGCATTCAAGCACACGATCGAGCAGGACTATCCCGACATGAAGATCGTGGCCGAGGCCGGAATGGCCGACCCCGCGCGCAGCGAGGAAATCGCGCAGGCGATGATCACACAGCACCCGGACCTCGACGGTATCTACGTCACCTGGGCTGAGCCGGCGCTTAGCGTGCTGTCCACATTGCGGGCGGCCGGCAACAGCCACACCAAGATCGTCACGCTCGACCTGAACGAACCGGCGGCACTGGACATGGTGAAAGGCGGCAACGTTGCGGCACTCATCGCAGACGAAGCCTACGACATCGGCGTGACGCTGGCGCGCGCCACGGCCGCCTCGTTGATCGGCAAGAAGGCCGCGCCGTTCATCGTGGTCGATTCCCTCGCCGTCACCAAGGACACTGTCAAGGACGGGTGGAAGCGATCCCTCAACAAGGACGTGCCCGCGACCATCGCGGCCGCCCTGAAGTAGCGGCAGACGATGGCGCCCCGCCGGAGGAAGTGAGAATGTCGAGTATCAACACCAGCCCCGGCCGGGCAGCGAGCTTGGTCAGCCGCTTCAACCTGCAGCAATATGTCGTCTATCTCGGATTTCTGGCGATCTTTCTGTTCTTCGCGATCGTACTGAAGGACAGCGGTTTTCTGACGGTCCGCAACCTGTCGAACATCGTGCTGCAGACGGCACCAGTGACGATCATGGCGATCGGCCTTGTCTTTGTCATGTCGGCGGGCGAGATTGATCTTTCGATAGGTTCGATCGTTGCCGTGGCAGCCCTTGCAGCCGCGGTGGCGATAAACGCCTACGGCTTGTTGGCTGGGGTGCTGGCCGGCCTCGGCGCCGGCCTTCTGATCGGCCTGCTCAACGGCGCTCTCGTGGCTTACGTCAAGTTGCCTTCATTCCTGGTAACGCTGGCGACGCTCGGGCTGTTTGCCGGCGTATCTCGCTCCATGACCGATTTGCGGTCGATCCCGGTCACCAACGACGCCTTCACCGGTTTCTTCGGCTCGGGTTCTTTGCTGGGTGTTCCGTCTTTGATCTGGTGGACGGTAATTGCCGTTGCGATCGCGCATCTCATCTTTCGCGAGACGCGCTTCGGCGCCCATGTGCTGGCCACCGGCGACAACAGCCGTGCCGCCAGTGTTTCCGGCATCAGCGTGGCGCAGATAAGGCTTGCCGTTCTGACCACAAGCGGCGGGCTCGCCGGCCTTGCCGGGCTGCTCTATGCGGGCCGGCTGCAGGCTGCGAAATACACGCTCGGCGAAACCGACCTTATGACGGTGATAGCGGCCGTCATTGTCGGCGGAACCCTGCTTAACGGCGGCAAGGGATCGATTGTCGGTGCGCTGGTGGGCTCGCTGATGATGGGCATGCTGAACAACGGCCTCATCCTGATGGGCCTGTCCGTCTCCGACCAAATGATCGTGCGCGGCTTGATCATTCTTGCGGCCGTCGCCGTATCGCTGCGCGAAAAGTCCCGTTGAAGGAGTTTTGTCATGTTCCTCGATGTTCTGCGGCGCCGCAATCCGAGCTTTATAGAAAGCGCCATGCGCCTGCACCAGGAAGGAAAGCTGCCGGCTAATTCCTATGTGCTCGACCTCGATGCCGTCGAAAGCAATGCCCGGGTCCTGAAGCGCGAGGCCGACCGCTTCGGCCTGAAGATTTTCGCCATGACCAAGCAGGTCGGCCGCGCCAGTTCGTTCTGCCATGCGCTCAAGCGTGGCGGCATCGATCAGGCCGTCGCCGTCGACATGGCCTGCGCGCGGGCAACGCACAGAGCAGGCCTGAGGCTCGGTCATCTTGGCCACCTGCAGCAGATCGCAAGGCACGAGGCCAATGCGGCGGCCAAAACGTTCAGGCCGGACTATTGGACCGTCTTCAACGACACCAAGGCTGAAGAAGCCGCTGCCGGCGCAAGGCTCGCCGGGTACACGCAAAACCTGCTTGCCCGCATCCGCGCCGATGGTGACGTTTTCTACCGCGGCCACGAAGGTGGTTTTGAGGCGGCCGATATCGCCGCGGTCGCCGAAACACTGGATGGTCTCGACGGCGCACGGTTCGCTGGCATCACCACCTTCCCGGCGCTGTTGTTCGACCAGACCACGCGAACGGTCCTGCCGACACACAATCTGGCGACACTGGGCAGAGCTGCCGAAGCGCTCGCCAAGTCCGGCCGCAGCGACATAGAGGTGAACGCGCCCGGCACAACGTCGAGTGTCCTGCTTGGCGCGCTGGCCGAAGCCGGCGCCACGCAATGTGAACCGGGCAATGGCTTGGCCGGCACCACCGCGCTGCACGTCATGGAAGATCTGCCGGAGCTCCCTGCCGTTCTGTATTTGACCGAGGTCTCGCATTTGTCTGGCGGCAAAGCCTACTGCCTGGGTGGCGGCTTCTATATCGATCCGATCTTTCCGGACTATGAGGTGAAGGCAATCGTGTCCGCAGAACCCACCACGGCCGCCGCCGCGCTCAGAAGCGTCGAGGTGCCGCCGCCTGCGGCAATCGACTATTACGCAATGATTGACGCTAGCGGAGCCAATGCTCCACGCCCCGGCGACACGGCGGTGTTCGGCTTTCGCGGCCAGGCGTTCGTGACCCGCGCCTACGTGGTCGGCATCTCCGGTGTCTCAAAGGGGGCGCCCCAAGTCGAAACGATCGAAAACGGTTTTGGCGAAACCGCTGCCTGGCCTGTCTAGGAGCAAGTGATGAACGCGACCACGACCGGCATGCCCCCTGTTTTGCAGCTGCGCGACATCCGCAAGAATTTCGGCGGCCTCACCGCCATCGAAAATTTCTCGCTCGAGCTCTATGCCGGCGAGATAGTGGCGTTGGTCGGCGATAACGGTGCCGGCAAGTCGACGCTGGTCAAGATCGTTACGGGGGTGCATGCTCCGACATCCGGGACCATCATCATCGAGGGGCAGGCGGTGGCAATGTCGAGCGCCACCATGGCGCGCGCCCACGGCATTGAGGTGGTCTATCAGGACTTGGCGCTCGCCGATCAGCAGACCGTCTACATGAACATGTTTCTTGGCCGCGAGCCGGTGAACCGCTTCGGCCTGCTCGACCGACGCCGGATGATCGACGACACCGAAAAGCTGGTGAAGGATCTCGACGTTCGCATCCCATCGGCTCACGCCACCATCCGCGATCTCTCGGGCGGCCAGCGCCAGGGCGTGGCGATTGCGCGCGCCACGCACTGGGCAAGCAAGCTGATCCTGCTCGACGAGCCAACCGCCGCGCTCGGCGTTGCCGAGACCGCCAAGGTCGAGACGATTGTTCTGTCGCTGAAGCAGCGCAACATTGGCGTGCTGATCATCAGCCACAGCCTCGACCAGGTGTTCAGGCTCTCAGATCGGATCTGTGTTCTGCGACGTGGCAAACAGATCGGCGTGCGCAAGACCAGCGAGACCGACAAGAACGAGATCGTCGCCATGATCACCGGGCTTCAGCACTAGCCCGGTCCGACAGAGGCGCGCCGTTCAGACATTGCGTTACCCGAGCAGCGAGTGGCATGATTTCAGATCCACGATCAGGCCTCGGCCACAGAATGTCGTCAGCATCAATCCAGCGCGCGCAGATGGCGGATGGGGCGCCCGCCAGCAATCCGGTCGGCGGCTGTGGCTATGGAATTGGCGTCGATGCCGAAGTGGCGGTAAAGGTCGCCGATAGTCCCTGACTGGCCAAAATGCTCGACGCCGAGACTGCGCGTGCGATGGCCGTACACCGAACCCAGCCAGCCGAGTACCGCCGGATGACCGTCGGTGACGGAGACGATGGTGCAATGCGCAGGGAGATCGGCAAACAGCCTTTCGATATGACTCCTGGCGTGAACGAGGCCGCTTTCGCGCGCGCGACTTGCCGCTGTCCAGCCTGCGTTCAAGCGATCGGCCGAGGTCACCGCCAGGAGACCGACATCGCGACGGTCCTCGGCCATCATGCCGATAGCCTCGATGGCCTCCGGCGCGACGGCGCCAGTGTAGGCAACAATCACTTCGGCATTCGGACCCGGACGCCGCAGCCAATAGCCGCCGTCGATGATGTCCTGCTCGAGTACGGGCGTCACGCTACGCGTGATCTGCTCGACCGGGCGCGTCGAGAGCCGCAGATAGACCGAGCCGCCGGTCTCGTCGCGCAGCCAGGTGCGCTCCGACTGCACGGCGTCGCCGTCGCGCTGCATATAATCCAGGGCAAAGCGCATGATGACGCCCAGCTCGTCGACGAAGGCCGGCTCGTAAGCCGCAAGCCCGTCTTGCGCTATGCCGATCAACGGTGTGGCGATCGACTGATGCGCCCCACCTTCCGGCGCCAATGTGACCCCGGATGGCGTCGCGACCAGCAGGAAGCGCGCATCCTGATAGCAGGCGTAATTGAGCGCATCGAGACCGCGCTGGATGAACGGATCGTAGAGCGTGCCGATCGGCAGCAGCCGTTTGCCGAAAATCGAATGCGACAGCCCAAGTGCCGACAGCAGGATGAACAGATTGTTCTCGGCGATGCCGAGTTCGATGTGCTGGCCGGAGGGGCCGAATTCCCATTTCTGCGCCGAGGCGATGCGTTCGCTGCGGAAAGTGTCGGTGAGTGACTGACGCGCGAACAGGCCGCGCCGGTTGATCCAGGGGCCGAGATTGGTCGAAACCGTGACGTCGGGCGATGCCGTCACGATCGCGTCGGCGAGCGGCCCGCCAGCCCGCGCAATCTCGTCCAGAATTCTGCCGAAGCCGACCTGCGTGGAGACGCTGCCTTTGGCTTCCGCGACGAGACGACCAGGGACCACGATGCGCTGGGCGTGCCGGCGCCGCTGGCCCTTTGCCGCGAACGGAACGGCGTCGAGGAATCGTTGCAGCTCCAGATCTCCAACAGCCAATCCCTCGAAGGCGTCCCACTCCCGCCCGTCGCCGACCGACATCGAGGCACGAAGGACCGCCATCTGATCCCTGGTCATCAGGCCGGCGTGGTTGTCCTTGTGGCCGGCGAGCGGCAGGCCGAAGCCCTTGATCGTATATGCAATGAAGCATGTCGGTCGATCGTTGCCGCGTGCCGTCCCGAAGGCCTCGATCAGGCATGGCAGGTCGTGGCCGCCGAGATTGGTCATCAGCGCGGCGAGCTCGGCATCGGAGCGCCGGTCGAGAAGCGATGCCAGGCCCGGCTTGTCTCCGATGTCGGCGACCAGGCGCTTGCGCCAGGCGCCGCCGCCTTGAAACGTCAGCGCCGAATAGAGCTGGTTCGGGCAGGCCTCGATCCAGGCCTTTAGCGCCTCGCCGCCGGGTTCGGTGAAAGAGGCTTCGAGCAGCGAGCCATATTTCAGGATCACGACGTCCCAGCCGAAATTCCGGAAAATGTTTTCGAAGCGTTCCCAAAGGCCTTCGCGAACCACGGCATCGAGGCTCTGTCGGTTGTAGTCGACGATCCACCAGCAGTTGCGCAGGCCGTGTTTCCACCCTTCGAGCAGCGCCTCGAAGATGTTGCCTTCGTCCATCTCGGCATCGCCGATCAGCGCCAACATGCGGCCCTCGGGCATGCTTTCGTCGCGGGCGCCGAGATAATCCTGCACAAGGGAGGCAAACAGTGTCTGCGCGACGCCGAGGCCAACTGAGCCGGTGGAGAAATCGACGTCGTCGACATCCTTGGTCCGCGACGGATAGCTTTGCGCGCCACCGAAGGCGCGAAACCCTTCGAGCTTCTCCCTCGTCTGATTGCCCAGAAGATACTGGACGGCGTGAAACACTGGCGAGGCATGCGGCTTTACCGCGACGCGGTCGTGTGGCCTCAGCACCGAGAAATAAAGCGCGGTCATGATCGTCACCAGCGACGCCGAGGATGCCTGGTGTCCGCCAACCTTCAAGCCGTCCGTATTTTCCCGCAGGTGATTGGCGTTATGGATCATCCATGTCGACAGCCAGAGCACCTTTTTCTCCAGTGCCGAAAGTGCCTCCAGTTTTTGTTTGTCCATGCTGCAAGACTCCTGGTTGCGATGTCTCAATCATAGGCCTGAGCAAAAACCAATTGTCGCTAAACTTGCATGAGATTGGCAGCTGCGTTAGCTGGTTGTGCCAATATCAGCCGATGGAGTAACGTTCGATGCCAAAAAGTCGATTGGACAATATCGACCGAAAGATCATTGCCGCGCTGCAGGTCGATGGCAGGATGACGGCGCAGCAGCTTGCCGAGCGGGTCGGCCTTTCGGCCTCGCCCTGCGCCCGCCGGGTCCGCCTGATGGAGGATATGGGGGTGATCACCGGCTATGCCGCCCTGATCGACCAGGACATGGTCGATCTGCCGATCTCGGTGTTTGCCTCGATCAAGCTTGAGCGCCAGCGCGAGAGCGAGCTGAAGCGGTTCAACGCGGCAATCGCGCGCTGGCCGGAGGTGGTCGATTGCTATCTGATGACTGGCCAGCGCGATTATCTGCTGCGTGTGGTGGTGCGCGACCTGCACGCCTATGAGCGCTTCCTGAAGGAAAAGCTGACGCGGCTCGATGGCGTCTCCTCGATCGAGTCCAGCTTCGCGCTTACGCAGATCAAGCGGTCGAACCGGCTGCCGGTCGAGACATGATTTTTTTTGGACGGACCCGCGTGTCGCAGGTCTTGCAGCAAGTGGGCAATATGGGTTCGGTACGCCTCAAGACTGGCTGTGATTTCTGGTATTTCCGCCGGCTGCAATTGGAGCTTATGCGTCATGATTGCGGCGATTAGATAAAGAATTTTTGTTGGGCCTCGCGAGCATCGACTGCCTTCCGGCGCATCAGCCGCCGCCGCCCGGATTGCTCAAGAACCCGGCTGACCGCCAAAGCCAACCAGGCCGCAATGGCGCGGGACGTCCACCATTTGGCGGTCCTCTTCCGGGAAGACCGTCAGAGGCGATCAGAAAAGCGCCGGTGCCGCTCGGCATAGCGCGCCATGCCACTGGAGGGGTCTGCAGATTTTGCGCAACGAAGAACGCCGTCTTTCCGGTGCGACGGCGGAACGTCAACCCGGAAGGGACAAGGACAATGCGAGTTGAACCCAAGAAAACGAACCAGGCAGCTTCTGACGCTATGAATGCGCTTTGGGCGCTTGAACACGCGATCTGCAACTGTTGCCTCGAACCGAGTCTGATCGCGCTCGTAAGGATGCGCGCATCCCAGATCAATGGCTGCGCCTACCGCATTCATATGCACACAAGGACGTTCGCGCGCTCGGCGAGACGGAAGAGCGGGCTCTATCTGCTCGATGACTGGCGCAGGGCAGATTCGCTGTACAGCGAGCGCGAACGCGCCGCCCTCGCCTGGACACAGGCCCTTTAGTGACGAAGAGCTCGCCCAGCTGACCTTTCTCACCGGCACCACCAATCTCTGGGACCGTCTCGCTGTCGGCTTCCGATTGGTCCACCCGGAACGCACGAGGCCTACCGACATCAGCCAGGCGCGTTCCTCGTTTGAGCCGGCGAGCGCCAAAGCCCTCTTCATTGCAAACCATTTTCGTCAGGAAAAGGAACTCCAGGAGGAGACCTGAAAAGATTTCAAATCCGCGCCAGCGGGGCATCGCTCATTTTGAACGGCTTTTCGGCGCCGGAGCCGCCCAGGCTTCGCACGGGCTGCCCAGCTTGGAGCTTTCGGCTTGCCGGCGGAGGATGGGAATGCGTTCCCCGACGCCGGGCACTCGCCGTCCTTTCGCGCTGTGTTTCTGACGGCCCGGCCGTTTACTTCAGTTTGCAGCCTCAACTCATCCCACGCCGCAGCAGCCAACTACGTGAGCTCGTGAATTGTAACGCCGGGAACAACAGCCTTGGCGATCTCGCACAGGTGCTGGTGATGCGTCAGATAAATCACCTGGCCAGCGCTTGCCATCTGACCAAACAACTGAAAACCTCCTCGGACCGGAAATGGTCGAAGTTCTCCATGATGTCGTCGGCAATGAATGGCACAGAGGGTCGAAACTGGGCGAACTCGTAATATCCGGCAAGCCGCAGGGCCAGGTAGAGCTGAAAACGCGCACCCTTTGAGAGCGCGTCGGCGACCTTGGACTGCCCGTCGCGCTGCAATGCGATGAGGACTTCTCAGCCCTTCACGGGTTGCGTCGCAAGCCCCGAATACTGACCGCGCGTGATGAGTGCGAAAGCGTCAGATGTCCGCTTCATCATCCCGGAGCGATGGTCCCGACGGCCAGCGGCTACTAAGCCTTGCCTATGCGTTCAACGAAATCTATATTCTGTTCAACACAGGAGGTTCTCATGGCTAGGCAGACACGGACGGCTGCAGAAAGCGAAGCAACGGTCGCATCGACCCGCAATAAACTTGTACTGGAGCAAGCGAAAGCCGCCGGCCTCCTCGGCGCCGCGAAGAATACCCGTCTTTCGGCACGGGTGCCCGCGGAGTTGATCGAGGCGGCCAAGAAGCGCGCCCATGTCACCTCGGACACGGAGCTGTTGGAACTGGCGCTGTCGCGCCTGGCCCTCGAAGATGACTTTGGCGCCCGCCTGGTCGGACGTAAGGGCAGTATCCCGGCGGACATAGATCTTGGGGTTTGATCTTTCCGAAACCCTCCGATCGCTAAAGCCCCAAAAGCACAACGGAACGCTGAAGCGCAGGGCCGACGACGATCTCCCATGGGTTGCTGACGAACCTGCGATCGGGGGACCGCTGTTTCTGGATACGAGCGTCTATCTAGATGTCCTGCAGGGACGATCGCCGGTTGAAGTCGATACGCTGCTTACCTATCGCCGATGCCACCATTCCGCTGTCTGCCTGTCTGAGCTGATCCAAGCCTTTGGTCAGCTGGACCCTAAGCATGCCTCCACAAAAGCTGTCCTCGAGACGATTGAAGCCACGGTAGAGGACATTCCGGACCACCGACTTCATGCACCGGACGATGCGATCTGGGGACAGGCCGGGGTCTTGGCTGGCTTGCTCTTCCGGCTGAGCAATCTGCCCAAGAGGGAGGGGCACGAGCGCCGCTTCCTAAATGACGCCCTCGTGTTCCTGCAGGCGTGTCAGTTGGGTGCGAGCGTGCTGACCGGCAACGTCCGCGATTTTGATCTCCTCACCCAGGTTCTGCCGACGGGACGGATCATCCTCTATCGAGCTCCGCCGGAACGGCAGTCATCATGAACGTCACGGTTGGTCCTCCTGTCGATATTCTTCACGAACTGGAACAGCTGGATCGGGGGCCGGCGACTGAGGTCAATCATCTGCAGAATACGCCGGCCTTTCTGGGTTTTGTGAAGCTGGGTCAAACTCGATACCCCACATTAGATCCGGCTCTATTTTCGCTTGCCTTGGCGGCCCGGCAGCTAGGCTTGGCCTGTCTCGTCCGTGGCCAGGGTTCCGGTTTGGCGGCGAGTGCAACCGGGATCGCGGACCGGCTTGATAACGCATGAAAAGTACAGCGTCGAGGCGACTGCACCTCTGCCCGCTTTATCTGGCATCACACCTTCCGGCAATCTCGTTCGGTCCAAACCAAGTGCAGCGCTTTTCTGCGATCGAGCTTGAGCAGCTTTTTGATTTTCCGCAGCTTCACCGCGCGAATGAAAAGTGGTCGTTCGATAGCGGACGTTTCTCCCAGTTCCGACGCGGGCGTAGCCTATCCGGCTCATAATGTGTCACCTCAATGTCTAGATTCGAGGCTTGGTCACAAATAGTCGATGCCAACTCCGACGTTACGCGCCCGAAAAGCCATTGATCCGGAGCACGACCCCTGCAACGTCCGACCTTTACAGGAACATTTCGCCTATGGCGGAGTTGGGCGCGTTGCCCGCGATAAGGTGCCAACGGTGGTGCCGGCGGGCTTTTGGGAGGAAGCCATGATACGTGCCATCCCTTCACTCCACCTTTCCCGTCGCCGCGCATTGCAATTTGGGCTGGGAGCCAGCCTCGCCGCCACGACGGGCTTGGCGCCGGTTTCTCGCGCCTATGCCAAGGAAGAAGTGCAGGACGAGGACATTTTCCGCTTTGCGCTCAACCTGGAATACATGGAGGCCGAATATTATCTTCGCGGCACCACCGGAAAAGGCATCGACGCCGCGGATGCCGGTTCGAAACCCGGCGATGTCGTCGGCGGAAAGAAAGTGTCCTTCGAGACACCCGCCATCGGCGAATTCATGCAGGAGGTTGCTGAAAACGAACTCGCGCATGTACGGTTCTATCGCAAGACGCTTGCAAAGAACGCAGTCGACAGGCCGGCCATCGATTTCGATGCGGGATTCAAGGCAGTTGCGGAGGCAGCGGGCCTTGGGCGGGACTTCGACCCCTTCGGCAACGAAACGAACTTCGTTCTCGGCGGCATGCTGTTCGAGGATGTCGGCGTCACCGCCTATGCCGGTGCGGCGACGGTTCTGAAGAACAAGGACTTCCTCGCCGCCGCCGCCGGCATATTGGCGGTCGAGGCCTATCACATGGGAATGGCGCGCTCCACTCTATACCGGAAAGGAGAGAAAGCCTGGAAGGCCGCCAACGCCGTCTCCGATGCACGAGACAAGATCGACGGGCCGGAAGACAAGGACCAGGGCATCCAGGTGAATGGCAAGGCCAATTTCGTTCCTTCGACGCCCGACGCGATCGCGTTCACCAGGACGCCGCAGGAAGTGCTGCGGATCGTCTATCTCACCGACAAGGACGGAGTGAGCAAGGGCGGCTTCTATCCGGAAGGGATGAACGGGACCCTGAAGAGCACCTGAGTCGCTCGCGACAGGCGATCGGATCGCCGGAAGAGACGCAGCGGGCCTGCGGACGGCACTGCTGGTACGGCTGCGCGACGATCACGAATCAAATCCGCCGCAGGAGTCTTACGCTCCCGGTTTGTCCATCCATCCTAACGATGCCAACCCCGGCGGAGCGGGAGCCTTCCATCGCGTCGATTTTGAGCAGCTCTTGTTCTGACCCCTTGTTGACCGCGGTTTTGAGACAAATGCAGGAGCTGTCCGGTTCAGCGCGATTCCTGAATTAACATCAGGGCCGCCGCGCCCTGACCTTACGGGGCAGCGTCTCGCACTTGGCGAAGTCTTGCGCTGCCGAGTTCTGCAATAGGGACAGGCACGCTGCCAACTCACCCCAGCCAATACCTCGGCCCCGGCCCCTTGCGTCCTGCCATATCGGCAGGGTTCGCAAGGCTACACCGGTCCAGCGACAGGCAGCCGCAACCGATGCACTCGGAAAGCCCCGACCTCAGGCGCTGCAACTCGGCGATGCGCTGGTCTATGCGCTTGGTCCACTGGCCTGATAACCGCGACCAATCCCGACGCGACGGCACGCGATCGGCTGGCAACTTGGCCAGCTCGGCGCCGATCTCCTCAAGCGTCAGCCCAATTC
Organism: Mesorhizobium sp. M0968; assembly: GCF_040319065.1. Classification (NCBI taxonomy): domain Bacteria; kingdom Pseudomonadati; phylum Pseudomonadota; class Alphaproteobacteria; order Hyphomicrobiales; family Phyllobacteriaceae; genus Mesorhizobium; species Mesorhizobium sp. M0968. Next base: position 22,713 of record NZ_JAMYNL010000037.1, read on the forward strand.
GCTGCGCGAAGACGATGAAGGCGATTCGACGCAGCACGGATCGCGGGTAGCGTCTGTGTCCCGAGCCGGCCCGCTCGGACGCGATCAGCCCGCGCTCCTCGTAGAAGCGCAGGGCCGATGAGGCGACGCCGCTGCGCCGTGACACGTCGGTGATGGTCAGCATGGAATCCATGCATGAAGGAAAGCACAATTCCCGCTTGACTTCAAGTTAACTTGAACTTGTAGCAAGAGGCATACGGATTAAGGGAGCACGGCAATGCAGTCGAATATTGATCTTCAGGGACTTCGCGTGGCGGTCACGGGCGGCACCTCCGGGCTCGGAGTGGCGCTTGTGCGGCAGCTTGCCGCGATGAATGCGTGCGTCGCCTTCGTCGCCCGCACCGCCGCGAATGTCGAACGCATCGCCGACGAGACGGGCGCGCACGGCATTGTCGGCGACGTCGGCAAGAAGGAGGACACCTACTCGATCGCGCTACAGGTAACCGCGAGCCTCGGCGGGCTCGACGTCCTGATCAACAATGCCTCGAGCCTCGGCCCTGTCCCTCTGGCGCTCCTCGCCGATACTGAGTGCGAGGAGCTGGAAACGGCGCTCGCCGTCAACCTGGTCGGCGCGTTCCGGCTGACGAAGGCTCTTTTCGGTGCGCTTGCCGCGTCCGCGCGCGAGGGCCGGGGCGCGCTGGTCATCAACATTTCCAGCGACGCCGCGGTGAACGCCTATCCCGGCTGGGGAGCATACGGCGCGAGCAAGGCCGCTCTTGCCCATCTGACGGCGATTTGGGACGAGGAGGCGAAAGCAGACGGCATCCGGCTCCTCGCGCTTGACCCCGGCGATATGGACACCCCACTGCACGCGCTCGCGATCCCTGATGCTGATCCGGCGACCTTGAAGCGCCCCCAGGAGGCAGCTGCCGAGACCATCGAAAAGATGCTCGACGCGTTGCCTGTCCGCTCTACGCTTCTGGCCGGAGCACATGGATGATTGCCGCCGATCGTCCCGATCGGCGCTCCGCCAGGCTGTTCGTCGTCGAGGCGGACGGCACGATGCGCGACCTGCCGCGAGCTGGACTCGCGACGCTGTTCAACCCCGGCGATCTGGTCGTCGCCAATGACGCCGCGACCTTGCCTGCCAGCTTGCACGGCACGCATGTCCCAAGCGGTGAGGCGATCGAGATCCGCCTGGCGGGCTGGCTATCGTTTCCCGATCCAACCCGTTTCGTGGCGATTGCCTTCGGCTCGGGCGATCACCGCACGCGCACGGAGGACCGGCTGCCTCCACCTCCGCTGTCACCAGGCGATCGCCTCCGGCTCGGCTCGCTTGACGCCGTCGTCGAGCGCCTTCTCGACCATCCACGCCTTCTCGAGTTGCACTTCCCAGGCAATCGCGCAGCGGTGCTTGCAGGACTGGCGCAGCACGGCCGGCCGATCCAATACGCCCATGTTCCCGAGCCGTTGGCACTGTGGGACGTTTGGACGAAGATTGCCGCCGGGCCGGTCGCGTTCGAGGCGCCATCGGCAGGCTTCGCGCTCGACTGGCGCACGCTCCAAGCCTGGCGTCGGTACGCCGTTGGCTTTGCAACACTCACGCATGCTGCGGGCCTCTCTTCTACCGGCGATCCCGCGCTCGACTCGCGCCTTCCCTTCGACGAGCCATACCGCATCCCTGAGCGCACCGCGGCGCAGGTCGCGCGGGCGAAGCTGCGCGGCAGCCGCATCATTGCGATCGGCACGAGCGTAGTGCGCGCACTTGAGGCCGCCGCCAATCCCGGCGGCAATGTGCGTGCCGGAAATGGCACTGCGACAGGGCGCATCGCGCGGGGCACGCGGCTTCGCGTGGTCGATGCGATTCTCACGGGCGTCCACCAGCCCGGCGAAAGCCATTTCGAGCTCCTGCGCGCCTTTGCCGACGATGCTCTGCTCGTCAAGGCCTCCGCAGCATTCATCGCGTATCGATACCGCGCGCATGAATTCGGCGATTCCATGCTGCTCAATCGCCAACCGCTGCTTCTATCGCGCGAACGGAACCGTGCCGAGGTGCTCCCGAGATGCGCGCCATGCGCAACTATGGGGGCCATCGGCTTTCGCCCTGGCTTGGCCATCTGATGGTGTCGGGCTCCGAGACGGCCAGACCGCTGCTAACCCGGGCGAGATCATGCAGCTCCCGCCCGCCGACGAGATCGTCATGATGGCGGGCACGCCGCCGATCCGCGCGAAGAAGGCGCGCTACGAGGATCGCCGTTTCAAGGACCGGATCATGGCGCCGCCGGTGCTTACCAGGCCGGCACAGCCGGGCACGGACGACTGGAGCCCGGCTGCCGCTTCGGGCCAGGCCGGCGAGCATCGTGTCGGCCGACGCAGCCGGCGCCGCAGACATCGGCGACGAAGATCCAACGGGATCGGAACGGCGTTACCAGCCCGAGCTGAACCGCGCCGCGCCGGTGGAGAAGAGGGCGCCGATCGAGAACGATTTCGACGGCGGCTTCGATGGCCGATGACGACACTGCCCGGATCAGCCGCGGCAACCAGATCATGCAGGGCATGGCCCGCCAGGTCTCGCTCGATCCGAACGAGGGCATGGAGCTGCGAGGCGCCCGTGGCCAATCCGTCGAAGAAGCAGCGCCTGTCGGTCTGTCTCGAACCCGAGGTGATGAAGGCGCTCGCGGCCCACGCGGCACGACGTGACCAATCGCGCACGCTGATTGCAGAGGCGGCCATCGCATTCTTCCTGTCGCCGGACGCCGCCGAGCGACAAGAGGCCGCGACGACCAAGCGCCTCGACCAGCTCGATCGCCGCATGACGCGCATGGAGCGCGATGTCGGCATCTCGGTCGAGATGCTCGCCGTTTTCGCGCGCTTCTGCCTTACCACCAATCTGCCGCTGCCCGGGCCGGCGCAGGCCGCAGCAAGGGCTCAGGCTGGCGAGCGCTACGACGCCTTCGTCGCGGCGCTGGGGCGCAGACTCGCCAAGAACCCAAAGCTGCGGCAGGAGATTTCCGAAGGTATCCCGGGCGACCCTGTGTAGCGACTAGGCGACCCCGCTGGTCGCTCCGCCTGGAGCGCAGCGAACACATGCGCAAACAGTCCAGCCGATGACCGCTTCACTTGAGATCAAAACTCAAGCGCGAGCCGTTCTGCCTCGAACTTTGCGTTCGCACGCGCCGCCTGCTCAGCTTCAAGCCCAAACAGCGTGCGCTCGATCAAAATTGAATCGATATCCGTCACTCCGATCAGCTTAAGCCAAGCCTCGACGTAGGGTCTCTGGAAATCTAGCTCTCGCCCGGCGTCCAAGTTGAAGTTGGCGCATAGCCCAAGCCCCGAGCATAGATCACAGCGGCTCGATTGGCTTTGACCCGTCCGGCGAATCCATCATCGTGCATGGCGCAGTTTCGAGGATTATCTTCTGCCTCGGCCGATCTTTCGCCCTGATGCGCGCCGAAGGACGGCTCGGGCCTGCATATTGAGTGAGTAGATACTCAATAATATAGATAGGGGATGGCATGAGACTGGTCAAGGGATGCATCTTAAAGCCATCTGAAAATTTCGAAGTGCCGATGCCAGACTAGAAATATTAAAAAGGCGGATGATCAATTAGGTAGCTTTGGTACTTCGCGACGGTCGCAGGCAATGGCTTGCCTTCCTCGAGCGGTCAGAGCTCATCGGCAGCTTTTGCGAAAGCATCAAATTCGATCGAACGACCGGAGTGGGATCGTGAGCTGACGGCCAAGCTTATCGACCCTTGGCCCCTAGCTGGAAAGTCTATCATGAGGATCCGAGCATGGAGGATTGCGCCGGGCAAGTCGCTGCCCGGCGGCGTTGTCTCGAAAAATCCATCAAATCGCTGCCATAGCTGGTGGCTGTAGACATTAATGGTGCTGGTCATCTTGCTCTCCTTTGCATTGTTGCTAGGAGGGCAGAATACTATGCCGAGCCGCAGCGGCGTTTTTACCGAAAGTCCCGTGGTTTAGGCAGCTTGATCGTCATAGTCTCCGACTCGGGATAAGATTCCTTATGCCGAACTCGGCATAATGGATCGACGATGTTTCGGCCCTTCGGCAGGCTCCGCGGATCGACACCCTGCGCGCCGTGATGGGCTTCGTCACCGCGGCCATGCGGCACGGGAAACGGCGTCTCGCGGTTTCCCAGGCTGGCCAGCTCGGCCGACAGGTCGGTCAACTGATGGGAGACGAGATGCACCACCTCCCCTTCCCGCTGGATGCGGCCGCGCACGCCGAACATGGCCGACGAAAGAAGCACGCGACGGAATTTCTCGAATACCTTGACCCAGACGACGACGTTGGCGGCGCCCGTCTCATCCTCCACGGTGAGGAACATGACGCCTTTGGCCGAGCCTGGCCGTTGCCGGACCAGAACCAGGCCGGCAGCCTCGAGCCAGCTTCTGTCTCGCGCCTGCATGGCCTCCTGACAGGTCACGATGCTGCGCCGGCGAAGATCGGCACGCAGAAACGACGCCGGATGGCTGCGCAAGGTCAGCCCGACATGGCCATAATTCTCGACAACGTCGCGGCCGGCCGTCATGGGCCTGAGCGCAACAACAGGCTGGTGGATCTCAGGCAAAGTCTTCTTCTCACGGCAAGCAGCGGCCGCAAACAGCGGCAGAGGTTCGTCGCGAAACCGGCAACGCTGTCCAACGGCGTGCGCACCCTGGTACCGCTATACATCAGCGCCGGCACCCGCGTCGTGGTGATGACTGCGGATGGCGCCTACGTGGAGCGCGCGAAGGAGAGCGTGCAGCGATCTTCAGGGCGGTCAAACAGCTTTGTGCTGGCGTATCGCCAGACGAACCTCGCTGGCGACCTATCGAGTTCGCGCCTCGGTGCGGACGCTCATCTCTCACTGAGAACCGGCATTCAATCAAGAACTAGCTAAATTAGCAGTTTCTTGCACACCTTTGGAACTTTGTAGCTTTCGTTACATTTTCAACCGCATGCGAGACTCTGTGGTCCACGGCCCTGGAATGACGGTGAACAGATCACCGCCTCGCTACTCGCTCGTCCTGCCCATATACAATGAAGAACAGGTGCTGCCTCGGCTGATCGAGCGGATCAGTTCGCTTATCGACCGGCTGGACGGCGAAACCGAGGCCATCTTCGTCGATGACGGAAGCCTCGATGGAAGCGTCGAATACCTCCAAAAAGTGGTTGCCGCCGAGCCGCGCTTTCGGCTGATCGAATTTTCCCGCAATTTCGGCCACCAAGTGGCGATTACCGCCGGTATGGACGCCGCTGCGGGCGATGCCGTCATCGTCATGGATGCCGACCTGCAGGATCCGCCGGAAGTCGTTCTCGATCTGGTGGCCAAGTGGAAGGAAGGCTTCGAGATCGTCTATGCCCGCCGGGTCAAGCGCGAGGGCGAATCCTGGTTCAAGCGCTTTACGGCAAGTCTTTTCTATCGCCTGCTGGAGAAAATGACGTCGGTCGATATTCCGCGCGACGTCGGCGACTTCCGCCTGGTCGGCCGCAAGCCGCTGGAAACCTTCAAGCGTATGCCCGAACATGACCGCTTCGTCAGGGGCATGTTCGGCTGGATGGGCTTCAAGCAAACGACCGTGCCATTTGAGCGCCACGCGCGAACCCTGGGCCAGACCAAATACCCATTCTGGAAGATGGTGCACCTTGCGGTTCACGGCATCGTCAGTTTCTCCGAGAAGCCCTTACGCCTGGCGCTCTGGGGCGGATTGGCCATTTCCGCGCTTGCGGTGGTCTTTGGCGCCTATGCCATCTTTGCCTCGTTTTTTGAAACCGGCATCATTGCCGGGTGGACATCCACGGTGGTGATCGTGTCGCTCCTGTGCGGCATCAATCTTTTCATGACCGGTGTGGTCGGGCTCTACGTTGGCAGCATCCACGCCGAGGTGAAACGCCGCCCGCTTTATGTTATTAACCGGCTCACCGGCTTCGACGAGGCGATGCGTACCGTCTCTGGTGAGCGCCGCCTGTCGTTTCACAAGCCCAGGAGTGGAGTCCCCGCCAATGGCCGAACTCTTCGACAGCTATAATTCCAACTATGGCGAGGCGGTCGAAGGGTCCATCCGATTTTCCGGACTCGGGCACGACTTCTTCCTTGTCGCCAAGGCGGACCTGCTGCGGCGTCTGGTGGTCGAGCGAAAGCTTCGGCGGGGTGGGGCGGCTGTAAGGGCGCTGGATATCGGCTGCGGCGTCGGTTCGCTCCACCCCTACCTCGACGGCGCTTTCGACAGCCTCGATGGCTGCGACGTGTCGGAGCAATCAATTTTGCGCGCCGGCCAGGACAATCCAGGTGTGACCTATAGGGCCTGCACGTCGCCGAGTCTGCCCTACGAGGATGGCGCGTTCGATCTGGCTTTCGCCAGTTGCGTCGTCCATCACGTTCCGCCCTCCTCCTGGTCCGATTTCTTGCTGGAATTGCGGCGTGTCGTGCGGCCAGGTGGCGTCGCCTGCATCATCGAGCACAATCCCTATAATCCCCTGACGCGTCTTGCGGTGTTGCGGTGTCCGTTCGACCACGACGCGGTCCTCCTCAACGCTGCCAACGCAGCGTCCCTCTTTCGGGAGACCGGGTTCCGGGACATCCGATCCGAGCATTTCCTGCTGCTGCCGTCGGCAAGGCCTTTCGCCAGAAGAGTCGAGCGCGCGCTCGCGTCGCTGCCGCTTGGAGCGCAGTATGCCTGCAGTGCGCAAGTCTGAGGGCCCCTCGACCAGCGACGCCGGCCTGAAACTGCTGGTGCGTTTCGGGTCGGTCGGCATCGCTGCAACGATCCTATACGCAGTGATGGCCACCGCTTTGGTCGAATGGCAACGGTTCGGCCTCTCGCCGGTCGGTGCCTCGCTCGCAGCCTATACCGCTGCCGCCCTGTTTTCTTATCTCGCGCATAAGTTCGTGACCTTCGCGTCGAGCGGATCGCATCGATCGGAGGCTCCGCGTTTTCTCTTGCTGACGGCAACCGGCTTCGCGGTGGCTTACGCGGCGCCGGCGCTTTTGACTGCGAAACTCAGTCTGCCGCCGATCATTGCCATCCTGGTTACATGCTTGCTTGTTCCAGCGGTCAATCTCCTCATGCTCGACCGCTGGGTTTTTGCGCAGCGAAGACGCGGCCGGCAGCGCGATCGCCCGCCCTAATCCACATCAGTGGGATCGAGCCGGAGCGACAACAATTTGATGGAGCGCTTATAGATGTTGCTGGCGGCAGGAGTTTGCGGAATGCCGTCGAGGTAGTCGAAGGCGATGTCGAGTGTCTTGGCCTCGCCGACAGCCGCCGGTGGGATGACGAATGAAACGGTGCGTGGCTCTTTGCCGGACAGCGTCACCGCATGCACCCGAACGCCGTTCACCGAGATCACAACCCTTTGCATGATCTGGGGCGGACGAATGACGGCGGCCATTTGCAGCGTGGCAGTCAGGCCGTCGCGAACCGGCGGTATGTCCAGGCGAAGCCGCGAGGTCTCGCCCAGCGAATGGGTGCCGTCGGCTACCGGCCCCGACCAGCCACAGACCTTCATGCCGGTTGCCTTTTTGGCTCCGTCGGACCGGAACGACACCGTCTCGCCAAGTGTGTAGCTGCCGACCGCATCGCGATTGAGGCAGGTCGTCGTCCGGTCGATGTAATAGGCGCGATAGTCGGCATTGACGTCTGGATTGAGAGCAAGCGCAAGCATGATGATTTCCGCCCCGGCCAGAACCGCCGCCAGCGTGTAGCCGCCAAGCGAGGCCGCGCGCCGATGCGGGCCCGGAGTGCTAGACCAGGGCAAGATAGCCCCCGATCCACGCGACGGTCATGAAATAGCAGGCGCCCAGGAAGAGACCCAGAGCCGCAAGAAAAGTCAGCTTCGACGCCGACAACAACGTGGTCAGCAACATTGTCAGAGGCGCAAGCCCAATGACGTATCTGACCATCGAGGCCAGGTTCGTGATCAGCGGCAGGATGATGCAGCAGGCGCAGAACAACGCGGCGCCATATTGCCTGCGAACCGCCAGAACCGCCGATAGCGCCAGTCCTATGAGTGCGGCGAGCGCGCTCCATTGCGGCGCCGTAGGCAGCCATCCAGTCGCCGGAACGGCCGAGAGTCCATCCCATATGAAGGCGAGCGGATTGCCCACCACCCGTCCAAACGCGCGCTGGACGTGCAGGAAGGCAAAGCCGTCCCCGACCGTCAGATAGAGGAACAGGATGTAGGCGAACAAGCCGGCAGGCGAGATGAGAATTGCAACGAGCAGATCCGGTCGGCCAAGCACCCAACGTGGGAAAGAAAGCGCCGATCCGCCCTTTGCGCGGTAATCCCTGAACATCTGAATGACGGTCGCAAATACAACAAGCACTCCGACGAGCCTGGTTGCCGACAGCAGAGCCGATGACAGCCCCGCGGTCAGATAGCTGGAGCGTTTGAGTGCCAGAAAAACGCACGACGTCAGGAGCACGAAAAGAGGTTCGGTCAGGAAAGTCGTAAAATGAAAGGAGAACGGGCCGCTGAGCAGAAAGGCGCAATATAGCACATAAGCGCGCATGTTCTTCTCGAGCAGCGGCCACGCCACCAGACAGGCCGCGTAGCTGCACGCAACCGATGTGATCGACGCGAGCAGTATCGTCGGCAAAGGGAAAACAGACCGGATTGCCGCCACCAGCATCGGATAGAGTGGAAAGAAGCCCCAGCGTCCGACATTGCTCTGGTTTGGAATGGGAAAGCGCTCATAACCATGTTCGGAAATGTCGACATACCACGCGCAATCCCACCGGCAGAGCGCCTGGGCATAGGCTGCGAAGCCTGGTTGCGCCGAGATCGAGGCAAATGCCGCATAGCGAATGGCCAGTCCACCGACGACGAATAGCAGCGGCACCACCACGACCGCAATAAAGCGGCCACCGGCGTTCGGACGCGCGACAGCTTCGAGCGCCACAATCTGCCTCCACCCGTTCAAGTGACTGGCGCCACTCAAAGCTAGATGACGCGCGCCCGGGCGAATTCAAGGCATGCAACGCGGCTCAGATGGCGATAGAGCTACCCCGCCCTTCTGAGCCAGACCAGCATCTCGCCGGGGTCGCGATTGTCCCAGGCAAAGTACGGCACGGCGGTGAGTTTCGCTTCCTCCACCGCACCAGGAGATGCCGGCCGAACAGCTTACCGAAGATAAATTGCAGCACGTCCCTGCCTTGCACGGTGATGATCGGAAAGCGATCAGCAACAGGTTGCGGCCTTCGAAGCCTGGGCGATCCGGGTGAGGTGATCGATCATTCAACATAAGCGCGTTTCCGCTGAATCGGCGGCGGAAATTGGTCGAAGGTATCGCCCGGGTCCTAGAATCCAAAAACCTGGAGGACGCGAATGCCTTCTGGCGCAGCACCGCCAAGACAATTCTCGTTCAACTCCGGCAGGCACAAGCTGAGCGGCCGACATGCGGGCGCTTGTCTGAGTTTCAGTTCTCCTCGCGGGCCGCAGCTTAATAGCGGCCATTCGACAAAAGGAACAAAGTGCGGTGTCGCTGGTTGAGATTTGTTGAGACCAGAGCGGAGGCTTTCGCCGCTGTCTCATCGAGCGCAAGGATTCGCCGTGGGCATTCTCGAGAGCCTGAAGAAAGCTTACCGAGCAGGCGACGGGTATCGCGCGACCGAGAAAGCAAGAACTCGCCGAATTCGTGAAGATGAAGAAGCCACTCGAATTTCGGTTTAAGGATGACGGCCTCGTGCCGAACCACCCCTTCTGGCCGTTTGTCGTCTATCCCGGCGCCGTAAGGTCGGTGGAACAATTTGATTCCGCAGCCGTGCTGGAAGAGCTTTTCGAGGCCAATGGCTGGAGTAGCGGCTGGCGGGACGGCATCTACCACTACGTCCATTACCATTCCCGCAAAAATAAAGTGCTTGGGGTTGCGGGCGGAACCGGCAAGGTTCGGTTCGGGGGCAACAGGGGCCGTACATTGTCCTGGAAGGCCGGCGATATGGCAGTTCTTCCGGCCGGCACCGGTCACCAATGTTTCTCCGCGTCTGCTGGTTTCCTGGTGGTCGGCGCTTATCCCGCATCCGACGCTTATGACGAATGCACGACAGCCCAGGAACATCAGCGGGCATTACGAACGATTCCCAAGTTGGCCGTCAACGCAAGGATCCGGTCTATGGGAGCAAAGCGCCGCTGGTGTCAGTGTGGAAAAAATGAAGCTTGAAGATGAAGTCCGCCACGTTTCCGAAGACTTGGACGATGATGTACTGAGTGACGCTGTGCGGGCGCTGCATCGTCGGGTGAAGATCGTCCATGATTTCGATATCCCCTACATTGCTGGATACAGCAAAGATGGCAGGACGATTTTTATCGATCGCCATATGCCTCGCACTATGGATTGGAAATCGGCCAAGGTCCGGCTTGCCCCATTTCTGCTAACGCACGAACTTGTTGAAAAGGCGCTCCTGGACGAACTCGGGCTTCATTACCTGCACGCGCATCAAATCGCTCTTCGAGCCGAACGCGATGCAGTGAAGGCGGCGGGTGTTGGCTGGTCCGCTTACCAGGCCTTCAACAAAAAGAACGAAAAACCGATCTCCGAAGAGAAGCTCAAGAAGATCCCCAAGGATCTTGACCTGACGCCCTACCGCGACATGAGTGACTTTTCAACGCTCGAGCGTCTGCTGAAGGCGCAACGATAGTCGGACAAGCCAATGGTCCTCGCTTGCCAGTTCTATGACCGCCGCCTCGACAGTTCAGCATCGACGAGCTCGCGGCACATGTGCAAATGAGCGCATCGACCCTGCACCATCGTTTTCGCCAGCTGCAGCTCGTTCGCACGGCGCTGCGTGCACCGAACTTTCGCGGCGGTCCCGTGTTCTCAACCGAGATACACAAAAGCTACCCGTAAAAGCGAGCCGTTCAAGCCGCTTGGGTTTTCATGTCTTCGCCGCTCACCATTTTGGTCACAGCGGAGAAATCGAGCTTGCCTGAGCCGAGGACAGGCACTTTCGCAACGACGCGCACTTCGGCCGGCACCATCAGGTCCATGGCGCCGTTGGCCCTGGCGAAGGCCAGGAATTCGGCACGCGTGGCGTTGACAGCCTCGGTAATGAGGACCAGCTTTTCGCCCTTGCGCGCATCTGGCACGGCGGCGACCGCCGAGAGCGAGCCTTTCCACAATTCGCCCGCCAGTGCCTCGACGGCGGCCAGCGAAACCATCTCGCCACCGATCTTGGCAAAGCGCTTCGCGCGGCCTCGAATGGTGATGAAGCCGACGTCGTCGACGGCGACCACGTCACCGGTGTCATGCCAGCCGTCTTCGAGCGGCTCGAGCACGCCCGGCTTCTCGGTGCGCAGATAGCCCGCCATGACATTGGGCCCGCGCACGAAAAGCCGTCCGCCATCCTCGACGCCAGGCACCGGGTCCAGACGGTACTCCATACCCGGCATGATTTTGCCGACACTGCCGGAGCGGTTGTACATCGGCGTGTTGATGGAGATCACGGGCGCGGTTTCGGTCACGCCATAGCCTTCGAGGATGCGCAGGCCGAACTTTTCCATATAGGTCGCGCGCGTAGAAGCCTTGACCGGTTCCGCGCCGGCAAAGCAATAGCGCACTGAGCGGAAGTCGTAAGGGTGTGCCGTACGCGCATAGCCGCTGAGGAACGTATCGGTGCCGAAGATGATCGTCGCGTTCGATGCGTAGACCAACTCCGGCACCATGCGATAGTGCAGCGGGGAGGGATAGAAATAGACCGGCACGCCCGATATCAGCGGCAGCACCGTACCTGCTGTCATGCCGAACGAGTGGAAGATCGGCAGCACGTTGAAGACCTTGTCGCCCGAATGGAAGTCGATACGCGAGGCGGCCTGGGCGGCATTAGCCAGGATGTTGCGATGGGTGAGCACCACGCCCTTAGGCGTGCCTTCAGAACCTGAGGTGAACAGGATCACCGCCGGTTGGCCGGGCTTGCGGGCGACCCGGGGTGTATTTTTGCGCAATAGGCCGAGCAGCTTGTCCTTGAGGCCAATGGTGGCCCTCAGATCATCAAGCCACACAATATCGACCGAGCGGCCGAGTTCCTCGACCACGGCGCCAAGTTTCGCTTGTTCGACAAAGGCGCGTGAAGTCAGCACGGTGCGCACCTCGGCGGCCTTGCAAGCGGAGAGGATGTTGGCCGCACCGGCAGTGAAGTTCATCATCGCCGGAACCTTGCCGGCGGACATGACGCCGAGCAGCGTTGCACAGGCGCCGTTGGCATTGGGCAGCATGATGCCGAGCGTCTGCTGGCCGGCATAGAGGTTCTTGAATTTCTCTCCAAGCACGGCGGCGGCTGTCAGCAGCTTGCCGTAGCTCAGCGAACCGGTGACGGGGTCCTGCACGGCCAGTTGCTTCATGCCGCGTTCGCTCGCCGTCTGGATGATCTTCTCCAGCACAGTCTTGTCGATGTCCTGGGTGCGGAAGACGAGATCCGACATGACCTGGTAGAGGGCAGCACCCGCCGCTGCGCGGCGCTTCCGGCCCTTGAGGTCCGGCGGTACTTCAAGTTTGGCCGGTTCTAGTATCGTCACCCTGACCTTTGGGAACAGCTGGCGGCGCACATGCAGCGAACTCAGCCGCGAAAAATAGCTCTTCTCCAGGCCGTCGATGCGCACTGGCACGATCATCGAGCCGGTCTTGTCGGCCACCATGGCGCCACCGTCATAGACCTTCATTAGGCCGCCGGTCACGGTGATCCGGCCTTCGGGGAAGATGACAAGCGGATCGCCGCCTTGCACGGCCTTGATAAGCGTGCGGGTCGACATCGGCTTGGCCGGATTGAGCGGCAGGGCGCGCGCAAGTTTCATGAACGGCTTCATCCACCAGGCTTGGGCGATGGTGTAGTCGATGGCAAACACCGGCTCCTCATCCGTCAGCGTCAAAGCCAATGGGCCGTCGAGGAAACTGACATGGTTGAGCGCCAGGATGGGTGCCGGGCCGGCCGCCTTAAGGTTTTCCAGCCCCTCCACCTCCAGACGATGGAAGGCTCGGAACAGAATGGAAACGAAGTCGCGGAAGGCGTTGGTTGGCAGATATCTCAGCATCAGCCAGGCGGCGACCACGTTGAGTGCGGCGAGGCCGAACAGGATACCTCCAGTGGAGACGCCCACTGCTTGAATCGCGGCGACAAGTATGCCGCCCACCGTCATAAAGCCTGCATTGACGATGCTCACCGCGGCGACGACGCGAGCGCGGCTGGCTTCGGGCGCCCAGGCTTGTACGGCGGCGAAGGTTGGTACGACAAGAAAGGCGCTGGCAATAGCCATGCCGGCAAGGTCGATCGCAACATGGACCGTGTTTGGCCTGGCGAAGAATATTGCGAGCGTTTCGGCCCCGATCGAAGGCTGCATGCTCCAGATGGTCCAGGCCAGGTCCAAGCCGAACAGTGCCATCAACGCAGTGCCAACCGGGGCTGGCAAGAGCACGATGCGGCCCTGCGACATCCATGCGGCTATGGCAGAGCCAATGGCGATCGACACGGCGAACACCGCGAGATAGGCGGTGACAGCGATTTCTCCGCCACCGAGCGAATCCTTGACCAATGTAGGCAGGATCGAAAGGACAATGGCCCCGATCAGCCAGAACCACGACGTCATCAGTCCGGCGCGCCAGATCCGCTTGTCGGCACGCAAACCGTTCACCTGTCGCCAGGTCGAGCGAAAGATGTTTTTGTCGATGACTAGGTCGGGAGCCGCAGAACCGGTGGACGGGATGTAGCGGCTGACAAACCAACAGGCCACGGCAAGGATCATCATGATCGGCCCGAACACCGAGACGCCAATGCCATCGGCCGAGACGACGCCTCCGGCGATAGTGCCGCCGAGGATGGCGGCGAAGGTTGCCGATTCGATCCAGGCATTGGCGCGGGGCAATTCCTTGCGCTCGAGGTGATCCGGCAGGATGCCGTACTTGATCGGTCCGAACAGTGCCGAGATGATGCCGAACATGAGCAACGCGATCATCAGCACCGGGATCGACGACAGGGTGATTCCAACGACAGCGACAGCCGCAGCGGCGATCTCGGTGAATTTCAGCCGACGGGCGATGAGCGCCTTGTCGAACCGGTCGGCGATCTCGCCACCAACGGCGGACAGGAGCAGGAAAGGAGCCATGAAGACGGCACCCGCCAGCGTAACCAGTGATGCAGCCTTGTCCGCCGCCAGGGTGAACAGAATAAGGAACACCAGCGTGTTCTTGAGGAAATTGTCGTTGAAGGCGGAAAGGAACTGCGTCCAGAAGAGAGGCGCAAAGCGCCGTGACGTCATCAGATGGCTAGTCGTATGGCCGTTCGTGGCGATTTCCATTGGGGCGGCTTCCATTGGGCAAGACCGTTGAAGATCGTGGCCGTATCGATCAGCGGTCTTGCGCGGTTTGAGCTTCTTGTAGTGGGAACCCGGTTACACTTCGTTACTGCGGCTCAAATCGATCAGCGGCTTTTGGGTTTGGGTCTTCTAGCCGCTTCATGAAGCGGCTAGCCTCTTCTGCGTCTCGCAGGGTCTTGGTGATGGTGATCGAGGTATGCACGAGCCTGATCGCCGCCATCGGGCAGAACCCCTTGGCGGCAAAGCTTGCTCCATGAAATTGAGGGCGCCGTCATCGAAGCGGCGATGGCGAAATTGGCATGGTGAATGTTTGCAGGCGCTTGAACCCTTGGGAGCATAGCTGTTGAAGGTCATCGATATTGTCTTTTGGTTTCAGGGTGAGGGTGCGCCGGCGTTTGTCTGTCTCCAGGCCGGATACAATCAAGCGGTCTTGCGACGGTCCGGACGAACGCAGCGTCAGCGCTGCTCCGCAGCAGCGGGCTGCAGACGGCGGTCGCCAGCCAGCTTGAGGCGCAGTTGCCGCAACCACTCGCCATCCTCTCCGAGCGGATCGCAGGACAGCTACGCGATTCTGAGCACTGCCAAATCGGCCTAATTTTCCACTGCCGAATGGACGATGAGACGCGTAAGCGAGTTTCCGGACCGGAAGCTATGGTTGGGTTGCCCAAACGATGCAGAGGCGCTGCTGTGTTGGCGCGACACGCTCGACCGCAGGTGCGGACGGCATAAGAATTTTGGAGAGGCCCGTGGTGACTGGGGATTGCGCCGGTATTGACCACGCGCGAAGACTGGGTCGATATCTGGGCGAAGGCAGCCCCTGCGACGCAGCTTCATACCGGAGAATGCGCTGCGAGGTTGTTGCCTCGGCTACCAACTCAAAGTGATTGTCCGGGAGAGTTCGGCGATGTCGCCATAGATCATCGAACCTGTGACGAGAAAACATTTATCACCGAGGACTTCGAAGAGTGAGCTTGCCGCTGTACAAACCGGCAGGTTCTTCGAATTGGCATACGTGCCGAGGGTCGCGGTTTCGACCTTACGGTGGGTCGCCGTTTCGACCTTACGGTCCTTGGCTTCGGCACAGCCGACACTGATCGCGAGGATTGCGATAGCAATGAGAGTCGTCTTGCTCATATTTTGCCTCTGGAGCCAGCTCTTGTCGGGTAAGTCGCGCGATGCATCAAGTAGCACCGGCCCACGATCGGCTTCATCCATCGATTGGAGGAAGCGGGCTCATCCATAATTAGCAATATCTTGAGTAAGGCGCCGAACGCACCAGACTCATGGAACGGCGCGCGGAATTCCCATTCGTGACGAGGTGGCGATCCCGGCCGCCTTCGCAAACGGGTCACCCAGCACTGCGTAAACGTCTCGATTCCGAGCTATAGCTTTCCGCATTCGATCATCGATCATACCAAGGTGAAGAAGGGGCAGCAGATCGAGCTTACCGGAGAGATCACGCGCGTAGACGAGGAAGGCGGCAGGGTGACTGTCGATCTGGGACCGCTGGTGACGATCGACATCGACAAGGTCAGGCTGGTCGAGAAGTACAGGACGCCAAAGCGCAAGAAGCCGCTGCGCGACATGGTGGATTAGCTCGCGGACCGCCGCTTATCCACGCGACATCGGTACCACTCAAACGAATGGCAATTTTCTGTCTGAATGCGCTTAGGGTCCATGCTCGGAGACCACGCATGGGTATCGCGCGGGAGACAGGTGACTCTCGGTTTCAAGGCGTCGAGATGCTACGAGCACTGAAAAATCAGTTCCTTAGACCTAAAGATCGGGCGATCTGCCAGCGGGTTGTCGACCAGGTAACCGCCGACGCCAAATGGTACAGCACCCCGATAGACGCTCAGATTCTGGCCTCGACCACGCTGAATCTCTTTCAATCAGGGGTCGTAAACGAAACGAATTTGCTGGCACATGTTCGCGCGCGGCGCCACGACTTCACTAAACTGACAGGCTAGATCCTTCGCCCTCACAGTGCCAGTTGGACTTTGTAATGGAACGCGCAGCGGGGAGCACGTGTGGTTGATCGGCGCGTCTCGCGTCCATGCCCGTTTTCCTGGCGCCGATCTTCCGCGATCTTGGCCCTCACCCGCATTGCTGAGGATTTCGAGAGGTGAATTGAGATCCGCCGACGGCGCGGATCCTCTGGCAGGATCAAGCCTGTCCCGCGGCTTTGCTCCGGAACAATGTCTTCTTCTGAAAGTTTTTCCTTAAATAGCAAAGGAGATTCGAAATGTCAGAAAGCCGGGAATGGTTTGTCCA